>NZ_CP136684.1:3206428-3534285 GCF_032921865.1 Thalassospira lucentensis
AGGATGCGGTCAAGGCCTTCAAACGTGAAGTCGCCGAAAGCGGGCGGAAGATCGACATCATCGAAATCCCGGTTTCCCCGCATATCAATTACGACTGGACGTGGGAGAACCTTGATCGCGGGATTGACGATGGCTATCAGGCGACCGATGACATGATCGCCAGTTACCGCAGCCGGCAGCTTCGCGAACATCCGGTGCGTGATCTGCGCCGTCGTGCGGCACGGGTTCTGCCCGATCTGCATTTCCCGCTGGGCGGGCCGCGGCCGCGACTGGCGTAACATCAACATAAAAAAGGGGCCGCTGATCATGCGGCCCCTTTGATTTTTGACAGATTTTTGGAAGGCCGCGTTATTCCGCGGCTTTCAGATGTTCCGGCGGGTTGCGGAACTGTTCCAGCAGTTCGGCCTCGCGGGTTTTGACCTTGTCGATATTGCCATCCTTGATATGGCCGTAACCACGGATCTGTTCGGGCAGGGCCAGAAGGGCATTGGCAATTCGGGCATTGTCATGGTTAAGGCCAGTGATGACCTCGTCCAACAGTGCCTCGTAATCGGCAATCAATTGACGTTCCATTTTGCGTTCATGGGTACGACCGAACGGATCGAGTGCCGTGCCGCGCAGGAACTTGAATTTCGCAAGAATGCCAAAGGCACTCATCATCCACGGACCGAAGGCCTGCTTTTTCAGGTGGCCGGTTTCCGGGTCCCTGTCGGCAAGGGCCGGTGGGGCCAGATGGAACCGGATTTTGTAATCGCCGGTGAAGTTTTTGGCGAGTTTGGCCCTGAAAGCCGGATCGGTATAAAGACGGGCGACTTCATACTCGTCCTTGTAGGCGAGCAGTTTGAAGTAATATTTCGCCACCGTCCGTGCGAGATCATCACCGCCATCAAGACGTTTTTCCGCCGCCGCAACCCTGTCGACCAGTGCGGCAAACCGGTTGGCATAGGCCGCGTTCTGATAATCGGTCAGGAAGGCCTTGCGTTTGGCAACCATGTCGGAAAGCGTGGTGGCAATCGGATGTGCTTCGGCCTCGTTCGGGCCGATGACATCAAGCACGCGTTTCGGATCATGGGCAAACAGGCGGCCCCAATAGAAGGACTGCTTGTTCATATCAATCGCGACACCGTTGAGATCAATCGCCTGCATCAGGGCTTCTTCGGTGATCGGGATCAGGCCGCGCTGCCATGCGACACCCAGCATGAACAGGTTGGTCGCAATCGAATTGCCCATCAGGCGGGTGGCGATATCGCTGCCTTCGACGAAATTCACCGCATCAGCACCACAGGCGTCCGAAATGACCTTCATATGCTCGTTCGATTTCAGCTGGAAATCGGGGTTGCGGGTAAAGGCACCGGTGACCGTTTCATGGGTGTTGATCACGGCCTGGGTAAAGTTGCGGCGCATCTTGGCAAGGCCTTCGAAGCTTGCCGCGACCAGAAGATCACAGCCCAGCACGACATTGGCCTCGCCCGCCGGAATGCGGGCGGCATGGAGTTTTTCCTGCGTATCGGCAAATCGGATATGGCTTACGACCGCACCGCCTTTTTGCGCCAAGCCCGCCATATCAAGACCGACAATTCCCTTGCCCTCGATATGGGCGGCCATGCCAAGCAGCGCACCGATGGTTACGACACCCGTGCCGCCAACGCCCGTGATCAGAACCGACCACGGATCGGTGATATCGGGCAGGGTCGGGCGCGGCAGGCTGGCGAAGATGGCATCGCCCGCATTACCGCTTTTGGCGGCGGCTTCGGGTTTGCGCAGCGATCCGCCTTCGATGGTGACGAAGCTTGGGCAGAAGCCATTCAGGCAGGAGAAATCCTTGTTGCAGGCCGACTGGTCAATGGCGCGCTTGCGGCCAAATTCGGTTTCGACCGGCACGACGGCCAGACAGTTGGATTTTTCGCCGCAATCGCCGCAGCCTTCGCACACCAGATCATTGATGAAGACCCGTTTGGGCGGATCGACCATCAGTTTGCGTTTGCGACGGCGGCGTTTTTCGGCCGCACAGGTCTGATCAAAGATCAGGATGGTCACGCCTTCGATTTCACGCAGTTCTTTCTGGGTGTTTTCCAGTTCGTCGCGATGACGGATATCAACGCCATCGGCGAAATGCGATGCGACCGGATATTTATCGGGTTCGTCGGACAGAACGATGATGCGTTTCACCCCTTCATCGGCCATCTGGCGGGTGATTTGCGGCACGGTCAGCGGGCCGTCAACCGGCTGGCCGCCGGTCATGGCGACCGCATCGTTAAACAGGATTTTATAGGTGATGTTGACACCGGCCGCGACGGCGGCGCGCACCGCAAGCGACCCGGAATGGTAATAGGTGCCATCGCCAAGGTTCTGGAAAACGTGCTTTTCATTGGTGAACGGGGCCTGCCCGATCCAGGTGACACCTTCGCCGCCCATATGGGTAAAGGTTTCGGTCGACCGGTCCATCCAGTTGACCATGTAATGGCACCCGATTCCGGCCATGGCACGGCTGCCTTCGGGCACCTTGGTGGAGCTGTTATGCGGGCAACCCGGACAGAACCACGGAATGCGCGCGACATCCGGGCGCGGTTCGGCGATTTCGCGTTCTTTCTGTTCCAGCCAGTCGATGCGTTCGTGGATTTTCGGGCTGTCATAGAAACGGTTGATGCGCTGGGCGAGGACAACCGCGATGCGCGCCGGGGTCAGTTCATCCATCGAGGGCAGAATCCATTCGCCCTTTTCATCGAATTTGCCGATCACGGTCGGGCGGACATCCTCGCGCCAGTTATAAAGCTGTTCCTTGACCTGATTTTCCATCACCGCGCGTTTTTCCTCGACGACGATGATTTCCTCAAGCCCCATGGCAAATTCGCGCACATCGTCACGGTTGAGCGGCCAGCTCATGCCGACCTTCAGCACGCGGATGCCGATTTTGGCGGCATCGGCCTCGGAAATGCCAAGGTCATCGAATGCCTGCATGACATCAAGATAGGCCTTGCCGGTCGTGATGATGCCAAGCCGTGCATTCGGGCTGTCGATGACGGTTTTGTTCAGCTTGTTGGCGCGCGCATAGGCAAGGGCGGCATAGAGTTTGTATTTCATCAGGCGGTGTTCCTGATCCTTTGGCGTGTCGGGCCAACGGATATGGAGCCCGCCTTCGGGCATGTCGAAATTATCGGGGATGACCGGCGTGATGCGATCGGGCGCGACATCGACCGCCGCCGAACTTTCAACCGTTTCGGCGATGGTTTTCATCGCGACCCAGCAACCGGAATAGCGGCTCATGGCCCAGCCATGAATGCCGAAATCAAGGATATCCTGCACCCCCGACGGGTTCAGAACCGGGATTTGCGCATCGATAAAGGCATATTCGGTCTGATGGGGCAGGGTGGATGATTTGCAGGAATGGTCATCACCGGCCAGAACCAGAACGCCGCCATGTTTGGAGGTACCGGCATAGTTGGCGTGTTTGAAAACATCGCCCGACCGGTCAACACCCGGCCCCTTGCCATACCACATGCCAAAGACGCCATCATATTTGGCGTCCTTGTACATATTGACCTGCTGGCTGCCCCAGACGACGGTGGCAGCGAGGTCTTCGTTCACACCGGCCTGAAATTCGATCTGCTGTCGGGTCAGGAATTTTTTGGCGCGCCAAAGCTGCTGATCAAGGCCGCCCAGTGGTGATCCGCGATAACCGGAAATACAGCCGGCGGTGTTCAGGCCTGCGCGCGCGTCAAGCTGGCGCTGCATCAGGGGCAATCGAACCAACGCCTGGATACCGGTCAAATAGACCCGGCCTTCTTCAAGCGTATATTTGTCATCAAGGCTAATTGCCGCCAATTGTGCCATGACCAGTCTCCCTCGGGATCTCTCTCTGATTGTGGGGTCGTGTGGGCCAGTTGCGCTGCTTTTATTGATATAAGTTTACGCGCAGCGTTTTGGTATGGCCCGTAAAATTCTCTTTGCTGTCATTGGCGTTCCGGCTTTGGCGTTTGGTCGGGACGGATCGCTGTCTGACAGGATAATGGTAATGAATGCTGACCTTTTTTCAAATCAACTCGCATTGCAATGTGCAAAACGCTTGATTGCATAGGTTGACGTTGGGTCAACTTAATATTTACTTATTCCGGTACCGATTTACGCGCAATTTTATTGCGAACATGCTGCGACGCGAAATTTCGGCTGTGCCCGAGTCCGGGCTCGGCAATGGGGAAACGGGGTGTTAGTCTCAGTCCGGGTTTGGGTGCTTTAGGGGTTTGACCCTGAGAGCAGGAGCATGAAATGGATCAACGTGTATCGCTGATTACACTTGGCGTTGCGGACCTTGACCGGTCGCGGCGGTTTTACGAAGACGGGCTTGGCTGGAAAGTCACCCAGATGGTCGAGGGGCAGGTGGTTTTCTATCAACTGTCCAACGGCCTTGCGCTTGGACTGTTTGGCCGGGACGACCTGATCAAGGACGGGCAGTTTGATGATGATACCGGTGCCCGTTTTGCCGGCCTGACGATTGCCTATAACACACGGGACGAGGCCGAGGTCGATGCGGTGATGGCAGAGGCAAAGAAAGCCGGTGCCGTCATTCAGAAACCGGCGGAAAAGGTGTTCTGGGGCGGGTATTCGGGATATTTCCGCGATCCGGACGGGCATGCCTGGGAAGTGGCGTATAACCCGTTCTGGGAACTCGATGCCAAGGGTAGTCTGACGATCCCGAAGCCGGAATGATTTTTGACTGCGCCACTAAAAAAAGGCCCTGCTGATAATCCGCAGGGCCTTTTGTTTTAGCTGGCTTTATCCTTGCGCAGATGGGTCAGGAAATGGATCAGCCCACCGGCCAGCAATCCCCAGAACGCCCCGGCAACCCCGAAAAAGGATAGACCGGCGGCGGTGACAAGGAAGGTTACGGCGGCGGCTTCGCGCGCGTCGTCATCCTTGAATGCGGCAACCACCGATCCGGAAAATGCCCCGATCAGGGCAAGGCCGGCAACCGCTTCGATCAGGATCGAGGGGGCGAGACTGACAAAAGCGGTGACAAGCCCGGCCAGCAATCCGAACAGGATGTAAAACACCCCGCCAAAGGCCGCCGCCCAATACCGTTTTTTCGGATCGGGATGGGCGTCTTCGCCCGCACACAGGGCGGCGATGATCGCGGCAAGGTTGACGGCATGCCCGCCAAAGGGGGCGGCAAGTAAAGAGAAAAAGCCGGTGGTGGCAAAAAGCGGGCCGGGCGGGGTATCGTAATTATTGGCGCGCAAAACGGCCGTGCCGGGAATGTTTTGCGATGCCATGGTGACGATAAACAGCGGCAGGGCAATGCCGACCAGACCGGCCAGTGTGAATTCCGGCATGACGAATTCGACCGGCGGCACGATGGCACCGCCAAGGCTGCCTAGGGTATTTTCGGGAAACTCGACACCGACCACCATCACAATGATAAAGGCCAGCAAGGCCGCAGGCACGGCAAACAGGCGATTGATCCGCCCGACCACCAGCCAGGCAATGACAATCGGCAGGCCAAGAAGCGGATTGAACGCAACCGCCTTGATCGGTGCCAGACACAGGCCCAGCAACACACCGGCCAGCATGGCATTGGCAAGCGGGGCGGGAATGGCGGCAACCGCACGGCCCAACGGCTTCCAGATGCCGCAGATGATGATCAGGATCGCGCAAACAATAAATGCCCCGACCGCCACGGCAAAACCGCCGTCAATCGCGCCGGATGTTGCCAGCAAGGCCGCACCGGGGGTGGACCATGCGATGCTGATCGGCATGCGGGTGCGCAATGACAGATAGATCGAGCACAGACCCATGGCGACCGATAGCGCCATCAGGCCCGATGCGGCCTGATCGGGCGTTGCACCAACGGCACCAAGCCCCTGAAGGACGACGGCAAAGGAACTGGCCGATCCGACAAAGGCGGCAAGAATACCCATGAACAGGTTTTGGGGCGAGATATCGCGCAGCATGGTGGCTCCGTCAAACAGGTAAAACGGATGGATGGGAAATGCGGTGGCAGCGCAGTGAATTTAGTGGGATCGTGCGATACAGACCAGAAAAAAAGAAAGCCCCACAGGCATTTACCGGGGGCTTCTTTGGTAGAAGGTTATTCAGGGCAGGTGACAATAACGTTAGGGATGGTGGTCAAAGCATGTCGCGTTTGGTGTGCGGATTTGCCACCTCGTGGGTGCCGATCAGTTTGGCCTGATGGCGGGCAAGGATGTCTTTGGCGCGGTTTTCCTTTGTTTCGTCGGGTGTCTGTACCCAAAGCAGCAACCCGCCATGATCCAGTTCGTCCTGCAATTCACCGGAATATCGTTTGCCGATCATGGCCGCGACCACACCGCCCGCCGCAGCACCAACACCGCCTGCACCGACAATGGCCGCGATGGTCAGGGCAATCGGGCCACCTGCGGCAATCATGACACCGGCCGCGCCAAAGGCGGCGGCATACATGGGGGCACCGACCAGAACGCCCTCGGCATTGCCAATCGGGGTTGGCGCGGTATAGGCGAGCGGGGGCATGTCGGGATCGTTTTCGATATCCTCGACCTTGCTGTAAATATGACCCAGCTTGTCCTCGATGGTGCGTTCGGTCGCAAGCAGGCTTAGATCGGAATGTTTGAAACCGGCTTTTTCCAGATCCTCTGCGGTTTTTTGCAGGGCGGGAAGGTCATGAAAAACGCCAACGGTTTCGTTTCGGGTCCTGAGGATGGACATTTGTGGCCTCCTTTTTATTGAAAGGCTCCCTTAAGCCACCAACGTGCCGGTGTGGTTCTTGGTTCCGAATTTTTCCCGATCCAGTGAAATGCGCCAGAAAAGACAACGGCACCCATCAAGGGTGCCGTTGGTGATCTTTATGGTGCCGGTCTTACCGTTCGGTGATCTTGAATTCGATACGACGGTTGCGGCGATAGGCGATTTCGTCGTCACGGTTATCAAGCGGCTGATATTCGCCAAAGCCCGCAGCAACCAGCCGGTTTGGCGGAACGCCGCGTTCGATCAGGAATTTGACCACCGAAATGGCGCGTGCGGCCGACAGTTCCCAGTTTGATGCGAATTTCAGGTTACGGATCGGAACCTTATCCGTGTGACCATCAACACGCATGACCCAATCGATATCGTCGGGGATTTCGGCCGAAATGGTTTTCAGTGTATCGCCAAGCTTTGCCAGCTGTTCCTGACCTTCTTCGCCAAGATCGGCGGAGCCGGATGTGAACAGGACTTCGGACTGGAAGACAAAGCGGTCGCCCACCACGCGGATATCCTGACGGTCGCCCAGAACTTCGCGCAGGCGGCCAAAGAATTCCGAACGATAACGCTGCAATTCGGCGACCTTGGTGGCAAGGGCGGCATTCAGGCGTTGTCCAAGATTGACGATCTGGGCCTGTTTGTCTTCGTTCTCGCGTTCGGAGACTTCGAGGGCTGCCTGGATTTTCTGAAGCTGCTGGCGCAGGGCCAGCATTTGCTGATTGAGGGCCGCGACCTGAGCCTGTGCCTCGGTGCTGAGCTTTTTCTCGTCTTCAAGTTCGGCTGCGCGCGAGGCCAGCAGGGCGGAAAGTTCTGCGATGCGGCTTTCCTGATCGGCCATCTGTTCGTCGGCTTTTTCGCGTGCGGTGCTAAGCTCGGCCTCTTTTTCCTCAAGATTGGCGAGGGCTGCCAGAAGTTTCTTTTCCATCTCGTCAGCGGACAATTCGGCGGCTGAAAGCTGGCTTGCGAGGGCGGCGGCACGGTCACGCAATTCGTCCCGCTGGTCACTGGTGTTGGAAAGCTCGGTCGTGAGCTGTGTCAGTTCGAGTTCCATGCGCTGATTGTTGGTGCGTTCGAGCGACAAAAGATTTGTCAGCTCGTTCACCTGTGCGGTGAGGTCGTTCAATGCCTGGTCACGCCCGGAAAGGGCAGCACCCAGATAGACCTGCGCGACGACGAAAATCATCAGCAGGAAAATGATCACCATCAACAGGGTGGCCAAGGCATCAACAAAGCCAGGCCAGGTGTTGACGTCGCGATTTCGGCGGCGTGACAACCCGGTCATGCGATCAACCCTCCTCGGCGATCGCGGCGATGGTACGGGCCAGAAGCTTGATCTCGCTTCTGATTTCCTGGGTCGATTGCTGACGGCCCATTGTCAGTTCCTCGCCAACGCGCGAAAGGGTGTTGTCGAGGGACCGGATATGGGCGCGTGTATTGTCATCAATGCCGAAGCTTCCGATTTTCATGGAATCGGAAAGCTGATCAAGCACCGGTTTCAGATGCATCTGGTTTTCCGCCAGCTTGACCATAAGCTGCTGTTCGGCCTTCATCTGATCGGTCAGGGTCGAAAGTTTGTCGGCCAGATCGATCAGGGTGTTATGCGATTTGATCTGCGAGCTTTCGGAGCGCTGGATCGAGTTTTGCAACCCTTCCATATTGTCCGCCATCTGTTCGATCAGGGCCGACAGATAGGCCGGAACCGATTGTTCCCCATCCGAAACCGGACCGCCCGAAGAAAGGCGGGTGAAGCCCGAAAGCCATTCTTCAAGTTCGTTAAAGAAGCGGTTCTGTGCCTGACCGGCCTGCATGTCGATCAGACCAAGGGCCAGTGATCCGGCAAGACCGAAGAGCGAGGACGAAAACGCCGTTCCCATGCCGCCAAGCGGCTCGGCAAGGCCTTCCTTGAGTTCGTTGAACCACAGATCAATATTCTGGCCCGAGCCGACATTGACGTCACCAATGACATTGGCAACCGAGTTGACGGTCTGAAGCAGGCCCCAGAAGGTACCGAGCAGACCAAGGAACACCAGAAGACCAACGACATAGCGCGACAGTTCGCGGCTTTCATCCAGACGGGAACGGATCGAGTCCAGAATGGTGCGGGTTGCCATGGTTGAGAGTTGCGGGCGGTCGCGGCGCTGTTCGGCCATCATGCGTGCCATCGGCAACAGCAGTTTTGGCGGAACCTGCGATGTCAGGCCGGGACGGTTGCGGCGGAAATCCTCGATCCAGGTGACTTCGGCCGACAGGCTTGCGACCATACGGAACGTATAGATCACGCCGACGACAAACACGCCAAGGATCAAACCGTTCAGAACCGCGTTGGCCATGAACGCATCGGACAAAGTCGGAAACAGCAATGCACCGACGGCAGCGATAACGGCGATGAAAATCCCCATCCGCGTCAGATAGCTTCCCGGTTTGGTAACAGCAGGAAGGGTTGCCATGCCGTTGGCCGAATTATTGCTCATGACGGATCAATCCTAGCGTTGAACGGTTTTGATATCGACACGATCCGCCGGGCCGGAAGGAACATTGGCACCCAGCGCACGGACATCGATGCGCGTGGACCGCACACCTTTGTCGATCAGATAGGAACGGACCTGCAGGGCGCGCGAAAGCGACAGGCGGCGTGCCTTGCTGGCATTGTTGGAATCGCCTTCGGCATAGGCCTGAAGCTGAATACGCATGTTTTCATCACTGCCCATGCTTTTGACGATGCTGTCAAGCTGGCTGCGTGCGGCGTTGTTCAGCTCGAAACTGCCCGAACCGAATGCCAGGCTGTATTCGCCAGCACCGGATGGTGCAGATACAACCGGGTCCTTGGCGGCTGGTGGTACTGCGGCGGCTTCGGCTGCCGGTTCTGGTGCCGGGGCCGGCGCGACAGGCGTCTCGTTGCTGGAACGCTGTTCAAGCATTTCCTGCGGTGATGTTGTGGTATCGGGTGCCGGGCTTGGTGCCTCTGGCACGTTTGACTTGTCCGGTATAACCGGTTCCGGTGCCGGAGGAGGCGGTGCCTGTCTGGTTTCCTCGGCCGGAAGCGGCGGGGCTTTTGGGGGTTCGATTTCGGCCGGTTTTGTTTCGACTTTCGGTGCTTCGGGAGCTGGTTCGGCCTTCGGTGCCGCAGGGGATTCGGATGCCTGGGCCATTTCGGCGGCAGGAGCCGGGACCTGTGTCGGTGCCGGTGTCGGTTTGCTTAGTGGAACCGGTGCGCTGCCACTGCCTGTTTTTGCGGCTGCCACCGGGGCAGCCGGTTTGGCGCGCGGGGCTGCAGCCGGTTCAGGCCGGTTAAGCGTGATCACCTGATTTGCGCCATCATCATAGGATGGGCTGGTGGTGACACCGGGGACGCCGTAAAATTGCGACCGGGTCGG
The DNA here is from genome assembly GCF_032921865.1 of Thalassospira lucentensis. Classification (NCBI taxonomy): domain Bacteria; kingdom Pseudomonadati; phylum Pseudomonadota; class Alphaproteobacteria; order Rhodospirillales; family Thalassospiraceae; genus Thalassospira; species Thalassospira lucentensis. Next base: position 3,216,532 of record NZ_CP136684.1, read on the forward strand.
GATGTCGTTGCTGCCGGCACCATCAATGACGACGGTTTCAAATCCGTCACCATATGTCGTGCCGCTGACATCCTGCGCAAAGCGGTCTGCGGCAAGGAATTCCGAATGCGGGCGGGTTTCGGGATAGATCAGATCGCTGCCAGCGATCGAAATATGTTCGCGCGAAACCGAGGGTGAAAGATAATTCGGTACGGTCGGTTGTCCGCCGATGCCGTCGGCAACGTCCCAGTTTACCTGTACGCTGTCGTCAACGGATACGGGGGTGTATTGCTGTGCGGATGCACCGCCACTGACAACCGCATTACCGCCCAGTGCTGCCATGAATGCCAGCACCGAAATCTTGGAATACCCCTTCATCAAATCGCAGGCCCCTTGTTACCCTGTGTTTGAACACGTTGTTTTATAACGCACAGTTTTGTGTCGATCTTTTGGCACATTGTTCTTTGTTCATTGTGCCACCCCGATCCAGCCACCCCGATATATGGTTGGCCAGACGGCAAGTACCATAGCTTAGAGCTTGATGATGAACAACCGCTTTGACCTTTGGCAAGGGGCGGGATGCAAAAAGGGCATCCGTGCCAAAGCAGGGATGCCCTTTCAAAAAACGGTAATAAAAGCTGATACTTACTCGGTAACGGCTTTTTTGAGCGTCTTGGCCAGCACGGGCTGGATATAGTCGTTGGCGGCAACGACGCTGCCGGTGCCAAGCATGTTGGTGCCACCTTTGGCATCGCGGACATAGCCGCCTGCTTCGGTGATCATCAGAAGGCCCGCAGCGATATCCCACGCATTAAGATGGGATTCCCAGTAACCGTCAAAGCGACCGGCGGCAACATAGGCCAGATCAAGTGATGCAGCACCCATACGGCGCACGCCGGCACAACGATCCATGACCGAATGAAGCTGTTTTTCGAACGCGGCGTGATCGCCATGTCCGATATGCGGGACACCGCATGCCAGAACGCATTCATTCAGGCGACGACGGCCCGAAACACGCAGGCGACGGTTATCAAGATAGGCGCCAACGCCTTTTTCGGCCCAGAAGAATTCATCCTTGGCGACATCGTAAATGATGCCGGCAATGATTTCGTCACCCTTTTGCAGGGCCACGGAAATCGCAAAATGCGGAATGCCGTGCAGGAAGTTGGTGGTGCCATCAAGCGGATCGATGATCCAGCGGTGCTCCGGATCGGAGCCCTTGATTTCGCCGCCTTCTTCCAGAAGGAAACCATAGCCCGGACGCGCACGTTCAAGTTCTTCGCGCAGGCGTTTTTCGGCACGGTGATCGGCAGCAGATACGAAATCCGCCGGGCCTTTCATCGACACCTGAAGGTTTTCGACTTCACCGAAGTCGCGTTTAAGTCCATAGGCCGCCTTTTCGACGGCCTTGAACATGACATTGATATTTGCTGAACGACGGGCGGCGCCACGCACGGCTCATCTCCCGGTGTTTGAAAGTAAAAAAATGAAGGCCCAAGGACGAATGTCCTTAGTCTTTTGCACGCTCGAGATAGGTGCATTCGGTCGTGTTCACGACAACGCGCGTACCCGATTCAATATGCGGCGGCACCAGAATGCGAACGCCATTATCAAGAACGGCCGGCTTGAAGGAAGAAGACTGGGTCTGCCCTTTGACAACCGCGTCGGCTTCGACGATCTGGCAGACAACATGTTCGGGCAGGGTAACGGCAAGCGGTTCGCCTTCGAAGGATTCGATGGTAACAACCATGCCGTCCTGAAGGAATACAGCCGGTTCACCGACGAGTTCCGCATTGACTGTGATCTGTTCGAAAGTTTCGCTGTCCATGAAGGTGATCATGTCACCATCGGCAAACAGATAGGTATATTCATTCTGTTCCAGACGAATACGTTCGACGGTTTCCGAGGCACGGAAACGTTCGTTCAGCTTGGTGCCGGTACGAATGTCTTTGAGTTCAACCTGGTTAAACGCACCGCCTTTACCCGGCTTCACAGCCTGGCATTTTACCGCACGCCACAGGGCACCTTTATGTTCGATAAGGTTACCCGGACGGATTTCGTTGCCGTTGATTTTCATGGCACCAACCGTTCTTTCAGATCACAGATTCACGATGTAAGCGGGACATCCGTCCCATTAAAGTCGGGCTTAACTACCAGTTTGGCGAATTTGCTGCAAGCAGATTGATCAGGGTTTGCGTGCATGGCAAACCGTCATTCGCGCATGGCTGGCGCCAAATCCCTGCGGTTAAAAGGGGATAAACCGGGCTGGATTTCAGTCCGAGGCAGCGGCAATCGCGGCCTTGATCGCCTTTGCCCCGGCCTCGGGACCGTCCGGATGGCTCCAGACTCCGCCTGTAACGGCGATGAAATCGGCACCGGCTTCGACGATCGGGCCAAGGTTATCAGCCGTGATGCCACCAATCGCGACACAGGGGACGGTTGTAAAGGTCGTCCAGATTTCGATGATTTCGGGGGTGACGCTGGTTTTGGCTTCTTTGGTTTGCGTCGGATAGAACGCGCCAAACGCCACGTAATCAGCCCCTTTTTCACCAAGTTCCATGGCGCGATGGCGACTGTCATAGCAGGACACGCCGACAATGTGTTCCTCGCCCATGATGGCGCGTGCCTCGGCGTAGCTGGCGTCTTCTTCACCGACATGAACGCCATCAACACCCGATTTTTTGGCAATGTCAGGACGGTCATTGAGGATCAGGGGAATGTCGCGGTCTGAGCACAGCGGCAGGATCGCATCAATCGCCTTGCGGATTTCATCATCGGAAACGTCTTTGAGACGAAGCTGCAGACAATCAATCGCACCGGTATCAAGCACGGATTTCAGAAGGTCCGGAAACACGGCCAGATCGATTTTTGGCGGTGTCAGAAGATAAAGGCCGGTTTGGTCGTCTGCGTTCACAATGGTCATTCCTGATCAAAAACTGCGTATCATGTAACGTTTCATCACCCTTTTGGCAATCACCCAGCCAAAAACGCCGAAAGCCGCCGGTCAAGTTCCGTATCGGGCAGGTGATCGTCACCGGTTTCGTAAATCCGGTCCGGGTCGGGCAGGGCGGTGATGACCCGGCATCCCGACTTTGATCCGAGATTTTCAAGCCGGGCTTTCAGATCATCAGGCAGATCATCATCAAGCAATACCGCATCCAGCCCGGTTTCCATCGCGGCCAGGGCCGATGCACGACGCCCGCGACAATCAAGAATGCCGTGGATGAGGGCATCGGGAAATTCGGTTCGTAATCTTCCGATCAGGGTGGCAAACCATTGTGCACCAAGCGACGCCCCGGCATTTTCCGGCGACAGCAGATTGATCCGCGCATGCCCTGCCAAAAGCCTTGCGACACGGCAGGCTGATTGGCCGCCAGCCATGCCATGAATGCGAATGAAAAGGTTTGTGGTGTCTTTCATCGGGGCAAAATATCACCGGGTCGGGATTTGCCAAACAGAAAGGGCGACCCGAAGGCCGCCCTGATCCGGATCGATAGCTTCAAGTTCCGATTAAAGGAACTTCGCCATGGCAACGGCGGTATCGGACATACGGTTCGAGAAGCCCCACTCGTTGTCGTACCAGGACAGGATACGGACGAAGTTGCCGCCGATAACCTGGGTCTGGGTGACGTCGAAGGTCGAGCTGTTCGGATTGTGGTTGAAGTCAATCGAGACCAGCGGTGCATCGCAAACGCCAAGAACACCCTTGAGCGGGCCGTTTGCGGCTTCCTTGATCGCGGCATTGATTTCATCAGCCGTGGTGTCGCGACCGGCAACGAAGGTCAGGTCAACCATCGAAACGTTCGGGGTCGGGACGCGGATGGCGGTGCCATCAAGCTTGCCTTTGAGTTCCGGAAGAACCAGACCGACGGCCTTGGCCGCACCGGTCGAGGTCGGGATCATCGAAAGCGAAGCGGCACGGGCGCGGCGCAGATCCTTGTGCAGGCTGTCGACCGTGTTCTGGTCGCCGGTGAAGGCGTGAACGGTGGTCATGAAGCCCTTGGTGATGCCAACGGTCTTGTTCAGAACGTCTGCAACCGGTGCCAGGCAGTTGGTGGTGCAGGATGCGTTCGAAACGATGATGTCGGATGCGCTGAGCGTGTCGCTGTTAACACCGTAAACGACGGTTTTGATGTCGCCCTTTGCCGGGGCGGAAATCAGAACGCGCTTGGCACCTGCGGTCAGGTGTTTGCCGGCACCCGCTTCGTCGAGGAAGATGCCGGTGCATTCGAATGCGATATCGACATTCAGAGCGCCCCACGGCAGGTTCGCCGGATCGCGTTCCGAGCAGACCTTGATCGCCTTGCCGTCGATGACAAGGTCGTTGCCTTCGGCTTTGACGTCATTGGCAAGAACGCCATGAACGGAATCGTATTTCAGAAGATGTGCGTTGGTGGCGACGTCACCCAGGTCGTTGATGGCCACGACTTCAACATCGGTACGGCCGCTTTCAACGATGGCACGCAGAACCAGACGGCCAATACGACCAAAACCATTAATCGCTACGCGAATAGCCATTCATCCCTCCAAAATTATGATGATTGGTACCTGGGGAGTATCAATCACGGCTTGGGGTTCAACCCCATAGAAAAAAGGCCGGATCGGCATATTACCGATCCGGCCCCTTGAATTAAACGAGTTCTTTGGCTGCCTTGACCAGCGCCTCGGCGGTGATGCCGAAATGCTCGTAAAGGACTTCGGCCGGTGCCGAGGCACCAAAGCCGTGCATGCCAATGACTTTGCCGTTGTCGCCAACGTATTTTTCCCAGCCGAAGACCGACAGGGCTTCGATGGCGATGCGCGGTTTGTCACCAAGGACTTCCTTGCGATATTCCGGCGACTGCGCGTCGAACAGTTCCCAGCTTGGCAGGGAGACGACGGCAGCATTGATGCCGTCGGCCTTGAGTTTCGCCTGTGCGTTCACGGCAATTTCGACTTCGGAACCGGTCGCAATCAGGGTGACCTGACGATCACCGTCGCAATCCGAAATCACGTAACCGCCGCGCGCGACAAGGTTGTCTTCGCGGTATTCGGTGCGCAGGGTCGGCAGGTTCTGACGGGTCAGCGCCATGACGGTCGGGCCGGTTTCGTTGGTGATCGCCATTGCCCATGCTTCGGCGGTTTCAACCGCATCGGCCGGACGGATGACGGTAACGTTCGGCATTGCGCGCAGGGATGCGACATGTTCGACCGGCTGGTGGGTCGGGCCGTCTTCGCCAAGACCGATGGAATCATGGGTCATGACATAGACAACGCGCTGGTTCATCAGGGCCGACAGACGGATTGCCGGGCGGCAATAGTCGGTGAAGACCAGGAAGGTGCCGCCATAAGGCAGAACGCCGCCATGAAGTGCCAGACCATTCATGGCCGCAGCCATACCGTGTTCACGGATACCGTAATAGATATAGCCGCCATGATAACCGCCATCAGCGGTGATCGGGGCCTGAACGCCGGTTTTGGTGTTGTTCGAGCCGGTCAGGTCGGCAGAACCGCCGATCATTTCCGGTATTGCCTTGGTCAGGACTTCAAGAACGTTCTGCGACGATTTGCGGGTCGCGACTTTCGGCAGTTCAGCGGTGATCTGCTTTTTGTAGTCGTTGAACGCGTCAATCCAGTTTTCCGGCAGTTTGCCTTCGACGCGACGTTCGAATTCGTCCTTGAGGGAGGCTTCAAGATTTTCGAAACGCGAACCCCATGCATCGAAATCGGCCTTGCCGCGTGCACCGGCATTGCGCCATGCGTCGAGAATGTCGGCCGGAATGTCAAACGGCTCGGCCGTCCAGCCGAGTTTTTCACGCGCACCGGCAAGTTCGGTCGCGCCAAGCGGGGATCCGTGCGTTGCCGAGGTGCCACCCTTGGTCGGGGCGCCAAAACCGATTTCGGTTTTGCAGGCGATCATCGAGGGCGTGTTGGTGGTTTTTGCCTTGGCAATGGCGGCTTCGATGGCGACCGGATCGTGGCCGTCAATCTGCTGCACGTCCCAGCCAGCGGCTTCGAAACGTTTTTTGTGATCTTCGGACGTCGACAGAGAGGTCGGGCCGTCGATTGAAATGCCGTTATCGTCAAACAGGACGATCAGTTTCGACAGTTTCAGGTGACCGGCCATCGAAATGGCTTCCTGCGAGATGCCTTCCATCAGGCAGCCGTCGCCGGCAATCACGTAAGTGAAATGATCGACAACGTCATTGCCAAAGCGCGCATTCATGATGCGTTCGCCAAGCGCGAAACCGACCGAGGTCGCAATACCCTGACCCAGCGGGCCGGTGGTGGTTTCGATACCGGCACCATGGCCATATTCCGGGTGACCCGCGGTGCGGAAGCCCATCTGACGGAAATTCTTGATCTGATCCAGATCGAAATCTTCGTAACCCGTAAGGTGCAGAAGCGAATAAAGCAGCATCGAACCGTGACCTGCGGACAGGATGAAACGGTCGCGGTCGGGCCAGTTCGGGTGCTTGGGATCAAATTTCAGGAATTTGGTATAAAGAACAGTCGCGACGTCTGCCATGCCCATCGGCATGCCGGGATGTCCGGAGTTGGCTTTTTCGACGGCGTCGGCCGAAAGAAAGCGAATGGCATTGGCCATGCGGTTGTGTTCTGATTGCGTCGTCATTGGATGCGGTTCCTGGGGGTTTCGCGGTCGGGCGATGAAAACACTTTTAATACATGTATTCCATGTTAACGGAATTCGCGCGGAACATGCCCGCACAGGGGGCATCCGTCAACCGCTTCTGTCGAAAAACTGCGCCTGTTGTCCTGATTGCGGTTAACGAAAATGACAAACATGTCATGTGGCGATGGTGCTTGTTGACGCGTCCCGATCTTGACCCCTATGTTGCCAGTCGGTCCTGTGTTCCTTGTATCCTGTTGGTTCAGTGGACGGACCACATATCGTGCAGCATGTCATGGCGGGCTTTTCCATACGATTTTCGGGCATTGATCCCCAAGGCTGATATTTGAAGCCACGGGTTTGTTCGGGAATAAATCAGCCTTTTTCATGACAAAGTCGGTTGGCAGGGTGGCCGATCTTGTGATCAGGAACAGGTTTTGCCTGTGCTGACCGGGTAGTTTAACAAAGCTGGATATTGAATATGTCGCGTTTGCTAGAAGCGAGTAACCGACTAAAAGCGGCCATCGACAGTCTTGATGCTGCCGCGGAGTCGCGTATGGCCAAAGACATCGGAAACCAGTCCGATGCTGCCGGTGAAGTCGAAACCCTGAAAAGCCAGCTGGCTGCCTTGCGTCAGGATTATGACAAGCTCGCAACAGCAACCCAGACCGTTTCGGCCCGCCTTGATGGTGCGGTCGGGCAGTTGCGTCTGGTCCTTGATGATGATCGCGAACAAAAGCAGGCATAAATTCCATGGCACAGGTTTCAGTACGAATTAACGGGCGCAGCTACGATGTTGCCTGCGACGATGGTCAGGAAGAACGCCTGATGAACCTTGCGCAATATGTCGATGAACGGGTTCGTGAAATTGCCGGTGCGGTTGGTCAGATTGGCGAGCAGCGCCTTCTGGTCATGACCAGTCTTCTGATTGCCGACGAGCTTGGCGACATGCATGAAAAATTGCGCAGTCGCCAGACAATGGCTGGACCGGAGCCCGGCAGTGTCAGTGCCGCCGAAGGTGACGCGATTGCGGAAAACATGGAAAGCATGGCTGTTCGCATCGAAGCTATTGCGCAAAAGCTTTCGCAGGACTAAGTTCCGGACGCTGACTGTTTTCGATGCGCCGTTCGCGGCGATCGGGCGCAGCAGCAATTCGGGGGCTGCCCTGTTCGTCAGGTTCGCTAATTCCCGGGGCCGATGCTCATTTCTCTAGGGAGCTGTCCCTGTCGAGGCCGTGGTCTCGTTATACGGCGCCCACCTGCACACGCAGGTCACGAGGAATTACCACATGGCCAACGGCAGCGGTGGCTCCCACTTAGTTCATATCCCCATCTCATTTATGTTGTGCATCAAACGGTGCGTCTGACAGGGGCATCGGTTACAGTCATGTCCGAATTTCGGGCGTGCGACGAAACAGGAAATACAATGCGTTTACTCCATCTCGGCGACGTTCTTGGCCAATCCGGCCGTACCGCAGCACTTGAAGCGTTACCGATGCTGCGGGACCGTCTTTCGGTCGATATCGCAGTGGTGAATGTCGAAAACGCGGCCCACGGTTTTGGCGTTACCGCCAAAATCTGCAAGGAATTCTATGATGCCGGTGCCGATGTCCTGACGACGGGCAATCATGTCTGGGATCAGCGCGAAATCATTGCCTATATCGACGAGGATGAAAAACTTCTGCGTCCGTGGAACTTCCCCGACGGGACGCCGGGCAAGGGCGACTATGTTTTCAAAACCCGTTCGGGCAAAAAAGTTTGCGTTGTTAACATGATGGGGCGGCTGTTCATGGACCCGCTGTCCTGCCCGTTCCAGGGGGCGAACAAACTGTTTGCCAAGCATAAGCTCGGCAAGAATGTTGATGCGATCATCATCGATTTCCATGCCGAAACCACGTCGGAAAAGATGGCGTTTGGCCATCATTGCGATGGGCGGGCATCGCTTGTTCTGGGAACCCACACCCATGTTCCGACCGCGGATGCCCAGATATTGCCGGGCGGAACGGCCTATCAGACCGATGTCGGCATGTGCGGCGATTTTGATTCCGTGATCGGGATGAAAAAGGAAAATTCGGTCCGCAAATTCATCACCAAAATGCCGACTGGCCGGTTCGAACCGGCAGACGGCCCGGCAACGGTGTGCGGCATTTATGTTGAAACCGACGATGTCACCGGCCTTGCCAAACGGATCGAGCCGGTTCGTATCGGCGGACGGCTTAAGGGTAGCTGGCCCAGCGCGTAATATCCAAACATTTTCAATGCTTTAAAACCCTGTCGGTATCGGCGGGGTTTTGTTTTTGGAAATAGTTAGCAAAATACCTAACTATTTCTTGTATGCGATGTTTGGATTTGTTACTTAGGCATATGACTAACAATAATGAACAACTCGACCAGATGTTTCACGCCCTGTCGGATGCCACGCGTCGCGGCATGGTTGACAGGCTGTGCAAGGGGCCTGCGACGGTCAGCGAGCTTGCCGAACCGCTTGATATGGCGTTGCCGACCGTGATGGGTCATTTGCGGGTGCTGGAAAACTGCGGGCTTGTCCGCAGCATGAAACGGGGCAGGGTTCGCACCTGTGAACTTGAACCCGAACAGCTGACACAGGTTGAAATCTGGATCAATGAGCGACGATCCCTTTGGGCGCGCCGGTTTGACCGATTGGGAGAATTCCTGGCGAAATCCGAACCGCCAAACGAATAGCCCGTCATGGAAGAACCGCAAAAATGGACCGGGCCAGCATAACAGCAGGAGCAGCACAATGACGTCCGCCGCCAATAAAGCAGATGACAAGATCGCACGTTCTGTCACCCATGCCATGTTCATAATCGAACGGGTTTATGACGCAAGCCCGGCCCGCGTTTTCCGGGCGTTTTCCGACGCGGACGCCCATCATCGCTGGTTTGTTGCCGAAGAGGGATGGGACGTCATCGAATATAATCACGATTTCCGGGTCGGCGGGCGTGAAGGTGGACGTTTCAGCCAGGACGGCAAGGTGTTTTATCATAACGACACGCTTTATCAGGATATCGTGCCCGATAACCGGATCGTCTTTGCCTACACGATGGATCAGGACGACAAACGCATTTCCGCCTCGGTCGCGACGGTGGAACTGAAACCCGAAGGGGACGGCAAGACGCGCCTGAAATTCACCGAGCAGGGGGCGTTTCTTGACGGTTTCGACAAGGCGGAATTTCGCGAAGAGGGCTGGCAGGGATTGCTGGAAAGACTGGCGGTGGAAATCACGGAACATGCCTGATTTCAGGTGCCGGAACACGAAAGAGGCCCGAAATATCGGGCCTCTTTTTTTTCGGGATACAGGTTTTGGGGTCAGGCGGCGCGACTGCGGGCCTGCTCGCGAAGGTCTTCGAGAATACCGTTGATGCGCGCACGCAGGGCCTCGACCTTGTGCGAGGCATCCTGTGCGGTGGTCAGAACTTCGCCCGACAGTTGGCCGGTTTTGCCGGTTTCACTTGCCACATCATTGATCGAGGCGGAAACGGTGCGGGTGCGGTCGGCTGCACTGCGGACGTTTCGCGTGATCTCGTCGGTTGCCGCCCCCTGTTCCTCGACCGCAGCCGAGATGGTGGTGGCAATCTCGTTGATGTTTTCGATGATGCGACCGATATCCTCGATGGCGGTGACAAATTCGCCCGTCGCCTTCTGGATGCCGGAAATCTGACCGGCAATTTCCTCGGTCGCCTTTTCGGTCTGGTTGGCGAGGTTCTTGACCTCGGCCGCGACAACCGCAAAGCCCTTGCCCGCATCGCCGGCACGGGCCGCTTCGATGGTGGCGTTAAGGGCCAGAAGGTTGGTCTGTTCGGCGATGTCGGTGATCAGTGCGATGACTTCGCCAATGCGGTTTGCCGATTGCGACAGGCTAACCACCAACTGGTTGGTTTCCTGTGCGCGGTCGGCGGCATTGCTGGAAATGCGGGTCGATTCCGCCATCTGACGGTTGATTTCCGCATTCGAGGCCGAAAGCTGTTCGGTGGCCGCCGCAACGGTTTCAACATTGCCGGTGGCTTCCTGTGCCGAGGATGCGACATCTTCGGTCTGGCCGGAAACCAGTTCGGCGCTTTGGCTCATTTGACCCGACACACCCTGAAGCTGTTCGGCGAGGGCGGCGATTTCGCCGACCGCACTTTCGACTTCGTTTTGCAGGGTATCGGCAAGGCCAAGCAACTCGTCACGGAGTGCCTCGTTACGTTCGCGGTTCAGACGTTCTTCTTCGGCCTGAAGTTCACGGACTTTCAGGGCGTTGTCCTTGAACACCTCGACCGCGCGGCCCATGGCGGTGATTTCGTCGTTACCCTTGACCGGGACGTCGATATCAAGATTGCCATCGGCCAGTGTGACCATGGTTTTCTGCAGACCGGCCAGGCGGCGCAGAAGATTGCCACGGACATAGACGACATAAATGATCAGCGAAATCAGGATGGCGGCGGCTGCGACGCCATACATGATCTGCGAGCTTTGCGCATTCAGGGTCTGGGTCGATGCGGCGGCGGTGTCGACATCCGATTGCAGGCTTTCAACCAGTGCCTTGACGCTGCTTTCCATGTCGGCGGCGTATTGCGCGCCTTGATCGACAATCTGCTGCTGGGTTGCTGCGGCTTCAAGGTCCTTGATCCGCAAGGCCGGGAGGCTGGCGTCGCCGATTGACAGTTCAAGCATGTCACCGACGATGTTGGTGTAGAACTTTTTGAGTTTTTCGTTCTCGAGGCTTTCGATCAGTTTCTGCAGCGACGCGAAGCTGCCACGGACCTGCACGCTGATGACCGAAAGCCGGGTCGTATCGTTAAGCGAGCTTGATGTCAGGATCGTATTGACGATGTCGCTTCCCATACGGCTGAGTTCCAGCACCGGACCACGCGATGCAACGGCATCGTTCAGGTCATAAAGAAGTTTGGTGGTGCGGACCTGATCTTCGTAGGGCAGGGGATCGCCGGATTTGCGCAGGTCTTCGACGGAAGCATTGATCCCGGAAATGGTCGTCTGGGTAAAGGACAGGAGCGGGGTGATCATGCTGCTGTATCGCCCGCTTAGCTGCTGAAACTTGTTGAGTTTCTCGGCGATCTCGTCTGCGATGGCAAACCGGTTCAAGGTTATTGAATGCAGATTTTCCAGGGCATCGCGCAGATTGGCACTGTTGGTATCGATGCCATCCAGAATTTCGGGTTGCAGATTTGTTTCGCGCAATTGCCCGACATTGTCATCAAGCCCGGCCAGCAGCGTATCAAGTTCTGCTTTGACGATCTGTTCTTCGTCGGGGGTTTTCGATGCGATGATCCGCGGCGCGATGGCCACGATCTTTGCGCTGTCGGTTGCCAGTTGCTGTGCCGCAAACATCGGCGGCAGTTTTGAATGTGTGATGTTGGCAAGTTCGGTGCCGAATTTGCCAAACGATATGACGGCGACGGTGGCCGCCACGACGGCCATCAGGCCGACAAGGGCAAATGATGCCGCCAGTTTCCCCTGAACGCCGAAGCCTTTTGCGGTCTTTTTGACCGGCTTCTGGCGATCATCAGATTTGATAGTCTTTCCCATTACTCACCTAACCCCGATTACGCATAACCAGCGCACCGGCTTCTGTCATGCCGGTAACGCACGTCTGTTTGATTTTCCTGGATGGAACCTTCCTGTGGGTTCCGCATTCGGGGATATCCGCGATATCGGTTAGGAACGATAAGGATGCGGATAATTGAAAGCGGAAGTTTTTGTTTTTCTTATGTTGGGAAATTCTATAGCACACGCATCTGTGTAGAATAACCGAAATGTTTTACTTATTTTACAGTCCTGTCCATCTGGATAATTCTTTTTGTACAAAAGCTTGTGGTTATGGTGCCAAACAAAAAGGCCCGCCATGAGGCGGGCCTTTGCACAAGAACGAAGTCTGATGGATCAGGAGGCGCGATCACGCGCCTGCTGACGCAGGTCTTCGAGGATGCCGTTGATCCGCGAACGCAGATTTTCGACCTTTTCGGATGCGGTCTGTGCGGTTGACAGAACCTGACCGGAAAGCTCGCCCGTTTTGCCGGTTTCGCTTGCGACATCATTGATCGAGGCGGAAACGGTGCGGGTGCGATCGGCGGCACTGCGGACGTTTCGCGTGATCTCGTCGGTTGCGGCACCCTGTTCCTCGACCGCGGCCGAGATGGTGGTGGCAATCTCGTTGATGTTTTCGATGATGCGACCGATATCCTCGATGGCGGTGACAGATTCGCCCGTCGCCTTCTGGATGCCGGAAATCTGACCGGCAATTTCCTCGGTCGCCTTTTCAGTCTGGTTGGCGAGGTTTTTGACCTCGGCCGCGACAACCGCAAAGCCCTTGCCCGCATCGCCGGCACGTGCCGCTTCGATGGTAGCGTTAAGCGCCAGAAGGTTGGTCTGTTCGGCGATGTCGGTGATCAGTGCGATCACCTCGCCAATGCGGTTTGCCGATTGCGACAGGCTGACCACCAACTGGTTGGTTTCCTGTGCGCGATCCGCAGCATCGTTCGAGATACGGGTCGATTCCGCCATCTGACGGTTGATTTCCGCATTCGAGGCCGAGAGCTGTTCGGTGGCCGCGGCAACGGTTTCGACGTTGCCGGTGGCTTCCTGTGCCGAGGATGCGACATCTTCGGTCTGGCCGGAAACCAGTTCGGCGCTTTGGCTCATTTGACCAGACACACCCTGAAGCTGTTCGGCGAGGGCAGCGATTTCGCCGACCGCACTTTCGACTTCGTTTTGCAGGGTATCGGCAAGGCCAAGCAACTCGTCACGCAGGGCCTCGTTACGTTCACGGTTCAGGCGTTCTTCTTCGGCCTGAAGTTCACGGACTTTCAGGGCGTTGTCCTTGAACACCTCGACCGCGCGGCCCATGGCGGTGATTTCGTCGTTACCCTTGACCGGGACGTCGATATCGAGATTGCCGTCGGCGAGTGTGACCATGGTTTTCTGCAGACCGGCCAGGCGGCGCAGAAGGTTGCCACGGACATAGACGACATAAATGATCAGCGAAATCAGGATGGCGGCGGCTGCGACGACAGCCAGTGCCGTCAGGCTCTGTTTCTCGACCACTTTGGCCTGTGCGGCGGCATCCTGGACTTCGGAGTTCAGGGCGGCGACCAGTTCGGCGACACTGCTGCGCATCGCGTTGGCGAATTCACCGCTCTGGATGACCAGACGCTGGCTTTCCTCGGCTGCGGCCAGTTCGCGTTTGCGAAGTTCCGGCAGGCTGTCATCACCCACCGAAAGCTTCGACATCTTGTCGATCAGTTCGACATAGAAGTTTTTAAGCCGTTCGTTGCCAATCGATTCCAGTGCGGCAAGGGCATCGGCATAGGTGCCGCGGATGCGCACCGGAATGATTGACAGGCGGACGGCCTGCGTTTCGGTGGTGGACGCGATGATCATGTTGGCAGCGGACGAACCAAGGCGTTCGATTTCCAGCACCGGTGAACGTGCGCTGATGGCGTCGTTCATTTTTATGAAGTTCTCGATCACTTCTTCGGTGCTTGCCGTGTATTTGGCGGACGGATCGTCTTTGAGCGACTGTGCGTAGGCATTGCCCTGCGCGATGTCGTTCTGGGTATAGGACAGAACCGGTTTCAGCGTGTCGCCATAGCGTTTGGCAAGATCCTGGAATTCGCCCAGTTTTTCGGCCTTTTCGGCGGAAATGGCAAAGCGTTCCTGGGTTACGGTGTGTAACTGGCCAAGGGTGTCCTGCAACTGAATGCGGTTGTCATTGATCGTGGCAATGACTTCGGGCATGAAGCCGGTGGCTTCGATTTCGTTGATCTTGTTGACCAGTTCCAGCAGGCGGAAATCAAGTTCTTCCTTGATGGCCTGTTCTTCGTCGGTGGAATTGGATGCAACGATGCGTGGCGCAATCGCCACGATTTCCGCGCTTTCGGTCGCCAGTTCCTGTGCGGCGGCGATTGGCGGAAGTTTTTCTTCTGTGATGGTTGTCAGAGCTTCGCCGAACTTGTTGAAAGAAACGGCACCCACAACGGCAGACACGACTGCCATTAAACCGACCAACGCAAACGATATCAAAAGCTTGCTTTGGACCCCGAACTTAGTTCCCATTCTGTCCTACCTTCTTGTGCTGTTTTCCCCGGGCGGCTTCTTCGTCCGACCGGGTTTCTTGGATCAGGCAACGGGCATTTTGTTGTTTTCGCCGCCCGGTTCGTAACCCCCGAGAGTTATACTTTAGAGTTATTTTTTCTTATTAAGGGACATTATTGAAATATTATTCACAGAACTGCAAGATGTAAGCAGTTCTGCGACAAAAAATCACGATTAAATCCATAAGTTGTATAAATCACAGGTGATGCGACCGGGTTTCCGGTGCGTGCCGGTTGATGGATGCGAACAGATGACGGATAGCTGGACCTTGTGTCGCAAACAGGATATAGGAGCGGTCGAAATTTCTGCCTGCCAGTTGTCCGGTCCGGTTCGGTCCGCCCGACTGGCGCGCAATCATCGCGAGACCGGTCTGCCCGGGAAGATCCCGCAGTTACCGGCCGGTGCCCGATTTGCACTGATCGACAACACGAAAAGAATACAGGTTTCAGGTTATGGCCGGCCATTCCCAATTTAAAAACATCATGCACCGCAAAGGCGCGCAGGATAAAAAGCGCGCCAAAATCTTCACCAAACTCGCCCGTGAAATCACGGTTTCGGCGAAAATCAGTGACGATATCAACAGCAACCCGCGTTTGCGTGCGGCCATTGCCGCCGCGCGTGTTCAGAACATGCCCAAGGACAACATCGATCGCGCCATCAAAAAGGCGACCGGTGCCGGCGAGGGCGACAATTATGAAGAAGTCCGTTACGAGGGTTACGGTACGGCCGGTGTTGCCGTTATCGTCGAGGCCCTGACGGACAACCGCAACCGTACCGCATCCGAAGTGCGCGCCGCATTTGCCAAAAGCGGTGGCAACCTTGGCGAAACCGGTTCGGTCGGCTTCATGTTCAACCGTCTTGGCGAAATCGTTTACCCGGTGGACAAGGCGGGTGCGGACGAAATGTTTGAAGCCGCCCTTGAGGCCGGTGCTGCAAATGCGGAAACCGATGATGAGAATCACATCATCGAAACCGAGATCGAAGATCTTAACGCGGTGCGTGAGGCCCTGACCGAGAAGTTCGGCGATCCGGAAAGCGCGAAGCTTGTTTTCCGTGCGGTTACCGAGGCCGATATCAACGTTGAACAGGCACAGAGCATCATGAAGCTTGTTGATGTGCTTGAAGATAACGACGATGTGCAGAATGTCTGGACCAATGTGAACTGGACCGACGAGATCGTTGCCGCGCTTGATAACTGATTACGCTTGCTTACGCCCGTCATTCCCTTTTGAATGACGGGCGTATTTTATTTTGCTCATAATAATAAGGTGGGGCGACGTGGTCAGGGTTCTTGGTATCGATCCCGGTCTTCAACGCACGGGCTGGGGGGTGATCGACCTTACAGACAACCGGATGCGTCATGTTGCCAACGGTGTCGTGACCTCGACACAGACGCTGTCGCTGGCGGAGCGTCTTGACCAGCTTCATAGCGGGCTTATGGATGTGATTGCGACCTGGACACCCGACGAGGCCGCGGTCGAGGAAACCTTCGTTAACAAGAACCCTGTTTCGACCCTTAAACTGGGGCAGGCGCGCGGTGTTGCACTGCTTGCACCAGCACGCTGTGGCATTCCGGTAACGGAATATACACCCAATGCCGTCAAAAAGACGGTGGTGGGTGCCGGTCATGCGGCCAAGCAACAGGTTGAAATGATGGTGTCCACGTTGCTGCCGGGATGTCAAATCCATGGCGCAGATGCGGCCGATGCCTTGGCCGTGGCGATTTGTCATGCACAACATGCCGGAACCCGTGCGCTTGCGGGGATAACAGCCGGACCGGGGAGAAAATACAGGTGATCGCAAAACTTCGCGGAATTGTCGATTTCATTGGCGAGGACAGTGTCATCATCGATGTGAACGGGGTTGGATACCTTGTTTTTGCATCGCGCAGAACATTGACCATGCTGCCGCCAAAAGGTGGTGAAGCGGGGTTGATGATCGAAACCCATGTTCGCGAAGATCACATTCATCTGTATGGATTTGCCGATAACGCAGAAAAACAGTGGTTCGCGCTTTTGACGACGGTGCAGGGGGTGGGGGCCAAGGTGGCGCTGGCCCTTTTGTCTGTTTTAAGCCCGACCGATCTTTTGCGGGCACTTGCCGCACAGGATACCACCGCCCTTTGCCGTGCGCCGGGGATTGGTCCGAAGGTGGCGACCCGTATCGTTGGCGAGCTTAAAGACAAGGCCGCGCGTCTTAATCTTGGTCCGGTGGCGGCGCCAGCCGCACCGGCAGCATCACCTGCCGCAACTTCGTCAAAAAAATCTGCCAAATCTGCCAAACCGGTCAGTGATGTGAGCATCGACACAGCCGAAGCCGCACCTGTTGTGGATGATGGTGCGGTTCTGGCCGATGCGGTTTCCGCACTGGTTAATCTGGGCTATGGCCGGTCCGAGGCATTTGGCGCGGTTGGCAAGGCGGCCCAGCAGGCCGGTGAGGACAAGACACTTGATACCCTGATCCGTCTGGGACTGAAGGAGCTTAGCGCGTGAGCGAGGAAGAAGACCGTTTACTCAGCGGGGAACGCCGCGAAGAGGATTATCAGGACGGTTCGCTGCGCCCGCGTCGGCTGGACGATTTTACCGGCCAGAAGGAAGTGCGCGAAAATCTTGACGTTTTCATTCAGGCCGCGCGTGGCCGCGAAGAAGCCATGGACCATGTGCTGTTTTTCGGGCCACCGGGGCTAGGCAAAACCACGCTTTCGCAGATTGTTGCCAGCGAACTTGGTGTTGGTT
Organism: Thalassospira lucentensis; assembly: GCF_032921865.1. Classification (NCBI taxonomy): domain Bacteria; kingdom Pseudomonadati; phylum Pseudomonadota; class Alphaproteobacteria; order Rhodospirillales; family Thalassospiraceae; genus Thalassospira; species Thalassospira lucentensis. The sequence continues at coordinate 3,233,970 of NZ_CP136684.1, forward strand.
TTCGGGCGACATCCGGCCCGGTCATTGCCAAGGCTGGTGATCTTGCAGCCCTTCTGACCAACCTTCAGCCGCGCGATGTACTGTTTATTGATGAAATCCATCGCCTGAACCCGGCGGTCGAGGAAATCCTTTATCCGGCGATGGAAGATTTCCAGCTTGATCTGATCATCGGCGAGGGACCGGCAGCACGTTCGGTGCGGATTGACCTGCCGCCCTTTACCCTTGTCGGGGCGACGACGCGGTCGGGGCTTTTGACCACGCCGCTTCGTGATCGTTTCGGTATTCCGTTGCGGTTGCGATTCTACGAGCCCGAAGAACTGGTCGAGATCGTCGCACGCGGGGCGCGGTTGCTTAATTTCGATATGACGCGCGAGGGGGCGATGGAAATCGCCCGCCGGTCACGGGGAACACCGCGTATTGCCGGGCGTTTGTTGCGGCGTGTGCGTGATTTTGCGGTGGTTGCCGGTAAATCGCCCGTCGATAAATTCATCGCCGATGCGGCCCTGACGCGGCTTGAGGTCGATAATCTTGGCCTTGATAGTCAGGACAGGCGTTACCTGAACTGTATCGCCGGGAATTACGGCGGCGGGCCGGTGGGCGTTGATACGCTGGCCGCGGCCCTGTCGGAAGAACGCGACACGATCGAGGATGTGATTGAGCCGTATCTGTTGCAGCAGGGGCTGATACAGCGCACCCCGCGCGGCCGTATGCTGGGCATCAAGGGGTACAAGCATCTGGGCCTTGTGCCGCCACGTGAAGGCAATGGTGTGCCGCTGGCGGATCTGTTTGACCAGCGTGCGGCCAATGCCGCAGACGGGACAGACGAATGACGGATACGAACGATACCGGCCTGCTCGGTTATATCGAAGGCAAGCGGCATATCTTCCCGTTAATGGTGTTTTACGAGGATACCGATGCGGGTGGGGTTGTGTATCACGCCAACTATCTCGCCTTTGCCGAGCGGGCGCGTTCAGCGATGCTTAACCTGTTGGGGTTTAGCAATAGAAGTGTTGCAGAGCGCCACAAAGTTGCCATAGCCGTTCGACACTGTACGCTCGATTTTCGCCGGGCGGCCCGGTTGGAAGACAGGCTGATTGTGGAAAGTCGCCTGATCAAACTGGGGGGCGCGTCGCTGGGATTCGAGCAGAAGATCATGCGGGACGACGAGCTACTCGTGGTTATCGAGATATATCTCGCCTGCATGTCACTGCAAGAGTTACGGGCGCAAAGGCTGCCCGAAGAATTGAGAATGGCTTACGCAACCTATCTGGATGTGAACGAGGACTGAAGAGAATATGGAAAATCAGGTGGTCGACGCGGTAACGCTGGGGCAGTCGGTCATGGCTCATGACATGTCCATGTGGGGCCTGTTCATGCAGGCCGGGATTGTCGTCAAAACGGTGATGATCGGGCTGATGCTGGCATCGGTCTGGGTATGGGCAATTGTTTTTGAAAAACTGATGCGGTTGCGCAAACTGCGCGCCCAGGCAAATACATTCGAAGAAGCATTCTGGTCGGGCGGGTCGCTTGAAGACCTGTATGATCGTATCGCCGATCAGCCACGCGATCCGATGTCGGCCATTTTTGTGTCGGCCATGCGCGAATGGCGTCGTTCCAATGCGCGCGGGGTCAAGGGCGAAACAATGCGCGCCCGCCTGCAGCAGCGTCTTGAACGGTCGATGGAAACCACGCTGGGCCGGGAAATGGATCGGGTTGAACGTTACATGACGTTCCTGGCGTCTGTCGGCTCGACCGCACCGTTTGTCGGCCTTTTTGGTACCGTGTGGGGCATCATGGTGTCCTTCCAGTCGATTGCAGCATCGAAGAACACATCGCTTGCGGTTGTCGCACCGGGTATTGCCGAGGCGTTGCTGGCAACGGCGATGGGCCTTGTCGCGGCTATTCCGGCGGTGGTGGCCTATAACAAGATTTCCAGCGACCTGAGCCGTTACGGTAATCGCCTTGAGGCGTTTGTCGACGAATTCACGTCGATCCTGTCGCGCCAGCTTGACGACGCGAGAGACTGATATGGGCGCACAACTCGCATCCGGATCGGGCGGAGGACGCCGCCGCGGTCGTCGCAACCGCCGCAAGGCCATGAGCGACATCAACGTTACCCCGATGGTTGACGTGATGCTTGTCCTGCTTGTGATCTTCATGGTTGCTGCACCCCTGATGACGGTCGGGGTCGAAGTCGACCTGCCGGAAACGTCGGCAGCCCCGATGACCGGTCAGGACGAACCGCTGGTCGTGTCGGTCACCGGTGATGGCACCCTTTATATTATGGATAGTGAAGTCCCGCAGGACACGCTGGCCGAGAAGCTTTCGGCCATTACCGAGAACAAACGCGATACCCGCATTTTCGTGCGCGGTGACCGGGCAATCGATTATGGCCGTGTGATGGAAGTCATGGGCCTGATCAGTGAAGCCGGGTTTAGCAAAGTTGCGCTGATCGCGGAGCTGCCCGAAAAGGGCAAGTAAACCGACATGTTACGCAGTGTTCTGATTTCCCTGGCAGCCCATCTGGCGATCTTTTTGATTGCCTGGTTAGGCCTGCCGGAACTGTTCGAGGAAACGCCGCTGGAACTGCAGTCGATTTCGGTCGAGGTGGTCACGGTCGATGAATTCTCGGCGGCTCCGACCAAGGCGCTGCCAAAGCCGAAAGCTGAAGAAAAGCCGAAACCGAAACCGGCCCCGAAGCCAGAGCCAAAGCCCGTTCCGAAGCCGGAGCCAAAGCCGGAACCAAAGCCCGCGCCGAAACCGGAACCAAAACCGGAGCCGAAGCCAGAGCCAAAACCGGAACCGAAGGTCGAACCCAAACCACAGCCCAAGCCGGAACCCAAACCCGTTCCGAAGCCGGAAGTGAAGAAGGAACCGACCCCGACCCCGGAAAAGCCGAAACCGAAGCCGGTTGAAGCCAAAAAGCCGGAGCCAAAACCGGAACCGAAGCCCGAGCCGAAGAAGCAACCCGATCCGGAACCGAAGCGGACGCTTGCCGATATTCTGAAGGATGTGCGTAAAACCGAACCGAGCGCACAGCCGACCCCACAGGATACACCGGAAGATACGCCCGAGGACAATGCCAGCGAGGTTGTCGCGACGCGTCTGGACGCACGTTTGACTATGAGCGAGCTTGACGCCGTCAAAAGACAGATCGAACGCTGCTGGAGCCCACCGGCCGGAGCCAAGGAAGCCGGGAACTTCGCGGTTGAAATTCATGTCAGCGCGAACCCGGACGGTACCGTCCGGCAGGCACGAATTAGCAACTCTGGCGAGATTGGCGGCGACCCATCACGCCGTACGATTGCAGAAAGTGCCCTTCGAGCTGTGCTAAATCCGCAATGCAGTCCTCTAAAACTGCCGCTGGATAAATACGAAATGTGGCGCACATTCACGTTCAATTTTGACATGCGTGAAATGCTGGGCCTGTAATGAATAAAATCATAAGTCCCTCAAAACGCGTGGAAAATAGCGAGGCAGGATGACCATCAAGACCAACGCATTCAAACGATATTGGGTTACACGCAGTCTGGCCGGACTGTGTGCCCTTGCCGTTGTCGCTGGCCTGGCCGTTGTACCCTCGGCACCGGCGCATGCCGAACTCCGTATCGACATCACCCGCGGTGAAGTCAAGCCGATGCCGATCGCCATTACCCGTTTCCCGGGTGAAGGTGTTTCGGAAACCGAAGTAGGCCAGAACATCACATCGGTGATCAGCAATGATCTGGCGCGATCGGGTCTGTTTGCGCCGATTGACGAAAAAGCCTTTATTCAGAGTGCCAGTTCGCTGGCGGTTAATCCGAACTTTGCCGAGTGGCGCGCAATCAATGCACAGGCACTCGTCAATGGCCGGGTCGTAACCGAACCGAACGGGCTTCTGCGTGTCGAATTCCGCCTTTGGGATGTTCTGGCTGAAAACCAGATGGCAGGGGTGGCCTATCGCACCCAGCCGAACAACTGGCGGCGCATCGCACACAAGATTGCCGACGAGATTTATAAACGCATTACCGGGGAATCGGGCTATTTCGATACCCGTATCGTTTATGTCTCCGAATCGGGCCCGGGCGATAAACGCGTCAAGCGGCTTGCCATCATGGATCAGGACGGTGCGAACCACCGTTTCCTGTCAGACGGCAAGTTTCTTGTCCTGAACCCGCGTTTCTCTCCGACGGCCCAGGAAGTGGTTTATATGTCGTACTTCAACGACAAACCACGTGTCTATGTTCTGGATATCGATACCGGCGAGCTTGAATTGCTTGGCGATTTCCCGGGCATGACCTTTGCCCCGCGCTTTGCCCCAGATGGCAATTCCGTGGTGATGTCCCAGGCTTTGGACGGCAATAGTGAAGTCTACGAGCTGGATCTGCGTACGCGTGAAAAACGCCAGTTGACGCGGCATCCTGCAGTTGATACATCGCCGTCATATTCTCCTGATGGTTCGCGAATCACGTTCAACTCTGACCGTAGCGGATCACAGCAACTTTACGTGATGAATGCGGATGGTAGCGGCGTCCAGCGCATCAGTTTCGGTGGTGGTCTTTATGCCACACCGGTCTGGTCGCCACGCGGAGACCTGATCGCCTTCACCAAATCACAAGGAGGTCGGTTCTATATCGGTGTCATGCGTCCGGATGGCAGTGGAGAGCGGCTTTTGGCCGAGGGCTTCCTTGTCGAAGGCCCGACATGGGCACCGAACGGAAGAGTGTTGATGTATCACCGCCAGCACCCGTCCAGGGACGGGACCAAGGATCGATACCGTCTGTATTCGATCGATTTGACCGGTTATAACGAACGAGAGATCGTTACACCGGCGGATGGATCAGATCCAGCATGGTCGCCCTTGATTCCCTGATATCTCAAGAGTATAGTCATCGCGAAGCACTGAATGCGATTCGCATTAATCGCGGGCATTTTCGGTGTCGCGAGACATGGAAAACACCACAATCGGGCGAATGTGTCCGGTGTTAAGGGGAAAACTTAAATGAAACTTCGGATTCTGAGTGTTTTTGCTGCTGCCGCACTTCTGGCTGCCTGTGAAACCGCACCTGACAGCTCTGCAACCTCTGCTGGCGAAGGTGTCTCGACCACCAATCAGCCGTCTTCCACTTCGAGCGCGCTTTCGGAAAGCAGCCCGGAATGGTTCGCGGTTAATGTTGGCGATCGCGTATTCTTTGGCTTCGACAAATATGACCTGTCGGGCGAAGCACGCCGTACGCTGGAACTTCAGTCTGCTTGGCTGAAAAAATACCCGCAGTACAAAGTCGTTGTCGAAGGCCATGCCGACGAACGCGGCACGCGTGAATACAACCTTGCACTGGGTGAGCGTCGCGCGAACTCCGTGAAAGATTACCTCGTTGCTCTGGGCATTGATCCGTCGCGTGTCGAAACCATTTCCTATGGTAAAGAACGTCCGGTCGCTCTGGGCCACGACGAAGAAAGCTGGGCGAAAAACCGCCGCTCTGTTTCGGTTATCCGTTAAGAGCGTGCAGGTGAAAGCCTGAATTTCAAGGCGCCTGTTCCGTACGGAACAGGCGCCTTATTTTTGCCGCCTGAAAATGTTGCAACATTAGATATTCCTTGATGACACGGGGGATATGATGTTCGAAATTACGACGAAGGACCCGAAAATGATCCGAGTTGGCCCGAAAACCGGTTACCGAAATGACGCCCTGCCGCCCCGTATGTCGGCCGTTGCGATTTCACCAACCGTTGGGGGGAAACAGGGGGCGTTGCGACGCAGCCCGATCGGCTATCTGTCGGTGTTTGCCGTCACGGCCCTGATGGGAATGACTGTTCTTGGCAGTGCGCCTGTGCATGCGCAGGACGCCAATATGACCCGTCAGGTCGAACAGCTTCGCAATGATCTTGATCTGTTGCAGCGTTATGTCTATCGCGAGGGTGTTCCTTCGGGGGGCGTGCCTGACAGTGGTGGTGCAAGTGGCGGAAGCCCGGCAGCGGCCCGTCAGCAGGTCCAGATCAACGATATCGAGCGCGCCGTCACCCAGTTGACAGGGCAAATCGAGGAATTCGATTTCCGTATCCGCAAGATCGAAGATCGTCTTGAACGGTTGGTGTCCGATGTCGATTATCGCCTGAGCCAGCTTGAAGGCGGTGCAGCGACCGGTACCCAGACGGGCGCCGTTGCGCCATCTGCGGCGGCGGGGGCTGCGGCAGGGGCGGCTGCGAACAATGCAACCGGTTCGGCGGCACAACCCAATACCGCAGGCGCGGGGCAACGGGTTGATGATCGTGGCACCCAATTGTTTGGCGTGATTGAAAACGAAGGCTCGCCGCCCTCTGTTCCGTCAGGTCCGGCAGGTACGTCTTCGGCGGCACCGGCCCGTACGGCGAGTGCCGCGGCCGGTGGTGCAGCACTTCCGGCCGGTACACCGGAAGAGCAATATCGTTACGCTTTTGATCTTTTGCGCCGGCAGGATTTTGCCGCGGCTGAAACTGCACTTGCCGCGTTTGTCAAAAGCCATCCGGACAATCCATTGGCCGGTAATGCGCAATACTGGCTTGGCGAGACATTCTATGTTCGCGAACAGTATGATCAGGCGGCTGTTGCCTTTACCGAGGGCTTCCAGACATATCCCGATAGCAGCAAGGCGGCGGATAACCTGCTGAAACTTGGCATGTCGTTGGGCAATCTTGGCAAGAACGAGGATGCCTGCACGACTTTTGGCCATCTGATTGCGAATTTCCCGAACGCGTCGGCGGTGGTGCTTGACCGTGCCCGCCAGGAACGCAAAACACGCGGTTGTTCGTAAAAGCAGACTGATGACAGATCGATCAAACGATATGATCAAATCTGATCCGGCGTCCGATGGAACCTCATTGGACGCCGTTGTCTTTTCGCGCCTGATGAATGCGTTTGCGCCGTTTGAGGACAGCCCCAAAATTGCCGTGGCTGTTTCCGGTGGTGCGGACAGCATGGCGCTGGCGTTGCTGGCGAATGAATGGTGCCGGTCAAACAGTGGCGAATTGATCGCTATGACGGTCGATCACGGTTTGCGAGCCGATGCTGCGCAAGAAGCCATCTGGGTCGGAGAGCAGCTTGAAAAGCACGATATTGCGCACCGCATCCTGCGCTGGGACGGGGAAAAGCCGCAAAGCGGCATTCAGGAAGCGGCGCGCAAGGCCCGGTATGAATTGCTTGATCGCGAATTGGGTGCGTTGGGCATCCTGCATCTGCTGGTCGCCCATCACCGGGATGATCAGCGTGAGACGCTTGTGATGCGGCAGAACCGTGAAAGCGGCGTCATTGGACGGGCAGGGATGAGCGCACGTCGTTTTCTGCGCAATGCGCGCCTGTTGCGACCGTTATTGCCCATCGCCAAGGTAGACCTGATCGCAACGGTGCAGGCATACCGGCAGGATTGGGTCGAAGACCCGTCAAATCGCAATACCGGTTTCGAAAGGGTTCGCATCCGGCACGGTGCGATCCTGACGGATGATGCAGGCGGGGCTGATCCAGATCGCGGCACGGAAGAACGTCAGGCAGCTGAATATCTTATCGGTGATCTTCTGGCCGCGACGGTTCAGGTCGCGAATTGCGGTATTGCCCAAGTTGCATTTTCAAAATGGCGGGATGCCGGAACCGGTGAAACCACGGCTTGCTATGGGCTTGGGCATATTGTCCGGGTGATTGGCGGTGAAAATTACATGCCTGCTTTTGATGCGTTGGCCGCCGCCTTGTTGCAATTGAGGGGGCAGGAAGACGCGCGCGTCAGTCTGGGCGGATGTGTGTTGCACCGCCGCGGCGATATTTTACTGGTTTATCGCGAAGTCGGGCGGATGGATATCGCGCCGGTTCGCGTCAATCCGGCATTGGTGATTGGGCCGGCTGGTCAGCGCTGGGACAATCGTTTCGAGCTGTTTTTTGACGGTATCAGGCAGGTTGCAACCGCTGATTATGCTGATTTTGGCCGGTTTGTGATCGCGCCGCTGTCTGCTTGTGATGCGTTTCACACACGGGCATTTCGGGCCGCCATTGGCAAAATCGCGCCGTTTGTTGATCGTTTACCGCGCGCGGCCCTTGCATCCATACCCGCCCTTTATGATAAAGAAGTCCTGCTTTCCGTTGGCGGGCTTGAGGTTTCGGGCATTTCCGACGTATTATCCGCCGCCGGTTGCCGGACGGTCCCGATGGGAGCAGAAAACGCAATCGGAATGCGATGGCGGTTTGCACCCCCGACACCTTTGTGGGAAAGTGGGTTTAAATCGTCGCCGAAACCCGACGTCCTACTTGCGTAAAGGTACCTTATCATTATCTGATGATCAGGCCGTGCGCAGGGCGATTGCGCGTCATGGCGAACACAAATTGCGATCAGTAGCTTGGAATGAATATGGGAAAAAATCTCGCACTGTGGGTTATCATTGCCATCCTTTTGGTGGCTTTGTTTAACCTGTTTCAGTCGCCATCAGGACGGAGCGGCCAGTCAACGCTGGCGTTTTCGGACTTCCTGGCCGAAGTTGACAGCGGCCAGATTTCAGAAGTTACGATCCAGGGCAACACTCTTACAGCGCAAACCCGCGATAACCGGACCGTTAGTGTTTATACCCCTGATTATCCGAGCCTTGTCGAACGTCTAAACGACAAGGGCGTTCGTATTATCGCCCAGCCGGAAGAAAGCCTGTCGCCGCTTATGAGCGCGCTGATCAGCTGGTTCCCGATGCTGCTGATCATTGGTGTGTGGATTTTCTTCATGCGTCAGATGCAGGGCGGCGGTGGCAAAGCCATGGGCTTTGGCAAATCAAAGGCCAAGATGCTGACCGAGAAATCCGGTCGGGTGACCTTTGAAGACGTTGCCGGGATCGAGGAAGCCAAGGGCGAGCTTGAAGAAGTCGTCGACTTCCTGCGCGATCCGCAGAAATTCCAGCGTCTTGGCGGTAAAATCCCCAAAGGCATGCTTCTTGTCGGACCTCCGGGTACGGGTAAGACGCTTCTGGCGCGTGCGATTGCCGGTGAAGCCAATGTGCCGTTCTTTACGATTTCGGGTTCCGATTTCGTTGAAATGTTCGTTGGTGTCGGTGCATCGCGTGTGCGTGACATGTTCGAACAGGGCAAAAAGAACGCGCCCTGCATCATCTTCATCGATGAAATCGACGCCGTTGGCCGCCATCGTGGTGCCGGTCTTGGCGGCGGTAACGATGAACGCGAGCAGACGCTCAACCAGCTTCTGGTCGAGATGGATGGTTTCGAAGCCAACGAGGGTGTTATCCTTGTGGCGGCAACCAACCGTCCGGACGTTCTGGACCCGGCATTGCTGCGCCCCGGTCGTTTTGACCGTCAGGTCGTTGTGCCGAACCCGGACCTTGAAGGCCGTGAACATATTCTTGGTGTTCATGCCCGCAAGGTTCCGCTGGGACCGGATGTTGACCTGCGCACTGTTGCGCGTGGTACGCCGGGCTTCTCGGGCGCGGATCTGGCAAACCTTGTCAACGAGGCAGCCCTTCTTGCAGCCCGTCTTGGCAAGCGTGTTGTCACCATGGCCGATTTCGAGAATGCCAAGGACAAGGTGATGATGGGGGCGGAACGCCGTTCCATGATCATGACCGACGACGAGAAGAAGCTGACGGCCTATCACGAAGGTGGTCATGCGCTTGTCGCGCTGCATACCCCGGCATCCGATCCGATCCACAAGGCAACCATCATTCCGCGCGGTCGTGCGCTGGGTATGGTGATGCGCCTGCCGGAACGTGATCAGGTTTCCAAATCCTATGAACAGCTGATTTCCGACCTTGCGGTTGCCATGGGTGGCCGCGTTGCCGAGGAAATCATCTTTGGCAAGGACAAGGTCACCACGGGTGCGTCTTCGGACATCAATATGGTGACGCAATATGCGCGCAAGATGGTGACCGAGTGGGGCTTCTCGGACAAGCTTGGCAACGTCAAATATGTGGACAATCAGGAAGAAGTGTTCCTGGGCCACAGTGTTGCCCAGCACAAGAATGTTTCCGAGAAAACAGCCCAACTGATTGACGAGGAAGTGCGTCGTTATTCCGACGAGGCATATGTCTTTGCCAAGCGTGTTCTGACCGAGCATCTTGACGATCTGCATGTTCTTGCCAAGGGGCTTCTGGAATACGAAACCCTGTCGGGCAAGGAAATCGAAGCGCTTCTGCGTGGTGAGGAAATCAACCGTTCGGGCCATTCCAATGGCAGCGGCAAGGATACGGGCAGCGGACGCCGTTCGACCGTGCCGAGCACCGGTGGCGCACGCAAGGAAAACCCGGGTGAAGGTGGTGGGGATCTGTCCCCGGAGCCGCAGCCGGGCAGCTAACTGAAAGAGACTGATGGACAAGATCGAAGGATCGGTCCTGCGAAGCCCCGCCGATGTGCGGGGCTTTGCTGATTTTGACGGACCGTTATATTACGCACCTACCGGTTTCATCGACCATGCCGATGATCCCAATACATTACCCTTGGCCGGATCCCGCCGTGGATTTTCCGCGCTTGAAATCATCCGTCGTCGCGAAGGCGGCGGGGCCGAAAGCATGATCCTGCCGTTGCTGGCGCTTGAAGGCTGGGTCCAGAATTCGGGACGGGTTGATGAAATCAATGATGTCCTGAACCGTCTGACCACAAAGCGTGCCGATTTTGCCGGGCTTGATATGGCGTCCTGCCATGTGATGGGCATTGTCAATGTGACGCCGGACAGCTTTTCCGATGGTGGAGATTACAACACCACCGATCAGGCGATTGCGCGTGCGCGCGTGCTGGCCGAGCAGGGGGCGTCCATCCTTGATATCGGTGGGAAATCGACACGCCCGGGGGCGGAAACCGTTTCCGAAGCGGACGAGATCGCGCGCGTTGTTCCGGTGATCCGTGCCCTGGCCGAAGACGGTCATTGCGTTTCCATCGACACCCGCCATGCGGGGGTGATGGAAGCCGCCATTGAGGCCGGTGCAGCCATCATCAATGATGTTACCGGGCTTGAGGGGGATGAGCGGTCAATGGAAGTCGCCGCCGCATCGGGCAAGCCGGTGATCCTGATGCATATGCAGGGCGAACCGGGCACCATGCAGGAAAACCCGCAATATGATTGTGCGGTTCTGGATGTGTATGACTATCTGCTGGACCGGATTGAAAGCTGCGAACGGGCGGGTATTTCGCGCGATCGCATCTGTGTTGATCCGGGTATCGGTTTTGGCAAGTCATTGTCGCATAATCTGGAACTGTTATCGCGTCTGGCGATTTTTCATGGTCTGGGCTGCCCGATCCTGTTGGGGACATCGCGCAAATCGTTTATCGGCAAGATTGATCCGGCAGCATCCCCAAAAGAACGTCTTGGCGGGTCGATTGCATCGGCGATCAATGGCTGGCGGCACGGGGTTCAGATGATCCGGGTGCATGATGTGCACGAGACGGTTCAATCGATTTCCGTCACGACGGCAACGTCCCTGGTATAGGCTTCTTCGATCGTCAATCTATAGATGTATAGATTGACGGTTTTTACCAACGATTTATAAAAGGCCTGCAGTTTTTGTGTACTTTCGGGTGCCTGGACTGCGGGCCTTTTTACTGGTGTGGGGAATCTGGCAATTTCTGACAGATTGTGCTTGGGGCTTGCGGATTTTCCCCAATCGCCACATACCATTATAGATAAAACTAAATGCGACCAGGAAGGTCGCGCGAATGGTTGGTTCTGAGCAAACATTGAAAGCGAAGTTGAATGAACGGATACAGCGCGCGCGTGCGCGTTGAGCAGTCCGGAGCGGCTGCAGGTCAGGAAACAATGGCGACTTGTGTTTTCGTGGTTGAGGACAATGCCGATCTTAATCGGGATTTGTGTGAGTACCTCGAGATGTGCGGCTTTGATGTTGTCGGTTGCGACACCGGCGCAGCGTTTCATCGTGCGCTGAAAACCAAGTCACCGGCGGCGGTCATTCTTGATATCATGCTGCCGGATGCGGATGGCTATGAGTTGGCCAAATATGCGCGCGCCAATCTTGATTGTGGAATCATGATGCTGACCTCGCTTGCGGGGATGGACCATCATCTTACGGGTTATAAATCCGGTGCGGATGTTTACCTGACGAAAGACAGCCCGCTTTCGGTGATCGAGGCGGCCCTGCGCCCGCTGCTGCGCCGGGTTGGCAGGAGCGAGAACGAGGCGGAAGCCGAACTTGAGGCACTGGCCCGTGACGATCGCTGGACGCTCGACATGCTGAACTGGACGCTCAGCAATTCCGATGGCAATTCTTCGACCCTTACGGCGACCGAGCGCACGATTGTTCGGTTGCTGGTTGAAGCCAACGGTGCCTGGTTGACGCGCCCGGAAATTGTCATGGCACTGGGCAAGGCCGATACGGCTGAAAACTGCCGCAATCTTGATACGGCGATCCGGCGTGTCCGCCAGAAGGTGCTTCGCGAAGTTGGCGAGGAATTGCCGATCCGGACCGCTTATGGCCGCGGCTATGCCTTTACATCCTCTGCTGTTATCGTGGGCGTGCCCGAAAGCGCCTGATCCTAATTGCCGAATGATCCGGTGATCTCGTCGCAGGGCAGCAACAGACAAAGTTCGACACCGTCTGTACCCTTGTCGCGCATTTTTATCGATCCACCATGTGCATCGACAATGCGCTGCGAGATATGCAGGCCGAGGGCGCTTTGCAGGGATGCTGCCTCAACCTCGCGACGGAACAGGGCATCGCTGATGCGGCGGATTTCATCACTGTTCAAATCCTGCCCGTGATAGGGGATAACGATTTCCACAAGCCAGTCACTGTTGGGGCGTGCTGCCACATGAATGGGGGCGCCATGGGCATATCGGCGTGCCGTTTCGATCAGGTTGGTGATGGCAAGGCCGACAAGCGTGACATCGACATAGGTTTCCAGCCCTTCGGTCCCGATGCATTCAAGCGTGATTTCGGCATCGGCGCGTGACGTGTTCGATACGAAGTCGGCCAGTAAGTGGTTGACCGGCACCAGTTCACGGGCCAGCGCAAAGTCGCCGTCGTCGATGCCATCCTTGTTGAGGAAAATATCCACCAGACGGGATAGTTTCCGTGCCTGATCCTGAATGCGTTGCAGGCGGTCCGTCACATCGCTTCGTGCTTCGCGCAGGCGCAGCGAAAGCATTTCGGACGACCTTTGAATGACGGCAAGCGGTGTGCGGAATTCATGGGAAAGCATGGAAATCAGTTTGCGCTGTTCACCGACAAGCGATGTTGTTGCCGCGGCGATTTTGACCATGTCCATGCGTTCTTTTTCGATTCTGGACAGGCGAAAGCCCATGATCACGCTCATGGCGCACATATGGAAAAGCAATGTGAACTGATGTAGTCCGAGCCGCAGTGGCGTGGCTTCGATCAGGCCTGCATGTGTCAGTTGCAGCAAGACGGCAGCCCCTGTCGGAAGTGCAAGCACAACGAAATAAAGCCACAACAGCCATTCGGTCGGGGTGCGTATGATCCGGTAGGCGAGGACAATGCAAAATGTCGTCAGGAGTACGGCATGCAGGGGCACAATATAGGTACCGTAAAGCGCGTAAAAATTATTGGTTGCGGTCAGTGCGCAGGCAATTGAAAGCACGCAATAAATTTTGATGATCCTTGCCACGACATTGTTCTGGCGGTTCAGATCGAGAATATAGAACCACAGGAAAATGGTGGCCGCAGCAGCCATGGCATTGCTTCCACCAACGATCAGATCATTGGCATAGGGCCATTCGGGTTGAAGGATCGACAGTGCAAGGCCACTTGCCGATGATGCAAGGGTCCCGATCGACAGGACACAGGATCCATATGCCGCGATGGCCCGGTCACGTGCCAGTGTTCCCAGAATGATGTAAACAACCCCCAGCATCAGAATAACGCCGAAATAGATGCTTAGTCCGGAATCCCGCAAGGTCAGGCTGGAAACCAGCTGATTGGTGGGCCACAGCTTGGCCATAAGGAACTGGGTGCTGTTTGATTTGGTTCGGATAACAAGCACATAATCGCCGGCTTCCAGCGGGGGAAAGCGGTCGACCTGTTCGCTGCCTTTTATTGGCCGCTGGCTTGCCGGGACATGGTCCCCCATCCGGCTTTGCCAGAAATGTCGCGATGTTCCCTGTTTGATCAGATAAACATCGATGAAGTTCATATAGCTTGGGCGAATTTCAAGATGCAGCGGTTCGTTCAATCCTTCGGGAACCGAAAGCGCCAACCGATACCAGACGGTGTCACCGGTATAACCAAAACTTGGAATGCCGGGACTAGGCGCAAAGTTTTCGGCCGGCATTTGCAGGATGTCTTCAAGTGTCAGATCATTTGTCCTGTCTTCAAGTGACAGAACATGATTATGCAGATTAACCGGGCTGGAAATTCCCGGCAGAAGTGTCAGTTTGCCAAATTCCGCGGCCCTGGCCGATGACAGGATCGCCATCCCGAACAGTAATGTTGTGACAGCCAGCATGACGTGTTGCCAAACAGAATATCCAGACAGGGTGTTCCGGCGACTCATGACGGATTTCCTTCGCGGGAAACAGGCATGGCTGGCGGATCAAGATTATCGGTTCGTGCGGCTTCGATATTGTTGTTGGTCAGTTCCCGGTCATAAGGCAAACGGATCAGAATGGTCGTGCCGCCGGTTTCACCGACGCTGATTGTCATCCGGCCACGATGGGCATTGATGATCCGGTTGGTGATGTGCAGACCCAAGCCGACACCATGGGTGCTGCCCGATGTATTGCCGCGATAGAACGCTTCTGAAGCCAGTGCCAGATCATCCTGGGATATTCCCGGCCCGTTGTCGGTCACGCGGATATAGACATTGCCATCGCTTCGATGGGTGAAACCGATACGAACACTGGCATTCGGGGCATATTTCCGGGCGTTTTCAATCAGATTGCTCAGTGCCCGTTCGATCAGGGTGCGGTCGATCCGGATAACGGTGAAATCGGTTTCGCCCAGATCGACATCATGATCCGGGTTTTCGCGTTGACGCCGTTTGACCAGATCCTTCAGGAACGGGGCCATAATGGTTGGTTTGGGCGAAATACTGAAATTGGTACTGTCCAGGGTTTCCTTGGTCAGGAACACATTAACCAGTTCCGATAGTTGCGAGGCATTGCTGCGGATGGTCGCGATACGGCTTGTGACAGCTTCGGGGGCGTTCTGAACATGCAGTGCGACCATTTCCGCCGCGCGCTGGATAATCGCAAGCGGCGTCCGGAATTCGTGGGACAGCATGGTAATGAATTCACGCTGCTCGTCCGCGAGCTGGTTGGCGCGCGTATTGCTGCGGTAGGCCGAAACGCGCTGATTGGCGAGCTCATGCGTTCGTCCGGCCATCGCGATCCCCAGCAACAGCAAATGTGCAAGGGATGCCACCTGATAACAGTTGCTGGTAAAGACATTGGCCGGGACGATGCCCATCAGCATCAAAAGATGCACGATTGCCGCGACCGCAGGCAAGCCAAGAGCCACAAAATACACGCGCAGCATTTGGGCATTTGATCTGGTCCAGCCGAAATAGAACAGATATCCAAGCAGGATCAGCAGGACACCGATATGTGGCAGGAACATGCCGCGGGCAAAATAGATATAGGTGTCACTGACCGATGTAAGGGCACATAGACCGGCAAACGTGGCATAAATCGCCATTGCCCGGAAAACATTGCGCTTTAACCGGTCCAGTCCAATGATGTAGGCCCACATCATAACACTGGTTGCAATCGAAAATGCCGTACCCGATCCGGTGATCGCGTCACTTGCCTGCGGCCACGTTCCAGCCAGAAGAAGATGGGCATATCCCGAAATACCCGCCGTCGCGGTGAACAGGGCGAGAATGTAAAGGCCGTACCAGATAATCGCCCGGTCGCGGATCAGCAAACCGAGTGTGAAATAGACCATAAAGCCGATAAAAAGGATGCCGAGATAAAGACCATACAGGAACGTATCCTGCACGTTTTCGGCAATCAGAACCGTATCGGATTTGATATGTGCATTCAAAAGCTGGGCGCTGTTGCTGGAAACGCCAATCACCAGCCAGTAACTGCCGGCAGGCAGGTTTGGCCAAGTGCTGAGATGCTGTCGCCCGCGGGCTTCTGATGCATTCGGGGTGATATGGTCACCGACGATGTTGTTCCAGACCGGCAATCGGGTCTGGCGATCAAGAATGGTCAGCGCGACCCGGTTCAGATAGGGCGGCGAAATTTCCAGATAGCGTTTGAATTGAAGGGGTTCCGCACCGGCTTGTGTGACATGGATCTGCATGCGGTACCAGACGGTATCAAGCGTGTAACCCGCACCTACAGAGCCAACAACCGAGGTGAAATCGTCTGCGGGAAGGCTTGCGACCTCGGATGCAATGCGGGCCTGCCGGTCTGCTTTCAGCCGTTCAATCAACGGGGTAAGGTCGATATTGTCCTGGTCTTCGGAATAGGATCCGATGACAAGTTCATGATTGCCAGGATGGGCAAGGGCAGGGCGGATCATGGAAATCATCAAAAAGATGACCTGTAATATGATCACAGCCATATAGCCGTTGCGGTAACCGACTTTCCGCAAAATGCCCCCGATTTCGGAATATTCAAACGCTTTGCATTCTAGATACCGGGTTTTAAAAGCAAGGTCATGGCTTTTATAAGCGAAGCATCAAGGATGCGATTAACGGATCGGTTGTTTATTCCCGGTACAATCGGTCACTTGCCGGTAGCATTGCGCGGACACTTTGATATAACCGGCAGTCAGGAAAAATAACCCGCGCATCAATGCGTCGGGATGGAAGCAGAGAAGACGAGCATGAGCCGTAAATATTTCGGGACCGACGGTATCCGCGGAACCGCCAACACCGCCCCCATGACAGCCGAAGTTGCGCTTAAGGTCGGGATGGCCGCAGGCCATTATTTCACGCGGGGCGATCATCGTCATCGTGTGGTGATTGGCAAGGATACCCGTCTCTCGGGCTACATGCTTGAGCCAGCCCTTGTTGCCGGTTTCACATCCATGGGGATGGATGTGATGCTGGTCGGGCCGATGCCGACCCCGGCCGTTGCCATGCTGACCAAATCGATGCGTGCCGATATCGGTGTGATGATTTCGGCCTCGCATAACCCCTATCAGGATAACGGGATCAAGCTTTTTGGCCCGGATGGTTTCAAACTGTCTGACGAGGTCGAGCTTGAGATCGAAGCCATGATGGATAGCGATATGTCCGCGTTGCTTGTACCTGCGAACAAACTTGGCCGCGCGCAACGCATTGATGATGCGCCGGGACGCTATATCGAGGCGGTCAAATCATCGCTGCCGTCTTCCGTGACGCTTGAAGGGCTCAAGATCGTTCTGGATTGCGCCAATGGTGCGGCCTATTCCGTCGCCCCCAAGGTGTTGCGGGAATTGGGCGCGGACGTCATTGAAATCGGCACCAAGCCGAATGGCCTTAACATCAATGCCGAATGTGGATCGACTCACACCCAGACCATGTGTGACCGGGTGTTGGCCGAAAAGGCCGATGTCGGGATTGCCTTGGATGGCGATGCCGACCGGGTTCAGATGTGCGACGAAAAAGGCCAGTTGATTGATGGCGATCAGTTGATGGGCCTTGTCACCACGCACTGGAAACGCACCGGGCAGTTGCGCGGCAATGCGCTGGTTGCGACTGTGATGTCAAACCTTGGCCTTGAACGTTACCTTGAAAGCAATGGTCTGCGCCTGATCCGTACCAAGGTCGGGGATCGTTACGTTGTGGAACAGATGCGCGCCCTTGATTGCAATGTCGGCGGGGAGCAGTCCGGCCATATCGTTCTGTCGGATTTTGCGTCCACCGGTGATGGCCTGCTGGCATCCCTTCAGGTTCTGGCGGTTCTGGCTGATCGTGAAGGTCCGGTTTCGGAAATGAGCCGCGTGTTTGATCCGCTGCCGCAGATCCTTAAAAATGTGCGGTATGCAGCGGGTTCCGATCCGCTGTCACACAGCAGTGTGGTTGATGCGATTTCCAGTGCCGAACGGGCCTTTAACGGCGATGGTCGCGTTCTGATCCGCAAATCGGGAACCGAACCACTGATCCGTGTGATGGCCGAAGGCGATGACGCGATGAAGGTCGAACGGATCGTTGATGGCATTGTTGCCGAAATCATGGCTGTTGCGGGTTAAGGCAGCGGAACTATCTTAGGGTCCTGACCCTGGACCGAATATCAGAAGTGCTTGGAGGTCGATCATGAAAGGTCGCGTGTTGATCATTGCCGGTTCTGACTGTTCCGGCGGGGCCGGAATTCAGGCCGACATCAAATCCGTGACCGTTCTGGGCGGATATGCCGCAACCGCGATCACGGCGCTGACGGTGCAAAATACCACCGGTGTTTTCGATGTTCTGGGGATTGATCCGAAACTGATCGTTCATCAGGCTGAAGTCACAATTGATGATATCGGGGCGGATGCAATCAAGACCGGTATGCTCCATAGCGTCCCGGTTATCGAAGCGGTTGCAAAATTCATCCGGGCCAAAGCCGCCGATATTCCAGTGGTTGTCGATCCGGTGATGATATCGCAAAGCGGATCGCGTCTTTTGAACGAAGATGCGGTTGATGCCCTGATCAAAAACATGGTGCCGCTGGCGACCGTCCTGACCCCGAATATTCCCGAGGCCGAAGTGCTTTCGGGGATGAATATCACGGATGAGGGCGACATGATCGAAGCCGCCCGCAAGATAGGTGAACTGGGGGCGAAGGCGGTTCTGGTCAAGGGCGGTCATGCCGAGGGTGACCGCATTGTTGATATTCTTTGGCGCCATGATGGCGATATCGAAGGATTTGAGGCGGATCGCATTCCGTCGGAAAACAATCATGGGACGGGATGCTCGCTTGCCAGTGCAATTGCGACGGGACTTTCGCAGGGCATGGGGTTGAGTGATTCTGTTGCACGTGCGCGGGCGTTCGTGCGCGAAGCGATCCGCACCGCCCCTGATTTTGGCAAGGGCAATGGTCCGCTTAACCATGCCCACCCCGTTACCGGCGAGTAAGGGGACGGGGTTTCATGCACGGAGAAAATGCCATGCCGGGAACCTCCTTTTTCCATCAGGCGCGCAACAATGCGTGGTCCAATCATCGCTTGCTGACGGTCTGTTCGCGGTTGAGTGACGCGGAGCTGAATGCGGAGCGTACATCGTTCTTTCCGACGATCCTTTGGACGCTTAATCACATCCTGATTGTCGACTGGTTTTACATTGATGCCCTTGGGGCCGGTGGGCGCGGGCGTGATTGCTTTGCCGATGAAAACCCGTTTTCCGATATTGCGGCACTTTCCGATGCCCAGCGTCAGAATGACCAGACATTGCTGAAATTTTGCGAAAACCTGTCCGATGCCGATGCGGCCCGGCTGGTGGCGTTAGATCGTGGTAACGGGAAGACAGCGCATGAAACGGCGGGGGCGGTTTTATCGCATCTTTTCGTGCATCAGACTCATCATCGCGGGCAGGTGCATGCCATGCTGAGCGGTACATCGCAAAAGCCGCCGCAGCTTGACGAATATCATCTTGATTGTGATGCCGAATTTCGCGGCACCGATTTTCACGACCTTGGCTGGGACGGCGTATGACATTCAGACTGACCGATCGAACCAAACGGCGTCTTTTTCTGGTCGCGGTGACGGCATTGGTTGTTGCCACGATTGCAGATGGATCACGTCGTTTCGTGGCCGACCTGATCTGGACGGATGATGCTGCCCCTTGGGAAAAGGTGACGGCGGTTTACTATCCCGACACGCAGAAACAAACCGATATCCGTATTTCGGATGCAAGGTTTGATGACGTTGCCGAATGCCGGGCGCATATCGGCGAACTTTCATCGGAAAATGGCGACCCGGACCTTAAAAAGGGACGATATGAATGTGCCATCGGATTTTACCGCGATGGCACGGGCGAGGGTAGCTATCGCCTGATCGTCCGGTAGGTCTAGAGCACGTACCACAGCAGGCCGGGCAGGGCAATGGCGGCAAGGAAGCTGGAACTGATGACAACACCGGCAACTTCTTCGGGTTCGCGGTTGTAAAGCTGCGCAAACAGATAGCAGAACACCGCAACCGGCATCGAACATTGCAGGATCACGACCCCGCGTTCGATCCCGGTAAGTCCCATGACTTCGGAAAGTCCGACGCCAACCGCAAAGCCCATGGCAAGGCGCAGCATGCTAAGTGCGGTGCTGCGTGCAAGGCTGACCGGGCGAAGGCGGGCCAGTGACACACCCAATGTAAACAGCATTAACGGAATGGTGAGCTGCCCGATCAGGTTGGTCGTGTTGTAAAGCCATGCGGGGACTTCGGTATTGGTCGCAAGGAAGCCCGTCGCAATCAGGGTTGCCGGGATAATCGGCATCTTGATGATCGATTTAAGCGAGAAACTGCCCGAAACGAACGCCACCCCGATGGTCAGTTGCAAAACCACGTAAACAGCAAAAAACGCAACCGACAATGCCAGACCATCCTGCCCGTAAGCCAGCATGCAAAGCGGCAGACCGACATTGCCGACATTCGGCCAGGCCAGCGATTGCAGATAGGTCCGCGGGGCCAGTTTGAAAACTTTCAGGATCGGCCAGCCGATCAGGACGAAAATGATGTTCGCGGCAAGGGCGGCAGTCCCCATTGATACCAGCGCATCCGCACCAAGGTCGACTGTGGCAAGGGCTGCAAAGGTCAGGCAGGGGGTCGCAAAATAGGTGACGATGGATGTCACCAGGCCCGTATCGAAATGTCTGCCGGATCGTGCCCAGATATAACCAAGACCCGTGGTTATGAAAACCGGTGCAAGAATGGCAAAGATATCGGCAAACATGAAATTCAGTATCCCCAGATGGCTTGGCCCAAATGGCCCCGGGTGAAATTGTCATGACCGATAGTCGCGGGGCAAGCGAATAATGGTAATACCAGTTGGTTTTCCGCATCGCGATAAGTCGACGCAAACCTGCGTCGTGAAAACTTGTCATTCCGGATGCTGATGGTGCATGGTAGCGCGATATTGGCGCAGCTAGACAAGATACAGTGTTCGACATGAGCCACAGGAAATACGATTTCGTTCATCGCCATTTCATCGATCCGGCTCCGCGCTGGCGCGATCAGCGCAATCCTGTGCCTGCGGTTTTTCTCGATCGTGATGGGGTGGTGAATGAAGAGGTTCACTACCTGTCAAAGATTGATGATCTTGCCCTGATCCCCGGAACCGCCAGCGCGATCAAGCAGCTTAACGATGCCGGTATTCCGGTTGTGATCGTGACCAACCAGTCGGCGGTGGCGCGTGGCTATCTGTCCGAAGAGGGTCTTCGTGATCTGCACGAGGCGATGATTGCGATGCTGGCGCGCGCGGGGGCATCGGTGCAGGGGATTTATTATTCTCCCTATCATCCAGATGGGATTGAGGAGTATCGCCGAGACAGCGAATGTCGAAAACCGGGCCCGGCCATGATCCTTGCTGCGGCCGAGGATTTTGCGATTTCGCTGCCTGACAGTGTTCTGATCGGGGATCGCATCAATGATATTCGTGCCGGACGTGCGGCCGGAACCCACGCGGTGATCGTGCGGACCGGGCACGGGGCAAAGGAAACCACCTGGCCCGAGGCGGCAGAGGCCGACTTTATCGCCGATGATTTGCAGGCGGCTGTCTCGGAATTATTCGCGCGCGGTGTTCTGGCGCGTTAGGCGCATCATAACGCGCACCAGGTTTTCCACATATCCCGACAGGCTTCTTCAAGCTCGCGGGCGGCGGCGTGGCCGCTCATGGCCTTGCTGTTTTTCATCCGGTCGCGCATGCCGGCCCGAATGGTGGTAAGGGCGTTGATATCCTGTGTCAGAAGGAGGGCCTTTTCGACGTAGCCTTTCTGTGTTTCCGCCGCCAGTGCATCAAGCCCGACATCGGACAGCAGGCAAAGTCCCGTGCGGGATGCCGGTGTTTCCCCAGCCATCGTGACAAACGGAATACCGTGCCAGAGCATATCAAAATAGCGCGCGATATCGATCATCGGGAACGGGGCCAAGCCGATATCGATCCGGGCGTAAAGATCGGGTTTGTCTTCGGGACTGACCGTACCAATCAGATTGACGCGATCCGAGTGCAGCCCGGCCTGCCTCAGCCGATCCAGCATCGTCTTTCTGGCAAAGGCGTCGCCTAGAACATCATCCTGAATGACAAGGCGGCTGCCCTTGATCTTGTTTAAAACACGCGCAAAGCAGTTGAGGCTGGCGTCACTGATGTTTGATAGCTGGTCAAAGCAGCCAAAGGTCACGACCTCGTCAATTGCCGCCGGAAGGAGGCTTAGGGGGGCGGCATCATCGGCACCGGCATAGGCAAACGGCCCCGATCCCAAATGCTGCACATTTTCGCAAAACAGCTTGTTTTCGGCAGGTTTTGACGGGATCGCACGATGATGGACAAGGATATAATCCATCTGGCTGATGCCGGTTGTCATCGGAGCGATACTGGCCTGAACCGGGGCAGCGCGATGGGCAAATACCGTGATCGGCTGATTTGCGACCGGGCCGGTCAGGTCAAACAGGATGTCGATCCTGTCCTTGCGGATACGCTCAGCGATTTGAAGCGGGCTTTGGCCGTAAACCTCGCGCCAGCCATCGGCCATGACCTGCCATGAACGGGTGGTTTGGTCCGGGCGCGGGGTGGCCGAATACAGAAACAGTTCGACCTCGTTGCGGTTAAGGTGCCGGGCGACACCTGATAGGAGGGCGAAGGAAGCATGTTCGCAAAAATGCGGTGACAGCCATCCGATGCGAAGCCGTTTATCGACCTGTTTGCTGTTGATGAAGTTCGGCTCGGGCAAGGCTGGCATGTGGCTGCGTGCCCATTGGCGGGCCTGTTTAAGATATTCGACCCCGCCGATATCAGGCAGCCTGGCAACGGCAGCCAGAAGAGCGGTATGAGCCGTGGCATTTGCCGGGTGTTTTTCCACAAGAACGGTCAGTTCGGCAATTGCGCTTGCAATATCGCCGCACCGCAATTCGATATCGGCAATTTCAAGATCGATTTCGATCCTGCCCTTGGCAAGGCGCTTGGCGGTTTTAAGGATCGCGATCGCCTTGGCATAATCGCCCTGTGCCGAGAGCGCGCGGCCCAAACCGTGCAGGGCCGGGACATGACGGGGATCAATGCTGAGCGCGCGTTGATACAGGTTTTGCGCCATGCCGGGATAGCCAAGCCGCAGCGAAACATCGCCGACACGGCAAATCATATTCGGGGTGATGCCGGCGGCCTCGGCGGCGCGGTCAAGCGACGCGAGTGCGGCTTCTTCCTGCCCCAGTGCGTGCAATGCCTCGCCAAATAACAAAAGGCCTTCGTAATGATCGGGTTTAAGGCCCAGCAACCGACCCAGAAGGTCCACCGTCTGCCCGATATGGCCGCGTGGCATTTCAAGGCGGGCGAGATGATAAAGGGCAGTGGGGAAATCGCCGTGATAGCTGATGGCCTGGCGGAATTCGTCGATGGCCTTTTCGATCTGTCCGGCGCGTTCCAGCGCAATCGCGAAATTGCACCGAACGGCAGGATTGGCACCAAGCCGGGGCAGGCAGCTATCAAACAGTTCAAGGGCCTCGCGGTGGCGGTCAATGCCGGTCAGAAGAGTCGCCAGCAGATGTTCGACTTCGGGATTTCCGGGCGAAAGCGACAGGGCACGACGGTAAATCTTCTCGGCCTCATCAGGACGGTTGCCTTCATGCGCGCTTAGTCCACGCCTGAGCAGTGTCTTGAGATCGGCCGACATCGATATGCTTTACCTCGTAAGATGGACAGTCCTGATCGCTGTCATATGGGGCAGCATGCAGAAAAAGGAACGTTCTGTCATTGCTTTAAAGCATTTCATCGTTTCAGGAAAAAGAATGATGGCGCCGTAAAAAGCATAAAAAAAACCCCGAGCCTGCAAGCAGGCCGGGGTGAGAATGGGAGTGGGAGAATCGCCTGGCGGCGATAATCACCTATTAAGATATGGATTGTGGTCGAGGCCGTCGCCTATCTAATGGGATAGCATTTTGGGTCTTTCGGGTAGGTTGGCTAGGGGAAGGTGGTGGAATTCCCGAAACTTAACCCGGTGATTGAAAGTGCTGCCTTGGAAAGGGCTGCTATCTTTCAGGTAGCATTCGTTCCATATGGCGCAAAAACACGAAATTTTCGGGCAAAAAACTGTCATTGGGCGCGAAGACTGTGCTAGAAGCCCTAAATATGTGACAATGATAAATACCCCGCGAAGATAGAGAGGTTCGACCATGCCGGAATATCGGTCCCGTACAACCACCCATGGCCGCAATATGGCCGGTGCGCGCGGCCTTTGGCGCGCCACGGGCATGAAGGATGAAGACTTTGACAAGCCGATCATTGCGGTCGTCAACAGCTTTACCCAGTTCGTCCCCGGCCACGTTCACCTGAAAGACCTTGGTCAGATGGTGGCACGCGAAATCGAAGCTGCCGGTGGTGTTGCCAAGGAATTCAATACCATTGCCGTTGATGACGGTATTGCGATGGGCCATGACGGCATGCTTTACAGCCTGCCGTCACGTGAAATCATCGCGGATTCCGTCGAATATATGGTCAATGCCCATTGCGCGGATGCGATGGTCTGCATTTCGAACTGTGACAAGATCACGCCGGGCATGCTGATGGCTGCCATGCGCCTTAACGTTCCGGCGGTGTTCGTTTCCGGTGGCCCGATGGAGGCCGGGAAGGTCACCATCAATGGTCAGGAACGTCATCTTGACCTTGTTGATGCGATGGTCGAAGCCGCCGATCCGAAAATCTCGGACGAACAGGTTGCTGTTGTCGAACGGTCGGCATGTCCGACCTGTGGTTCGTGTTCCGGGATGTTTACCGCCAACTCGATGAACTGTCTGGCCGAGGCTCTCGGTCTTGCACTTCCGGGTAACGGTTCGGTGCTGGCAACGCATGCCGCGCGCCAGGAACTGTTCCTTGAGGCAGCGCGCACATCCGTCAAGCTGGCGCGCCGTTATTACGAGGAAGAAGACGTTACCGCGACCCCGCGTGGCATCGCGACGTTCGAAGCCTTTGAAAACGCCATGGCGCTTGACATCGCGATGGGCGGTTCGACCAATACGGTTCTTCATCTTCTGGCTATCGCCAAGGAAGCGGAGGTCGATTTTACCATGGCGGATATGGATCGCCTGTCGCGCAAGATCCCGTATCTGTCCAAAGTGGCGCCAAACCACCCGAAATTCCACATGGAAGATGTTCATCGTGCGGGAGGTATCATGCGTATTCTGGGCGAACTGGATCGTGCCGGTTTGCTCCATACCGATGTTTCGACCGTACACGCCAAAACCATGGCCGATGCCCTGGAAAAGTGGGACATCAAACGCACCAAGAACGAGGCCGTCCAAAAGTTCTATCGCGCCATGCCGGGCGGTATTCCGACCCAGACCGCGTTTAGTCAGGAGCGTTATTGGGATGATCTCGATCTCGATGAAAAAGAAGGCTGCATTCGCGACGTTGCGCATGCTTACAGTCAGGATGGTGGTCTTGCGGTTCTGTTTGGCAATTTTGCGACCAATGGTTGCATCGTCAAGACCGGTGGTGTGGATGAAAGCATCCTGAAATTCACCGGTCCGGCCGTGATCTGCGAAAGCCAGGATGAGGCGGTTGCCAAGGTTCTGGGTGGTGAGGTCAAGGAAGGCGATGTTGTTGTCATCCGTTATGAAGGGCCCAAAGGTGGTCCGGGCATGCAGGAAATGCTGTATCCGACCAGCTATCTGAAATCGATGGGGCTGGGCAAGGCCTGCGCGCTTGTCACCGATGGCCGTTTCTCGGGCGGGACGTCGGGTCTTTCGATTGGCCATGTATCGCCCGAAGCGGCGGCAGGCGGTGAAATTGCCCTGATCGAGCCGGGTGATATGATCGAAATCGATATTCCGAACCGTTCGATTAAAATTGCGGTCGATGACGCGGTTCTGGCTGCACGCCGTCAGGAAATGGAAGCCAAGGGCAAGGATGCCTGGAAACCGGCCAAGCCGCGCAAACGCAAGGTCACAACGGCCCTTCGTGCCTATGCCGCGCTTGCAACCAGCGCCGATCAGGGTGCGGTCCGCGATGTGACGCAGGTCGAATTTTAAGTCGTTCAAACCATAACATCAAAAAAGCCGCCCGGTTCGCCGGGCGGCTTTTGTTTTGGCGCGAGGATGATCAGGGTTTGCGCAGCGTGCTGAACCCATGCGCAAGGCTGTGGCCAAGGTTGGGCAGGGCATTGGCAATCGCCTGCACGGCAAAACCGATAAACAGAATTCCGGTGGCGCGCACGATCCAGATTTCATGGCGCTGATAGGCCCGGTGCAAAATCCCAAGCCCGACAACCCAAATCAGGATCAGATCGGCAATCAGAAACCCGACGGCAGAGGCCAGCAAAAGCCCGGTTATGCTGTCCCAGCCAAGCGATGCGGCATCCTGTGCCAGAAGGGCTGTGAACATCGCAACCGCGACCGGATATCCCTTGGGATTGGTGATCCCGAAGATAAAGCCGCGTCGCCACGGACGGCGCACGGTAATATTGACCGCACCGTCGACCTTGCGCTTTGCGATAACCGCACGGATGCCAAGCCAGAAAAGATAAACACCGCAAATCATCGCCAGAATATCAAATACCATCGGATCAAGTACGCGCGACCCGATGATCGCCACCAGTGCCAGACTGGCCCACATGATATCCCCGGCAAAATGCCCGAACAGGAAGCCGGCACTTGCCCGGCGGCCCTGCGCGGCACCAATGCCCAGCATCGCCAAAAAGGCCGGGCCGGGTGTCAGGGTATAGATGGCGGCCGCGACCATCGCCCCGATCAACATCGATATTTCCATGGTTGTTTCATCCCGTATATCTTTTCGGTAATGCTAGCACAGCCTGAGACAACAAACCCCGCCAAACTGACTGGCGGGGTTTGCTCGGGCAGGGTGACTAGCCCCGCCGGGAGGTTGGATTAAGCTGGTTTACGCAAGCACCCGGTCAAGGGGCAGGTAATCGTAGCCAAGATCACGCGCGACGGCCTCATAGGTGATGCGACCTTCGTGAACGTTGAGCCCTGCGGCCAGATGGGGATCTTCCTGGCAGGCTTTTTTCCAGCCCTTGTCGGCCAGTGCCAGGGTAAAGGGCAGGGTTGCGTTATTGAGCGCAAAAGTCGATGTGCGGGCGACCGCACCGGGCATGTTGGCAACACAGTAGTGCACCACGTCATCAACGATATAGGTCGGATCGGCATGGGTGGTGGCTTTGGATGTTTCAAAGCAGCCGCCCTGATCAATCGCGACATCGACAATCACCGAACCCGGCTTCATTTTTGAAAGCTGGTCCTTGTGGATCAGTTTCGGTGCCGCGGCACCGGGGATCAGGACTGCACCGACAACCATGTCGGCATCATAGACCAGTGCCTCGGTATCATCGATGGTGGCATATTGCGTTTTGATGCGTGGGCCAAACAGATCGTCAATCTGTGTCAGGCGTTTGACATTCTTGTCGAGAATGATGACGTCCGCGCCCATGCCTGCGGCAATGCGGGCGGCATTGGTGCCGACAACACCACCACCGATCACAACTACCTTGGCGGGGGCAACGCCGGGCACACCGCCCAGCAACATGCCGCGTCCGCCATTGGCCTTTTGCAGGGCAGCAGCCCCAACCTGCGGGGCCATGCGACCGGCAACTTCGGACATCGGGGCCAGCAACGGCAGGCCACCATTTTTATCAGTCACGGTTTCATAGGCAATCGCGGTCACACCGGATTTGACCAGACCTGCGGTCTGTTCGGGGTCGGGTGCCAGATGAAGATAGGTAAACAGAAGCTGCCCTTCGCGGAGCTGCTCGTATTCGACTTTCTGCGGTTCCTTGACCTTTACGACCATTTCGGATTTGGCAAAGATTTCGGCCGCGGTGTCGACGATTTTTGCGCCGGCTGCGAGGTAATCATCGTTGCTGCAACCGATACCGGCACCAGCATTGGTTTCGATGATCACATCATGCCCGTGTGCCGTGACTTCACGCACGGAACTTGGGGTCAGGCCGACGCGATATTCATGGTTTTTGATTTCTTTCGGAATGCCAATAAGCATTGTGTTTCTCCCGGACAAACGTGGCAGCGATAACGGGTTGTCCCGTTTTTAGTTGTCTATGCAGGATACCCGAAAATTGTGGCAATTTCCCTTCAATCATCGGTGAGTTTGGTGGTATTAATGCTATATAATTTTAAAAAATCCGCTTCAGGCAGGGAGAATATTCGAAATGCAGATGGACGAACGTGACCGGATGATCCTGCGGCTGCTTCAACGCGATGGCCGTATCAGCAACGCCGAACTGGCCGAAAAGGTCAATCTGTCGGCTTCTGCCTGTTTGCGCCGTGTCCGGCTTCTGGAAGAAGCCGGTCTGATTGACCGTTACACCATGCTGCTTAATCCGGCCCGCATCGGCAAACCGGGCAATGCATTCGTCAATATTTCGATTGCACGCCAGACCCGCGAAGCGTTGGAAACCTTTGAAAAGGAAATCCAGTCAGTGCCCGAGGTGGTCGAATGCTATCTGCTGGCCGGGCAAAGCGATTATCTGGTGCATGTGGTCTACAGTAACACAGCCGACTATGAACGCATACATAGCGAGGTTCTGACCCAGCTTCCGGGTGTGGAGCGTGTTCAGACCATCATCACGCTGCGCGAAGTCAAACGCACGACCGAATTGCCGGTCTGATACTCCGTTCCAGTTCGCAGCCGCAGCGAATCAAATCTGTACGGATTTTTCGATTTTGTGCGCCGAAACGTTCCTTGATTGAGGTATGGTGACCAATGTTCATCTATCGCGCGTTCAAAAAACACAGGCGAACTGTTTGTTACATAAAAGTTTCTTTGATTTTTTCTATCAAAAGTCGCCGCGCGATTTGACTTTTGAATGAATTAAAAGGCATTAATATAAGTTCAGGGAGAATGTTGGGGGAATAATTCTCTATGGAAAACGAATGTCTTGTTCGTGCGCGTAGCCACGAGCAAAAGCTTAAACGTAGAAACGATATACTTGTCGCGGCCGAGGCGCTTTACCTTGAGGGGGACGGACAACTGCCATCGGCAGCCGAAGTCGCCAAGAAGGCAAACCTCGCCAAAGGCACGCTATATCTTTATTTTTCAAGCAAGGAAGCCCTTTTTCTGGAAGTCCTGCGCGGATTCCTGAAGGGGTGGTTTGAAAACAATCTTGAAGTGATTGAACAGGAAGCGTTGCGGCGTCCCGAAGAACGGGATTCGGCGCGCGTTGCACTGCAATTCGTGCAATATCTGGTCAAGCGGAAGCAGTTCCTGCATCTGGCATCCCTGTCACAAGGGGTTCTGGAACAGGGGACGGATGATGAAGCCGTGCTTAGCCATCGAAGATTTGTTTCTTCAATGGTCAAACGTACAGCCGATGCCTTGTCCGAGCTTTATGCCATCACGCCCGAAGATGCCAACAAGCTGATGCGTACGTCGTATGCACTGGTGATTGGCATGTGGCAGATGTCACAGATTCCGGATCGTGTTGCCGAACTGATGCGCCAGAACGCATTGGATAACCTGATTATCGATTTCAGTGTGGCAGCCGAAGAAGCCGTTGTGTCTTATTGGCGTGTCCTTGCGCCGGGCATGAAATGCCGTGAATTCCTGCGGCAGATGGCGGAACAGAATCAGGCCTGATTTCAGGTTTGTATTCGGGTTTTCCATCCGGATCATAAAAAAAGCAGCACCTGCAAAGGTGCTGCTTTTTGTTTTGGGCGACATGGAATCAGTTGTCGATTGTTGCCTGATTCATGGATCGGGTACGCGCCCGTTCGGATCGCAGGATCAGCAGGCTCGAAATCACGATCATCACCGATACCGCAAGGATGATGAGCGTTGCGAGCGCGTTGATTTCCGGCGAAACGCCAAGTCGCACGGACGAGAAAACCTTCATCGGCAGGGTGGTGGAACCCGGACCGGCGACGAAGCTTGCAATCACCAGATCATCAAGAGACAGGGTGAAAGACAGCAGCCAGCCAGCGAGAAGTGCCGGCAGGATCATTGGCAGCGTAATGACAAAGAAAATCTTTGCCGGTTTGGCGCCAAGGTCCATCGCGGCTTCTTCGACCGAGGTATCCATACCCGCCAGTCGCGATTGCACAACAACCGCGACATAGGCCGCACAGAAGGTCGTGTGTGCGATCACGATCGTGGTAACGCCACGCCCGGCCGGCCAGCCGATAAGCTGTTCAAGGGTAACAAACAGCAGCAGCAATGACAGGCCGGTGATGACTTCGGGCATGACAAGCGGGGCAGCAACCATACCCGAAAACAGGGTGCGACCCTTGAACCGGCCAAAGCGGGACATGACAAGCCCCGCAGGGGTCCCGACGGCCAATGCCAGCGTTGCCGACATCACCCCGATCCGAAGGCTATTCCAGGCCGCATCAATCATGCCGTCATTGGAAAACAGCGACACATACCATTTGAACGAGAAGCCGGTCCAAACGGTCACAAGCTTGCCCTCGTTAAACGAGTAAATGATCACAAGCAGGATCGGCACATAGAGGAATGCAAAGCCGAACACCAGAGCACTTAGAAGGAAAGTCGAACGTTTGCCGGTCATTGTCCGTTCTCCTCCTGCTTGGTCTGGATATGCTGGAACCACATGATCGGCACGACAAGGAACAGCAGCATGGCAATCGCGACCGAGGATGCAATCGGCCAGTCACGGTTGGCAAAGAATTCGTTCCACAATGTCCGGCCGATCATCAGGGTATTTGGCCCGCCAAGAAGTTCCGGAATAACGAATTCGCCAACGGATGGAATGAATACCAGAAGTGATCCCGCCAAAATGCCGGGCATGGAGAGGGGCAATGTTACCTTCATGAAGGCCTGCCATGGCTTGCAACCAAGATCCAGGGCGGCCTCGATCAGGCTGACATCCATTTTTTCCAGCGTGGAATAAAGCGGCAGGATCATGAAGGGCAGGTAGGTATAGACAATGCCGATATAGACCGCGAATTCGGTCTGGCGCATGATCAGCGGCTCGGAAATGATGCCAAGGTTCAGCAGCAGGGCATTGATCAGGCCTTCGCGGTCCAGAATGCCGATCCAGGCGTAAACCCGGATCAGGAAGCTGGTCCAGAAGGGCAGGATCACCATCATCAGAAGGACACTGCGAAGCGATCCTTGTGCGCGCGCAATGCCATAGGCCATCGGATAGCCGATCAGAAGCGTGATCACGGTTGAAATCGCCGCAATCCGGATCGAATTCAGATAGGCCGAGATATAAAGGCTGTCGCTGAGCAGAAACAGGTAATTGCCGAAATTGATCGTGATATTGACGCCTTCGTCAATCCACGTGAACAGCGCGCTATAGGGCGGCTGGGCATATTCGGCGGTGGCGAAGCTGATCTTGAGCACGATCAGGAACGGGATAAGGAAGAACAGCATCAGCCAGAGATAGGGCAGGCCGATCACAATGACCCGTCCGTGCTTGAGCATCAGGCGATCATAACGTTGTTTAAGGGTTGGCTTGTCACGGCTCATTGGTTCAGAACCGAAGCAGCCCCGGCCTCCCACGTCACCCAAACGCGATCTTCCCACGTGTAACGCGGTTCGACATGGCGGCTGGAATTGGGTTCGGTGACCTTGATGCGGAAGCCGCTGTCAAGGCGCACATGGTAAGTCGACAGCCCGCCGAGATAGCCGATTTCCTCGACCTTTCCCGACAGGCAATTGTATTTCGTATCGGTCGGCTGTTCGGTCAGCAGACGCAAGCGTTCAGGGCGGAGCGCGATCCAAAGTGTCGCACCTTCGTGGCCCTGAACGGCGTGGTCGATATAAATCTCGCCACCGGCATCGTCGGACTGGATGACCGCGTATTTTTCATCGTCATCAACAAGCGTTCCCTCGATCAGGTTAACCTGACCCAGGAAGTTCGCGGTAAAGCGGCTGTTGGGATATTCGTAAAGCTCGAACGGGGTGCCAAGCTGACGGATTACGCCTTCATTCATCACGGCAATGCGCGATGCCATGGTCATGGCTTCTTCCTGGTCATGGGTGACCATGACGAAGGTGGTGCCGACCTTTTCCTGAATGTTGACCAGTTCGAACTGCGTTTGTTCACGCAGCTTTTTATCAAGCGCGCCCAGCGGTTCGTCGAGCAGCAGCACCTTGGGTTTTTTGACAAGGGATCGTGCCAGGGCAACACGCTGGCGCTGGCCGCCGGAAAGCTGATGGGGTTTGCGTTTGGCAAACTTGGTCATCTGCACAAGGGCCAGCATATCGGAAACCAGTGTGCGGATTTCCGATTTCGGCAATCCGTCCTGATGGAGGCCAAAGGCCACATTCTGTTCAACTGTCATGTGCGGGAACAGGGCATAGGACTGGAACATCATGTTGGTCGGGCGTTCATAGGCCGGGACGCCAGCCATATCGACACCATCGATGAATATTTTACCTGCTGTCGGTTCCTCGAACCCGGCCAGCATGCGCAAAAGCGTTGTTTTGCCGCAACCCGATCCGCCCAGAAGGGCAAACAATTCATGCCGGTAAATATCAAGCGACACATCATCGACGGCATAAAAGTCGCCGAATTTCTTGGTCACATTCTCGAAACGGATAAACGGGACCGCGTCGGGATTGTTCCAAGGCTGAGTCTTGTGCACATCCTCGTGTGCTTTCTGCAAAGCCCCCTGCGACACCAAGCTTCTCCCCTTGTTTGTTGTCGAGATATACCCAAAACATCGGGCGACATGCCCGGCTGGTCTTTTCAGTCCGATTGCGTTCGACGTGCCGTCCGATGTTTTGGTTTTTCCTGATTAACAGGATGAAGCAATTCCACAATCTGTAAAGAGGGGTGTGCGATATTTTGAACGTTTTGTGACCAATGTTGCGATAAATGGCGGAAAAGTCAGTAGGGGTGTTCAGAAAATGGGCATTGTTCGCGGTTTCATTTCCTGCTGTCCTGCCTGGGTGCCTTGCGCGGTTTCACGCACACCATCGCGAGTCACAATGCCGCCGCCCTATATACCGCCATGCAAAAGGGGCGCTGCATGACTGCAACGCCCCTTTGACAGGTTTCGATATCAACCGGATCGATTACTGACCGGTTTTAAGCTTGGTCCACAGACGGGTACGGGTACGCAGTTCTTTCGGACCCGGCTCGATCTTGGAGCGCAGGCGTTCCTTGACTTCCTGTGACGGGTAAACGCCCGGATCGGATTTCAGATCTTCGTCGATGAATTCCATGGCCGCTTCGTTCGGGCTGGCATATTCGACATAGTTGGCAAGATCCGCACCGACATCGGCACGCAGGATGTAATCAATGAATTTGTGGGCCAATTCCGGGTTCGGTGCATCGGCAGGGATCATCATCACGTCAAACCAGATCAGCGTGCCTTCCTTCGGAATCACGTATTTGATCTCGTTGCCGTTGCCGGCTTCTTCTGCGCGAAGGGCAGCCTGGCCAACGTCACCCGACCAGCCGATAGATACACAGACGTTACCATTGGCAAGGTCGTTGATGTATTGCGAGCTGTGGAAATAGGTGATGTAGGGACGGACTTTTTCGAGTTCGGCCATCGCGGCTTCGATGTCTTCGTTCGACTGCTTGGAGTCCGGTTTGTCGAGATAGAAATTGACCAGCGGCACGATCTCGCCCGGATCATCAAGCATGGTCAGGCCGCATTTCGACAGCTTTTCGGCATATTGCGGGTCAAATACCAGCGCCCAGCTATCGAGCGGTGCATCGTCGCCCAGAGCTTCCTGAACCTTGGCAACGTTATAGCCAATGCCGTTGGTGCCCCAAAGGTAAGGAACCGCATAGTCGTTGTTCGGGTCGTATTTGGCGGTCTGGTTCAGGATCACCTTGTCCAGATTGCCAAAGTTTTCCAGTTTCGATTTATCGACTTTCTGGAAGATGCCCGCCTGGATCAGGCGCTGCGCATCGGCCAGCGTCGGCACGACCAGATCATAGCCCGAATTTCCTGCCAGAAGCTTGGCTTCGACAACCTGGTTGCTGTCATAAACGTCGTAATTGACCTTTACGCCATATTCCTTTTCGAAATTGGCCACGGTCTCTTCGCCGATATAATCAGACCAGTTATAAACGTTAAGGACTTCCTGTGCCGATGCACTTGCGGCAAAGCCCGAAAGGGCTGCGGCAAGGACAACAAGGCTTGAAGATTTAAGAAGTGATTTCATTTCGCTGAGCCTCCCATGTGGCAGCGTTTGAAAATTTGAAGGTCCTGTTATTGCTCTCTCCAAGACCTTCATATCCTTCGAATGCCTCAGGTTTTTGTCAAACACAAGATGGATTTTTGGGCATTTTTCGCATCAAGTGAAAAATTAGGCATTCATCATGCAACATTCTTGCGCCGGGGATGATGCCCCGGCGCAAGAATTCAATCAAACGTTCAGCAGAAGGTGTTCACGCTCCCACGCGCTGATCACCGTCTGGTAGGCATCCCATTCGGCTTCCTTGACGGCCAGAACCGCGGCCGAAAATTCTTCGCCCAACAGGTCTTTTAGCGGTTTGCACCGATGGAATTTTGCCAGCGCCTCGTGGATGTGGCGGGGCAGGGAGTGTGCCCGGTCATAACCCGAACCCTCGATCTGGGCGGTCGGATCGATTTCCTCGATAATACCGAGCAAGCCGCAGGCAAGCGATGCCGCAATCGCCAGATACGGGTTGGCATCGGCACCCGGAATCCGGTTTTCGATGCGGCGAGCATTGGCCGGACCGTTAGGCTGGCGCAGGCCGACCGTACGGTTATCAAGGGACCAGTGCATGTTGATCGGCGCATCCGACCAGGGCTGCAAACGGCGATAGCTGTTCATGTTCGGTGCCAGAAGCGGCATTGCCGCCGGAAGGTAACGCTGCAGGCCGCCGACATAGTTCAGGAACATCTGGGAATTGTCGCCATTGTCATCGGCAAACAGGTTTTTGCCTGTTTTGATGTCGATGACGCTCTGATGGATGTGCATGGCACTGCCCGGATGGTTGCCCATCGGTTTGGCCATGAATGTGCCATAGACCCCATGTTTGAGCGCGGTTTCACGCAGCGTGCGTTTGAACAAGAATGCCTGATCGGCCAGTTCAAGCGGCGCACCGTGATTGAAGTTCATTTCAAGCTGGGCAGGGCCCGACTCGTGGCTCATGGTATCGGCGTCGATATCCATGGCTTCGCAATAATCATAAAGGTCTTCGATCAGCGGATCGAATTCGTTGATCGCATCAATGCCAAAGGCGTTCGATGCCCGTTCCGGGCGGCCCGAACGACCGATTGGCGGCTCAAGCGGGTTGTCCGGATCGGTGTTTTTTGCCACCAGATAAAATTCAAGTTCCGGGGCAATGATCGGCTTCATGCCGCGTTCTTCAAAGGCGGCCAGGACGCGTTTGAGAACGTGGCGCGGCGAGATCGACACCTCGTCGCCATAAAAATGGTAACAGTCGCAAATAATCTGTGCTGTCGGTTCTTCGTACCACGGCACGACGCGAATGGTTTCCGGATCGGGTACCATGACAACGTCTTTTTCCGCCGGGTCCAGAAACGCGTCGGTTTCTTCCGGGTAACCCCCGGTGACCGTCATGGAAAAAATTGCCTCGGGGATGGCAAGGCTTTTGGCTTCAAGCCCGCGCAAAAACTTTTGCGTTGGCAGAACCTTGCCTCGCGCCACCCCGGACATATCTGGGACAATACATTCGACTTCTTCAATTTTGCGGTCAGAAAGCCACTTTTTGAGATCGGTACTCATGTGTAGTCGGACGCTTTCGCGCCAGTCCTTCAAAATTGCATTTTCTTGCTTTTTCCGGGCGTTTCCCGGTGAAATTCACAAGAAAGGAGGTTTGTCTTCGATGAATTCAGAATGTTTTTTTGTTATTTGTTTCGATATTCGAATTTTGTGCGAACATTTCGGTGGATAGTCGAAGATATCAATTCATATATCTGGATGGCTCCCACCAAGTTGCGTTATAGTCGCCCCAGATTATAAGGGCAGCGGTTGGACGCTGGTCAAGGAGGTAAAATGAAAATCGAACATCCGTATCTTATGTTTCTTGGTGATGCACCGGACGAACTGGCTGCAAAAACCGCGATTGGCATCAAGCAGTGGCGCCCGGAATGGTGTGTCGCACAGCTAAGCCTTCCGGGCTGTCAGGCTGATCTTGGCCTGCCGGAAATGTCGATTGCCGAAGCCAAGGCCGCAGGCGTCAAAACCATCGTTCTGGGCGTTGCCAACCGTGGCGGCGTTATCGGACCGGCATGGATGGAAACCCTTCTGGCAGCGATTGATGCCGGTATGGATATCGCCAATGGCCTGCATACGCGCCTTTCGACGATTCCCGAACTGGTCGAAGCCGCCAATGCCAAAGGCGTGAAACTTTTCGACGTCCGTCACTTTGATGGCAAATTGCCGATTGGCAATGGTGAAAAGCGCCCGGGCAAACGTGTCTTGGCGGTTGGCACCGATTGCTCGGTCGGGAAAATGTACACCGCACTGGCCCTTGATGCCGAAATGAAAAAGCGCGGCATGAAGTCAACCTTCCGTGCGACCGGCCAGACCGGTATCTTCATCGCGGGCGAGGGCATTTCGGTTGATGCCGTGATTTCGGACTTCATTTCCGGCGCGGTCGAGACGATTGCACCGGCCAACGAGCCT
The DNA here is from genome assembly GCF_032921865.1 of Thalassospira lucentensis. Lineage (NCBI taxonomy): Bacteria > Pseudomonadati > Pseudomonadota > Alphaproteobacteria > Rhodospirillales > Thalassospiraceae > Thalassospira > Thalassospira lucentensis. Next base: position 3,270,553 of record NZ_CP136684.1, read on the forward strand.
GATCACTGGGACGTTGTCGAAGGGCAGGGCAGCCTGTTCCATGCATCGTTTGCCGGTGTCTCCATGGGCCTGATCCATGGTTCGCAGCCCGATGCGATCATCGTCTGTCATGAACCGACCCGTACCCACATGCGCGGTCTGCCGGGTTACAAGCTTCCGGACCTGAAAACCACGATGGAAGTCAACCTGATGCATGCACGCCTGACCAACCCCGATTGCGTGGTGGCCGGTTTCGCGATCAATACCAAGTCGCTTGACGATGCGGCTGCCAAAAAGCTTCTGGCCGAAGTCGAAGCCGAGTTTGGCCTGCCATGTGTTGACCCGGTTCGGACCGGTGTTGCACCGATCGTCGACAAACTGCAGGAGATCTGATGTGCCGCGCATAAGTGTCACATCCGAAGTCTGGCCGCTGCGCGTGGCGTTCAAAATCTCGCGCGGGGCCAAGACCGAGGCCCATGTCGTCAAGGTCACCCTGACCGATGGTGAATTCACCGGATATGGGGAATGCGTTCCCTATGCCCGTTATGGTGAAACCGTCGAAAAAGTGATTGCCGATATCGAGGCCCAGGCCGATGCCCTTTCGCGTGGTATGACGCGCAAGGAACTGCAGGACGCAATGAAGGCCGGTGCGGCGCGCAACGCAGTTGATTGTGCCTATTGGGACCTTGAGGCAAAGCGGTTTGACCGCCGTGCCTGGGAACTTGCCGAGCGCAAGGCACCCGAAGGCCTGATTACGGCAGAAACGCTTAGCCTTGATACGCCTGATGCGATGCGTGAAGCCGCGCGCAAGGCGGCATCGGCACCGTTGCTCAAGCTAAAGCTTAACGGTGAAAACGTTCTCGAATCTGTTCGTGCGGTTCGGGAAGGCGCGCCGACATCGCGTTTGATCGTTGATGCCAACGAGGCATGGTCGATTGAACTGCTTGAAGATATCGGGGCCGAACTCGACGCGCTTGGTGTGGAAATGATCGAACAGCCGCTGCCTGCCGGGCAGGATGATGGACTGCTTGATCTTGATTGTCCGGTGCTGCTTTGTGCGGATGAATCGATCCATACCGTCGCCGATATCCCGCGCCTTGCGCAGCTTTACGACATGATCAATATCAAGCTCGATAAAACCGGTGGTCTGACCGGGGCGCTTGAGCTTGCCGATGCCGCCGCCAAGGTCGGCATGCAGATCATGGTTGGCTGCATGGTCGGGACGTCGCTTGCGATGGCGCCGGCCATGATCGTTGCTGCCGATGCGCGCATTGTCGATCTTGACGGGCCTCTCTGGATGGCAAAGGACCGCGAAAATGGTCTGGCGTTTGACAAGGGTGTTATGGGGCTTCCGGACCGGGCGCTTTGGGGCTGATCCTGTTCCAGAAGGGTTGCGATCTGCCTTGATTATTGCCGCCATACCGGGTTTCCGGTGTGGCGGTTTCTTTTTATCGCATGACGGCCTTGCCCTTTATTGCGAGTCGCGAATGTTTCTTAGTTCGCCTTAGGGTTTTGCGAGTGAAGTGTATCGGAAAAACAACCTGAAGACGTTAATTTGCGTTCGACTTTGTGTTGAAACAGGTGCTTATTTGCATTTTTTCACTCGCGGTTAGTTAAAAATTAATTCAAATTTATACAGCCACCTCTTCTGGATAGTTGAATTGGCGGTTAAATCAGGGAACGATCATAAAAATTTCGGGGCTGCTGTGGCTCCTTCGCAAAGATGAGTTGGAGCTGATCCGCGTGCTATCTGGTCCCCGAAGAGATAGTCGGCGCTTCGCAGGGCCACTGCGTTGCCGCTATCGAGATTTCCTTTACACGCCCCGGCATGCAGAATTGCTGCATCTGCGGCGCAAGGAATCGGTCCAGCTGACTGCACGCTTCGCGGCCTTTTTCACCCTCGTTCTGCTGGCGCTTGTCCCGATCTGGGACGGGGCTTTTGGTAATGGCTTTTGGCAATCGCAAACCGTGATCATGCGCTTCCTCGTCATGGGGATTGCGATTGCGGTGCTGATCAATCGTGCGGTCAGTTCCCGATGGCGACGACGTGCGCCTTATCTGCCGATGCTGTTCCTTGTGATTGCTGCCACCCTGCTTTGCGGTTTTTCCGGGCTTGATCCGGATGCCTCGCCCAAGATGCTGACCGCGCACAGTTTCCTTCTGCTTGGTATCGTTGTTCTGGTAGCGATCATGCCTTTGACGCTGGTTGAGGCGGGGATAATGGTCTCGCCCATACTCGTCCTGCTGGTTTTTGGGGCGCAGGGGCCGGTTGCCAGTGGCTATGTTCCGGTTGAAATGATCCTGTCGGTTCTGCTGCCGCTTGCGGTAATGGCGGCATCGGTGCAGCTTTACCGTACGATTGTTGCCGCCCAGGAAATCGCGATTGATCCGCTGACAGGCGTTTATACCCGTGCCTTTGGCATGGAAATGCTGCGACTGAATTTTGAAACCGCCTATCGGAAACGCAGTCCGCTGACCGTGGCCTTTGTCGATCTTGATGATTTTAAAAAGATCAATGACCAGTTTGGTCATGATTACGGTGATCGTATTCTTGAGGAAGCCGGGCGCAATCTGGCGCAACGGTTCCGTCGTGCCGATCTGGTGATCCGCTGGGGTGGCGAGGAATTCCTTGTTATTCTGCCGGATCTCACGCTGGATCGTGCGAACGATGTCATGCATCGCGTCATGTCACCCGGTCTGGCTGCTCTTGCCAATGGCATGACGCAGCAGGCCAGCTACGGCCTTGCCGAACGGATCGAAGACGCCATTTCACAGCCGCATAACCTGATCGATCTGGCGGATCAGCGGATGTATGACGCCAAAAAACGTCATGACCGCGAACAGATCGTTGCTGATGGCCTGTCGGGCCGCAAGGTGGCAAAGCCGGTATCGGTCAAATCATCGGTCCGGGCGGATGGCAAGATCGTCAATCAGACCCTGAACTAGGCCTGTTTCCGAAATCAATCATCCTGCCTTTTTGCCGGTCACACGTTCTGTGGCCGTTTTTTATGCCGTATCGAAGCGAATCCCGTTTTTGTCGGGCCGGTTCGGCCAATATGTTTTCCAATGTATTTTTCCGCGTCAACGCTCCTGAAACCGTGAAACTGAGAGTTTCTGCGGGTTTTGAGCATATTCTCATGGCGGGAATCGAAGGGGGAATTTTCGAATTTATCGATGGAATCGCAGGTTTTCTGTCATTCCCTTGCATTCTGATTCGCTGTAAGTCGCCAAATTTTCACAAATGAACCGGCATCGGGAATGGGGGCAATGCTGAAAAAGTGACCTCAGATGGGCGGGATTCAGTTCGAAAAAGTGTCAGTTTGGTGAAATTTTGATCAAAAAAAGTGCATTTATTTTTTTGATAAAAAAATAGTCAAAAACGTGTTGCGTCCGCGCGATCTAATGGGTAATGTCTATTTGTGCGCTGCGGTAGGACGCAGTGCATTCCGGCGAGCGACTTGTCGCTCGTTTCTTGGACGTTTCCTCCCTAGACTTGGGCCGCTGTCACAGGCGGCCTTCTTTTTTGCCTGAATTCCAAAGATTTGCGGGGATTTCAGGGAGCAGGAATTTTCACCGAAAATATCATCATGCCGCCTACGCGGAATTGTGCAGTGCAAATCGCGCATTGGTTAAAGGCCGGTGCTGATCTTTTTCGGGATGGGGATTTCCTGCCTGATTGGTACTCGGCAATCCAAAAGAAAAGGCACTGTCTGTCTAACCAGTGCCTTTGGTGGTTTGTCGTGCGATAGGGCGCATTGTGTCGGATTATTTTTCCCGTCCCGGATCGTGTTCCGGGAAGTTGCCGTCACCGTCGCCAAGGCCGCGCTGCATGATCACGCTATCGACCCAGCGGCCAAGTTTGAAGCCTGCCGATTGCAATGTGCCTGCCACCCGAAAGCCAAGGCGTGCGTGCAACCCGATAGAGGCCACGTTGGCGCTGTCGCCGATCACGGCGACCATCTGGCGATAGCCAAGGGCGGTACAGCGTCTGATCAGCTGGGACAGAAGCGCGCGACCGGCACCCTTGCCGACGACATCGGGCGCGATATAGATCGTGTCTTCGACCGTAAAACGATACGCCGGACGCGGGCGATAGGCGCCGGCATAGGCAAAACCCTCGACCCGGCCGTCGATTTCGGCAACGAGATAGGGCAGGCCGCGTTCGCGGACATGCTGCCAGCGCGATGTCAGTTCGGCGATTTCAGGCGCGCGTTCTTCGAACGAGGCCAGGCCATGCAGGACATGGTGGCCGTAAATCTCGGTGATGCGGCCAAAATCTTCTGGCTCGGCATCCCGGATCACAAGATCCTCGAGGGAGGCGTCGCCATTTGGCATCGGTTTGCCCGATGGTGAGGAAGAAACGGGGCTGGTGGTCATCAGAAGGGATTCCCGTCAAGATCGTGGAAGCACGATATCAGATGCGTCATCTGTTCGCGCAGGGTGTCAAATCCGCGATGGGGCGTGATCGTGTCCTCGTCCATGTAAAGCGAGCGTGAAAGCTCGATCTGCAGGCTGTGCACATGGTCTTCCGGTTGCCCGTAATGGCGCGTGCAGAACCCGCCTGCATATGGATCATTGTGCGACGGGGTAAAGCCCAGATCGCGGACACGATCTTCGACAAAGCGCGTCAAAGACGGATGGCAGGAACTTCCATAGCAATCGCCCAGAACCAGATCAACGCGGTTTTTGCTGCTGTCGACAGAATCCCCGGGCATCGAATGGCAATCAATCAGGATGCAATAGCCAAACTGGTCACGCGTTGCATCAATCAGCTTGCGAAGCGCACTGTGATAGGGATGGTAATAGGTATCGATCCGGTGCATCGCCTCGGCGACCGGCAGGCGCGCCTTGTATATCTCGATCCCGCCACTGACGACGCGCGGGATTGATCCCAACCCCGAAAGGGCCCGCATCGAATGAATATCCGCATCCGAAGGCAGGGGGCCATCAAACATGCGCGGGTCAAGCTCCAGCGCCCCGCGATTGACATCGACAAAGGCACGCGGAAATGTCGCGCACAGCATCGGTGCGCCAAGCTTGGGCGCGCTGGCAAAAAGCTGATCGACAAAGGCATCCTCGGATGCACGGAGCGCAAACGAGTCAATACGGGCAATCTCGATCAATTCCTGCGGATAATGGCGCCCGGAATGGGGCGATGCAAACACCACCGGCAGGGTTTGCCGGGATGGCAGGATGACGGTTGCCGGTCCACTGCCGGTAAGATCCGATGGCAACTGGTTCATTGTCGTTTGTTATATCTTCCCTAAACTGGATGATGATCATAGCAACAGCGATCCATCCCGTCCCCCATAGATGAAGATTTTTTGTCAAAAAACCAATTGAGGGGTTGCACCTTTTTCTGCCTTGGGCTAAATACCGCCTCGCCGTCACAAACGGCGCTGGCCAAGCCTTCCGCTTTGAAGGCCGGTCAGATGAAAGATGGGTTAGAGGGCCTATAGCTCAGTTGGTTAGAGCGTTCGCTTGACATGCGAGAGGTCACAAGTTCGAAGTCTTGTTAGGCCCACCATCTTTCCCCAAATACAGGGGCCTATAGCTCAGTTGGTTAGAGCGTTCGCTTGACATGCGAGAGGTCACAAGTTCGAGTCTTGTTAGGCCCACCATTTCCTCCCCGCCGGTTTCCGAGCGGGGCTTTGTGTTTCTGGCCCAAAGAAACCCGTCATCCTCCAAGGTTATCAAGACTTCCGGCGTGTCACGACGGCGGCGTATATTTCCCGCTTGAAGTTGGTTGTGTTATGTGTTGAATGCATTCAATCGAGCGTTTTGTTCCGGTCTGATGCCCTGTCATCGGGTCGGGCGATCTGGTGGAGGCCTTCCATGATCATGTCTTTTGAAACCGTCCTTGGCCTTCTTGCCGGATCACTGACCACGATTGCCTTCCTGCCGCAGGTTATACGTACCTGGCGCACGCGCTCGACGGCTGATATCTCGCTTGTGATGTTTCTGATCCTGTGCACGGGGATCGCGCTTTGGCTGGTTTATGGCCTGATCCGTGGTGACTGGCCGGTGATCATTGCCAACGGTTTTACCCTTGTGCTGGCCTCGACCATCCTGTTTTTCAAGCTTCGCCACGGATAACCGGGCCTTCCGGTTCTATCGCATTGCCGCGATGCTTTTGCGAAAGCGCATGGCGCTAAAGGCGAAGAACAGGGCGGCGATCACGAAGACGATCAGGAATTCCTGCCAGACAACATCGATCCCGGCATCGCGATACAGGATCGCCTGTGCAAAGCTGACAAAGTGGCTGGACGGGACGAATTGCATGATGTTCTGAAGCGTTTCAGGCATGCTTTCAAGCGGCGTATTCCCGCCCGACAACATCCGCATTGGCAAAACGACAAGGATAAATAGGAGCCCGAATTGCGGCATTGATTTTGTCATGGTCGCAAGGAAAATGCCAAGGGCGGTGGCAAAAAACAGATACAGCATCGTCCCTGCCAGGAATAACAGTTTGGAGCCGATAATAGGCACGCCAAGCATCAGTTCGACGACGAAAAACAGCGATAGCGCGCTTGCGATCAGAATCACAAGTCCGTTGGCCCAGACCTTTGCCAGCATGATTTCAAACGGATCAAGCGGCATCACCAGCAGATGTTCAATCGTGCCATGTTCGCGTTCACGAATAAGGGCGGCACCGGACAGGATGATCGAGAGCATGGTGATGTTGTTGATGATCTCCATCGCGCTGGTGAACCATGAACTGGTCGCGTTTTCGTTATAGGCATAACGCGTGACAAGCTGTGTCGGTGGTTCGTGGCTGGCCGCGACATAGGCCGAAACACCACCCATGAAGGTCTGGATTTCCTGGGCAATGATGTTGCTGACATAACCTTGGCCGATCCCGGCCTGCATCATCGCGGTAGCATCGATATTAAGCTGTATTTCCGGTTGATGACCGGCAATCAGGTCTTTTTCAAAATCGGGCGGGATCACCAGCAGAAAGGTATATTCGCCGCTATCCATGGCGGCGTCGATGTCGCCTTCGCTGATTTCCGCCGGTCTCTTGAAAAACGGCTGCAGGAACGCATCACCGATCTGGCGGGACAGTTTGGATTTGTCCAGATCGGCAATCGCGATTGATGCGTTTTTAAGGTCATGGGAAAAGCCGGTCGCAGCATTGTAAATCGCAAATGAAAACGCCCAGCAGATCAGGATTAGCAACACGACATCGCGACGGAGGCTGAAAAGCTCCTTGATGCCGAGGCGATAGATATTTTCAATCCGTTTGCCAAACATCGATTTTACGCCTCCTGCTTTTTAAGCAGCAGCATTGAAAGGGCGGTCAATGCCGGGAAGAAAATCACCAGCGTCAGGATTTGGGGATAGAGTTCGGCAAAACCAAGCGCCTTGGTAAAGACCCCGACACTGATCGACATGAAATGCGATGTCGGCATGATGGTCGACAGCACGGCGGGCGCACCGTCAAGTGACGAAATCGGCTGCATCATCCCCGAAAACATGACCGATGGCACCATGGTTGCGATCGCGGTTCCAAACAACGCGGCGATCTGCGTTTGGGTAAAGGACGAAATCAAAAGCCCAAGCCCGGTCGTGGCAATCACAAACAGGAAGGCCCCGACAACAAGGGTAAGCGGATTGCCCCGCATCGGTACGTCGAACCAGAATAGCGCCATCACGACCATCAGAACGAAATTGATCAGGCCCAGCCCGACATAGGGCAATTGTTTGCCAATCAGGAATTCGATCCGCGTGACGGGGGTGACATAAAGGTTGGTGATTGATCCCAATTCCTTTTCGCGCACGACGCCGACCGCCATCAGAACGGCAGGAATGAACATCAGCAACAGTGCAATCACCGATGGCACCATGGCGTAGATGCTTTTGAAATCCTGATTATAGCGATAGCGGGTTTCGATACTGACCGGCAGGGTTTGAACCGGCAAACCGGTATTGCGCATGCTGCGTTCGTTCAGATATTTGCTGTGAATGCCTTCGACATAGCCATGGATGGTTTCGGCGCGAAACGGCATGGTGCCATCGATGGTGGCGGCGACTTCGGGACTGCGTCCGGCTTCAAGGTCACGGCCAAAACCGGGTGGGATTTCAATCGCCAGTGCAATGTCACCCGACAGCAATCTTTGTTCAAGTTCGTCATTGCTGTTTAACGGTGGCTGTTCACTGAAATATCGGGACCCTGCAAGGTTTTCAAGATAGGTGCGGCTGGTTTCGGTCCTGTCGCGATCCAGCACGGCATAGGTCAGGTTTTCGACATCAAACGTGATGCCATACCCAAAAACCGGCATCAGGATCGCCGTACCCAGCAAGGCAAACATCAACCGGATCGGATCGCGGATCAGTTCCATGGTTTCACGCAGAGAATAGGCCCAAAGCCGACGCAGGCTGAAAAACGATGCCTTGGCCGGTTTCCATTTCGTCGTTCCATTTTCGCCATCGCCTTGCATCGCCGATGCATCCGGGGCGGGGGCGTTATCGTCAATGCCGCTGGCTTCTTCCAGATGGCTGATAAAGGCTTCTTCAAGCGTGTCACAACCGCGTTTCTGCGTGATTTCAGCCGGGGTGTCGCTGATTAGAACCTTGCCCGCATGCATCAGCGATATGCGATCGCAGCGTTCCGCCTCGTTCATGAAATGGGTAGAGATGAAAATCGTCACCCCCTGATCGCGGGAAAGCTCCACCAGCAATTGCCAGAATCCATCACGTGCGACCGGATCAACGCCCGATGTCGGTTCATCAAGTATCAGGATTTCCGGGCTGTGAATGATCGCAACCGCCAGCGATAAACGTTGCCGCACACCAAGCGGCAGGCTTTCGGCCAGATCATCGTGATATTCGGTCAGGCCGAACCGTTCGGAAAGCTCGTCAATTCGGGGCTTTATCCGGTCCGCAGGCAGGTGAAACAACCGCGCATGCAGTTCAAGGTTCTGATAGACGCTGAGTTCGGCATAAAGCGAAAAGGCCTGGCTCATATAGCCGACCCGTTTGCGAAGTTCGGTATCCTGCCCGTCGACCGGTTTGCCAAAAAGCTCGGCCGTGCCTTCGGTTGCGGGCAAAAGCCCGGTCAGCATTTTCATGGTCGTGGTTTTGCCGCACCCGTTCGAGCCGAGAAACCCGAAAATCTCGCCTTTTTCAATCCGGAAGCTGACATTATCGACCGCGGTAAAATCGCCAAACCGCATCGTCAGACCGTCGGCGACGATGGCGGGAACATCGCCATGTATGGTGCGCGGCGGAATGACAAGGTCCTTGTGACCCTTGCGTTCTTCTTCTGGCAGCAGCCTTACAAACGCGGTTTCCAGATTATCGGCCCCGGTGCGTTCCAAAATCTCGCTTGCTGTGCCGCTTGCCAGTACCTTGCCGTCATTCATCGCAATCAGTTGGTCGAACCGTGCGGCTTCGTCCATATAGGCGGTGGCGACCAGAACGGTCATGTTGCTTTGGGTTTTGCGGATCTGCTCGATCAGTTCCCAGAACTGCCGCCGCGACAGGGGATCAACCCCGGTTGTCGGCTCGTCCAGTATCAATATTTCCGGATCATGGATCAGGGCACAGCAAAGGCCGAGTTTCTGTTTCATCCCGCCGGAAAGCTTGCCTGCTGCGCGCTCGGTAAAGGGTTCAAGCCCGGTCGCCTTGACCAGCCGTTCAATCCGGTCGCGGCGTTCGCGGGCTGATTGGCCAAACAAACGGCCAAAAAATTCAAGGTTCTCGCGGATCGTCAGATCCATGTATAAATTCTTACCAAGTCCCTGTGGCATGTAGGCGATTTTGGGCAGAACGCTGTTGCGGTGGCTTGTATCATCCATCGGTCCGCCCAGTGTATCGACCGTGCCGCGTTGCAATTTGCGCGCGCCCGATATCAGGGCCAAGGCGGTGGATTTACCCACCCCATCCGGCCCGATGAAGCCGATGGTCCGGCCTGTGGGGATATCCAGGCTGATATCGTCAAGCGCATGAACATGGCCGTATCTGTGGCTGACATGGTCCAGCCGTGCGGCAAGACTTGCGCCATTTACAGGATCGTTACTCATTCCTGAAGGCTCTGGTTCAGGGTTGCGTCATCGGGAACATTGGGGGTGAAGCGTTCCGGCCAGTTTTGATGATCGGCCAGCATGACATAGGCTTCGCCGGGCAGGCCGGTCTTGACCCGTTTGCGATGTTCTTCGAGCAATTCGCGTGCGATGCGGATTTTTACCCGGAACATCAGCTTGTCGCGTTCGCTTCTGGTTTCGACCTCGCGCGGGGTGAATTGTGCATCATCGGCGACAAACGAAACATGGGCCGGAATGACAAAGCCCGGCGCTGCATCCAGAACAATGCGTGCCTCATTGCCGACAAAGGCCAGACCAGCCTGCCGGGTAGGCAGAAAGATCGTCATGTAAACATCGGTCAGGTCCAGAACCGTCACCACCGGATCGCCGCCGGCCAAAACTTCGCCCGGTTCGGCAAGGCGATATTGCACCCGCCCGCCGCGCGGTGCCTTAAGCACGGAATCATTGATCTGTACCTGAATGCGCTCAAGTTCGGCCTGGGCGGCTTCGACATTACGTTCGCTGCTTGTCAGGCGCGATTTTGCCGCGGCAAGGGCGGCTTCGGCAACATCGCGATCCGATTTGCGCTGGTCGACCTGTTCGCGGGCGATATTGTTGTTCTTGACAAGCTCGTTGGCGCGTTCAAGCTGCCGTTCCGCAAAGGAAAGCTGGCTTTCCTTCTGAACGATATCAGCCTTGGCTTCGAAAATGCCCTGTTCTGCGCTGGCAACCTCGGCGCGGGCCTTGGCAAGGCTTGCCTGAAGTTCTTCGGTATCCATCCGGGCCAGAACCTGACCGGCTTGCACCAGATCGCCTTCATCGACCAGAACCTCGTCGACGCGACCGGCATATTTGGTTGCAACGCGGACTTCTTCGGCCTCGATCCGGCCATTTCCGCTGGCGATGAATTCGGGAAGGGTTTCCTGATTTTGCTGCCAGTAATAATAACCACCCCCGGCAATCGCGATGATCACGACAAGGATCGCCAAAGGCACGCGCAGTTTGCTCATTCCGCCCTCCAGAACAGGATTGCCGGGCTTCTGGCAGCGGATGTGCCACCGGCATACAGGGTTATCGCAAGCAGGTTACAGCTTTAACGCGATAAAGTCTGGAATGATCCTGACCTGAACGGCAAGCTAAATCTTTGATCTTACGCAATTTAGAAAAGTATCAAGAATGTGCCCGATGGTATTGTGAACCGCCGTTCTCAGATATCGATATCCGCCCAGATCAGATGGTGATCGGATGCTGCCTGATGCTTTTTGGTGAAGTCCGGATATGTTGTCCAGCGTGCCGGTCGTGATCCCGGCCAGATGCCTTTGCGATAAATGCCACCCTTGGTCACCCGGTCAAACAGGGCAGGCGAAAGCAGCAGATAATCGATTTTATCATCATCATTGCCAAGGCCATGCGTCCCGGTTCCCCGATCGCCATTTCCGGCATTAAACTCGAACTCGGTAAAATTCGGATGTGCCGAAACATCGCGAAGAGCGGTACCGTTCAGCAACGGGTCAAGCTCGGCACTGTCGGGAGTATCGTTAAGGTCGCCCAGAACCACGATATTCTCAAACCCCTCGGCGATCAGGCGATTGTAATAGGCCGCAACCGCCAGGGATTGCGCCAGTCGCTTGGCCTTGCTTGCCGGGTCATTGCCGCCATATTTGCTTTTGAAATGGTTGGGCAGGACCATGATCTGCGCACCCGATGGCGTGATGATTTCATATTCCGGGCAATCGCGGCTGAAAATCGGGGCACCGTCAGGTTTCAGGTCATCGACGTGGCTTCGCATTTCGCCAATCGGGTAACCTTCATGGGTGGCAAGCCCGACATCAATGCCGCGCCCGTCATTGCCATCAATGATCATCATGTGGCGATAGGGCACGGGCAAAACGCCCTTTTCGCGCATGAAATCCTGAAAGGCCAGCAGAACCGGGCGGCTTTCAATCTCGACCAGTGCCAGGACATCCGCCCCGACATCGCCGATCATACGCGCGGTGTTTAACATTGCGGCTTCGTCCACCGGCCCCATGCGAAGCTCGCACCAGCCGACCCAGTCATCGCGGCCATTGGCCTTGATAAAGGGCTGCTTTGGCGGGCGGGGGCGAGAAATCAACTGGCCGCGAATTTTGCGAATGCGGGTAAATTTTCCCTCGTCACTGCGCAACATGCCAAGCTGTGTAATCAGCGTTAACATGCGCGCCTTGTCGGCATCGCTGTAAACCGGTTTTTCAAACAGCTTGTTCAGCTCTGCATGGGCATCCAGCACATCGCGATGCGCTTCGGGGTCTTCATCGTTAAAGACTTTCGCCCGATCAAACAGGTTTTCGACGTTAAACGCAGCAATCCGCATGACGTCCCCCGATACTCGTTTCGCTGTGCCGTGGTGAAGGATGAAATTCTACCACAGGTATTATGCGGGCGTGGCGTCAATTATGAAGTGTCATGTTTGTGACGATACCGGCAGGGAGGTGTTATTCAGTCCCCAAATGGGGATGTTTTCAAATTCCGGCCCCGCGTAGGTTCCTGAATGTAACGGGCGATCCGTCGTGTGAAATGGCGTGAACGTGTTTTGCTTCATCGGGAAGGTTTTGCAATCGTGATCAATGTTAACCCCTTTAAACCGACTGTCGTGTTTGTCGATGATGACGAAAACATGCTGCGCGGCGTTACCCGGGCCCTGGGGCAGCGTTACAATGTGATTTCGTTCTCCGAACCTGCCGGGGCCCTTTCCTGGCTTCGGGAAAATCACCGGAAAGTTGATGTGATCCTGTCCGATCTGGCAATGCCGGGTTTTTCCGGTATGCGGTTGCTGCGTGAAATGGTCAGCGTTGCGGCGAATATTCCGCGTGTTCTTCTATCCGGGCATCTTGATAATTCTGCGATGAACAGGGCCATCAATACGGCTTTTGTGTCCTGCATTCTGTCGAAGCCCGCACCGATAGAGCTGATTCGCAAATCAATAGAGCAGGCGTTAAGTTCGCGGGCGATTGACCTTGCCGGGACTTCTGATTACGCCGGGGCTGGTAATGCGCGCGATCAAAAACAACGGTTATTCGGTTGTCTTTCAGCCGCGCATTGACGCAAAGACCGGATCGACTTGCGGGCTTGAAGTGCTGGTGCGTTTCCCGAACCTGCAGAAACGTTTCCTGCTTGAGGAAATCATTTTGGCCTGTGAAGGGCATCCGGCGATCAACCTGCTGACGACAGCGGTGATGAACGAAGTCCGTAAACAGGCCAGGGATATCCGGTCCCGGTTTGATTTTTCACCGACGGTTTCGATCAATTGTTCGCCCTATTCCATTCGCAATAACTGCTTCCTTGAGGAAATCCTTCATTTCAGAGGCGACATGCTGCTTTGTGACATCCGGATCGAAGTCGAAATCACGGAACATAGCGACATCGTCAAAGATCCGGCATTCCTTGCCAATGCCGCAAGGCTCAAAAATCGGGGTGTTGCGATTTACATCGATGATTTTGGCTCGGGAAGCAATTCGGTGGAGCTTCTGGAAACCGGTGTTTTCGCCGGTGTCAAGATTGATCGCGAATTCATCGCAACGGCAAACGGGGATTGCGTCAAATCATCGTTTGCCGAGTGGGTGGTTAAAGCGTCGCATGATCTGGGCCTCCGCGTTGTTGCCGAAGGCGTCGAAGACGCCGTTGTTGCACAAAGGAAGCAGGCGCTTGGCGTTGAGGAAATGCAGGGTTTCTTTTTTGCAAGGCCGGCAACGCTTGAAAAAACACCGACCGGTGCATTTGCAATGTGCTGAGAGCTATTTTGTCTGGGGCGTTGTAAGCCCGCTGCTCACATCTCCAGATCAAACACGATCAGTCCTGAAATTTCGCCATCGGCGGCTTTGACAAGCTCAGCGCCCAGCGCCTGATGTGCCGGATGCTCAAGATAGGCATCACGTGCCGCTTCATTGTCGAAATCGATGCAGAAGCCGTGCTTGAAACCCTGTTCCAGTTTTTCCGGGCTGACCGATATTCCGCCGTCAAAACCCCGCATTCCCGCGATCTGGTCGCCAAGGTCGGACAGGGCGTCAAACAGACTGTTAATCACGGCCTCGTCAATGCCGGGTTTGAATTTGATCAGAACGATATGACGGATCATGGCTTGGGCCTTTCCGGAGCCGGGGTGAAGCGCGATTGAACCGGGATATCACAACCGGTGTCAATAGCGGCGATAAACCGGCGGTCCTTCCGTTTGGTGTGCTGTAACCAAGGGTTGCGTCGAGGGGCATGTGAAATAGCACACATATCACGATTTTGCCTCTTGAATTGAAGAAATGACTTCATACTTTAGGATAGGAAAAGTTGTATCGGGTAACGATTCCTAGCCGGTGATCCATTCAGACGTATAAGGGGCAGATTGACATGGCATTCAATATTTTCGGGAACGGCGGCGCGTCACAGCAAGGACAACAGATTTACGAAGCCCTCGGTAGATCAATGGCCGTGATCGAGTTTTCGCTGGACGGTAAAATCCTGACAGCCAATGCCAATTTTCTTGCCACAATGGGCTATGAGCTTGGCGATATTGTTGGCAAACACCATGCGGTTTTCGTGACCCGCGATTACGCACAAAGTGCCGAATATCGTGATTTCTGGAAAAAATTGTCAAAGGGCGAATTCGCGGCCGGCGTTTTCCAGCGCGTGCGCAAGGACGGCGAAGCTGTCTGGCTTGAAGCCACCTATAACCCGATCCTGAATGCGGCCGGAAAGCCGGTAAAGGTGATCAAATTCGCCTCTGACATTACCGCGCGCCGTAAGGAGCGCGCGCTCAATGAAGGCATTCTGACCGCGATTGACCGATCCCAGGCGATGATCGAATTTGATCTGACGGGCAAAATCCTTAAGGCCAACGGGAATTTCCTTAAAACCATGGGCTATTCCGAAGGCGAGGTTGTCGGCAAGAATCACAGCATGTTTGTCGAGCCGGCTTATGCCCAATCAACCGAGTACAAGGATTTCTGGGCCAGCCTGCGCAAGGGCGATGTACAGGCAGCACAGTTCAAGCGGTTGGCAAAGGGGGGCAAAGAGGTCTGGCTTGAGGCGACCTATAACCCGATTTTTGATCAGAATGGCAAACCCGAACGGGTCATCAAGCTTGCCACCGACATTACCGAGCAGGTGGAGCTTCTGGTCGATCTTAAAAAAATGATCGATACCAATTTCACCGAAATTGACGATAACATCGTAAGCCTTGACGAGGCCGCGATGAGCGGAACATCCGCTGCGGCGCAAAGCTCTAACTCGGTGCAGACCGTTGCCGCCAGTGCCGAGGAACTTTCCGCCTCAATCGCCGAAATTTCGCGCAGCATGGCGCAAAGCCGCGATGAAACCGAACGGGCCTTTTCCCAGACCGTCAGTGCCAACCAGTCGACCCAGAAAATGGCCGATGTGGTCGCGGCCATGACGGGCATTGTCGAGGTCATTCAGGGCATTGCCGGGCAGATCAACCTGCTCGCGCTTAACGCAACCATTGAGTCCGCTCGTGCAGGCGAGGCGGGCAAAGGCTTTGCGGTGGTTGCGAACGAGGTCAAAAACCTTGCCAATCAGGCGGCCAAGGCCACCGATCAGATTTCAGCCGAAATCAGCGGGGTTCAGGAAATTTCAAACGAGGTTGTCAACTCGCTTGAAACCATTCGCGGCTCCATCGAAACGGCACGCGACAGTGTCACCAGCATATCGGCATCGGTCGAAGAACAAAGTGCCGTGACCGAAAGCGTGTCGCAAAACATGCAGACAATGGCCGTTTCGGTCGATGAACTTGCCCGGCGGCTTGACGAAATCCGCTCGATTTCCGGCGGGGTCGGGAGCTCGGTCAAGCGCACCCGCGAAGCTGCCGAAGTGCTGACGCGCTAGTCCCGAAGACATCCGATACGATAAAAGCCCGGCTGGTTATGGGATCAGCCGGGCTTTTGTTTTGGGAACGAGGAAGGGGCGATTATTGGCCCGACAATGCCCCATCAATCGATTTGGCAATGATCGACAGGCCAAGGTCGAGTTCCTCGTCACTGATCGTCAGCGGCGGGGCAATGCGGAACACACCACCCATGCCGGGCAGCTTGACGATATTCATGCTAAGCCCGTTTTTAAACGCCTCGGTCGCAATCGCGGCACCCAGATCATGATCGGGTTCCCAGAACTGGCCGTCCGCCCCACGTTTGACGATTTCAACGCCAAGCATCAATCCACGCCCGCGGACATCGCCGATACAGTCATAGCGGTCTTTGAGCTTGGATAAGCCATCAAACAGCTTCTGGCCCGATGTCCGGGCACGATCGACCAGTTTCTCGTCACGCACCACGTCAAGCACCGTCACACCAACCGCGGCGGGCAGGGGATCGGACACATGGGTGGTATAAAACAGAAAACCCCTTTCATGGGCGGCGTCTTCGATTGCGGCCGTGGTCATGACGGCGGCTAGCGGCAGGCCCGCGCCGATGGTTTTTGACAGGGTCATGATATCGGGTGTCACACCATCGCGTTCAAAGGCAAACATATCACCGGTGCGGCCCACACCCGTCTGGGCCTCGTCCAGAATAAGCAGCATGCCGCGTTCAACGCATTTCTGCTTAAGCGCGGCCAGATATCCCTTGGGCAGGGGCAGCATGCCGCCCGATGACAGGATCGGCTCGGCAATGAAGGCCGCAAGATTGCCGGTCGACTGGCTATCGACCAGATTAAACGCGTCATCAAGTTCCGTCTGCCAGTCAAGCGACCCGTCGGCATGTCTGAACCGCGGGCGAAATGCATTGGGGGCGGGAATGGCGAATGATCCGACGGCGGCCGGGCCATATCCCTTGCGCCCGGCACTATAGGTCGCCGATGCGGCAACGCCGGTCATCCCGTGCCAGCTTTTGGAAAAGGCGACGATTTCATGCTTGCCCGTGACGAGCTTTGCCATCCGGATCGCGGCCTCGTTGGACTCAGCCCCGGTGGAAACCAGCAGAACCCGATCCAGCCCCGGTGCCAGTTCCGCCAACCGCTCCGCCAATGTCACGACAGGGCGGGACAGCATGCCGCTAAACAGATGGGCGACTTTTTCGACCTGGTTTTGCACGGTTTCGACGATTTTCGGGTGTCCGTGACCCAGAAGGGCGCTCATTTGGCCGGATGTGAAATCCAGAATGGGGCGGTCATCGGCGTCATAGACGAACGATCCCTTGGCGCGTTCGATGATGGCGGGTTCAAACGTGCCGCCATAGCGGATCAGGTGTTTTTTGGCGGCATCCCAGAATTTTGGATCGGCGTTGCGTGACATGATCGGCTCCCTGCATGCCTGTGTCTTTGATTGATCCAGATGGTATCCGCTGGCAGGTGCCACGTAAAATTGATAGTTATGGCATTCTGGTATTGGAAAAATTGATATAGTGCTGGTGCGGCGATGCAAACCCTGCTTGATCTCAAACTGCTTGCGACATTCGTGCGCGCCGCGCATTCCGGCACGCTCAGCGCCACGGCCATTCAGGTGGGCCGCACCCAGTCAACCGTGACGATGCAGATCCAGCGGCTTGAAGAAACGCTGGGCCAAAGCCTGTTTCACCGAAGTGGCAGCGGCGTCAGCCTGACCGGGGCGGGGGAACGGTTTCTGGGCTATGCCGAACGGATCTTGCGCCTGCATGACGAGGCGGTTTCGGCCTTTTCCGACAAGGGATTGCATGGCTCGATGGTGTTTGGCTGTCCCGAGGATTACCTGATTACGTTTTTCCCGGCCCTGCTTAAAAGCTTTGGCACCATCCACCCGGATGTCGAGATCAAGGTGGTATCGGCGCCAAGCCCGGAACTGAACCGCCTGCTGCATGCCAGCCAGATCGATATGGCCATCACCTCGACCCCGGAAATCCATGACCGGCAAAAGATCGTGCGCACCGAACAGCTTGCCTGGGTCGGAAGCAAACCCACCTTGGAACTCCACGATTTCCCCGATGGCGCCATTCCGCTTGCGATGCCAGCCTCAAACGCCATGGATCACAAGGCGGCCTGCGATGCGATGGATGAGGCGGGGATGCGCTATAAAATATCCTATGCCAGCAACAGCCTGACCGGCCTGATCGCGGTGGCGCGCTCTGGCCTTGCGATCAGTGTGATGATGCAAAAAGCCGTCCCGGCGGACCTTTACATCCTCAAATCCCCAATGCCCGCCTTACCACAGCTTGGATTGCAGGTGGTGACGTCTGACACTGCGCGCAGCCCGGCCATCAGTGCGTTTGGCGATCATATCCGGAATTTGTTGCCATTTTTGTAAGGCAATCTTTTGACAATTTGGTCGATAAAACGAGCAATACGGGTTTTGCACATATTAAACCCCATTGTTCATACACCCGAGTGCACGGTTGTAAGGTCTGCTGCTGTCGTCCTAGCGTTTGCGATGTTTCAGGGCGTCTACGATAAGCTTGAACACGGGCAGGTTTTGACGACGGGTCGGATAATAAAGGAAATAGCCGTCAAAGAACGGCGACCAGTCATCAAGCACGAGCTGCAATGTGCCTGCGGCGATATGATCGTCGGCAAGACTGTTTGGCACAAAGGCGATGCCCATTCCGCATAATGCCGCGTCCATCATCGCGTAAGAGTTATTGAAGGTCATCTGACCATCGACGCGGACGTTGATTTCATTTCCGTCCTTTTCGAATTCCCACGTATATAGGCCGCCAAGTCGTTCCTGCCGCATATTGATGCAGTTGTGTTTCAGCAAATCCTGCGGATGTTGCGGCATGCCGTTTTCTGCCAAATAGTCTGGCGAGGCGACGGCGATCATGCGCCAATCGGGGCCGATACGAACGGCAATCATGTCTTTTTCAACACTTTCACCAAGCCGCACCCCAGCATCAAACCCGTCTTCGACGATGTTGCGAAAGCCGTTATCGATGCTGAACTCGATGCTGATGTCGGGATAGGCCATTAATATCGGTTTGAGTTTTGGCCAGACGACTGTTTCAAGTGCGTGATCCGATAATGTCAGCCGAATGGAGCCGAACGGCTTGTCGCGGAACTCCATAATGGCGTCGATCTCGCCCTCGATTTCCTTGAGGCGCGGCGAAACCGTCGACAATAACTGGCTTCCCGCCTGGGTCAGGGCGACGTTGCGCGTTGTCCGGGTCAGAAGACGTATGCCGATATTGTCTTCCAGACGCTTGATCGCGTGGCTCAAGGTTGATTGCGCCACGCCGATCCGCGCGGCGGCTCTGGTGAAGTTGCGTTCTTCGGCAACGATGCCGAACCATTTCAGGTCGTTGAAATCGGTATTTGCCATGCACTTATCATTAATCGATTACATCGATTAGTCCATGCTATTTTTCCCGTATAATCAGATTGACGGCGATCCACTATCTTCTGGCAATGATACGTTGAACCGGAAGATATCCATGACTGACACGACCCAAACCGATACAGAAAACAGACAATGCGCCGCGTGGGGGGCTGTTTTATCCATGTCCCTTTGCGTTGCCTTGTTGCTTGCATCCGAATTCATGCCGGTCAGTTTGCTGACGCCTATGGCGGACGGTCTGGGGGTAAGCGAAGGTGCGACCGGTCAGGCAATTTCGATCAGTGGACTTTTTGCCCTGGTTGCCAGCCTGATGAGCACAACCGTCGCCGGGAGGGTTAACCGCAAATCGGTGTTGGTGGGGTTGACGATGCTGATGCTGATATCGCTTGTCATCGTTGCCATGGCACCCAACTTTGCGGCTCTGATTACGGCGCGCGCCATTCTGGGAATTTGCATCGGTGGGTTCTGGGCGCTGGCCACGGCCGTTATGATGCGGCTGGTGCCGTCACATGATGTGCCGCGTGCATTGTCTATCATGTATGGCGGGCAGGCCATTGCTTCGGCTTTTGCGGCACCACTTGGTGCATGGCTGGGCGATATCTTTGGTTGGCGTGCCGTTTTTTGGGCATTGACGCCGCTTGTTGCCATCAACCTTGTCTGGCAATTGACGGTCTTGCCGTCATTGCCCGCACGTGGTCGGCAAAATTTCGGCGCGTTGGTCGATGTTTTGTCCCGTCCATACTTCTTGCGCGGCCTGATTGCAGCGATGCTCAGCTGGGGATCCGCCTTTACCATGTTTACCTATCTGCGCCCGTTTCTCGAACAGTTTAACGGCGCAGATGTCCTGACACTCTCGCTTCTGCTGCTGGTGCTCGGGCTTGCCGGTTTTGTCGGGACCTGGGTCGCAGGTCGCTTTATCGGTCAGCGAGTTGCACCGCTTTTGAAATTGCCTGCCTTAGTCATGGGCGTCATCACATTGGGACTGCTGTTCACCAGCGGCTCGATCTTGGCAACCGGTGTTTTACTGGCGGGCTGGGGCATGATGAACACCGCACTTTCGGTGATCTTCATGACCTGGATGTCACAGAATGTCAGCGATGCACCCGAGGCTGGCGGCAGCCTGATGGTTGCAGCCATTCAAGGCTCGATCCTGCTTGGCGCCATTTGGGGCGGTCTGCTGCTCGATCATCTTTCAATTACTGCAACTTTCGTCGGCAGCGTGGCACTCTCAGCCCTTGCCGTAATTCTGATCGGCAACGGGCAAAACCTGTTGAGGCCGGTCAACTCCCCAAAACACACAGGAGACTGAATTGACCGACAATAATAAAACCAGCGAAACCGTGATGCAGATGCCTTCCGATCATCCTAACCGTCGCAGCTTGTTAAAGATGGCCGGTGCTGGTGCTGCAGCATTCGGGATTGGTGCAATGATCAACACCGCAAAGGCAAAGCCATTAAGCATGACAACCGAATGGGACAAGGTTTTCCCGAAAAGCGATAAAGTCGACCACGAGAAGGTAAGCTTCAAAAACCGCTATGGTATTACCCTTGTGGGTGACCTTTATCTGCCAAAGGATCGCAATCAGGGGGCAATGCCTGCTCTGGCAGTTGGCGGGCCGTTTGGTGCGGTAAAGGAACAATCCTCCGGCCTTTACGCCCAGACCATGGCCGAGCGTGGCTTTGTTACCCTGGCTTTTGATCCGTCCTATACTGGCGAAAGCGGCGGTGAACCGCGCAATGTTGCCTCGCCCGATATCAATACAGAGGACTTCATGGCCGCTGTGGATTATCTTGGCCTGCATAACACCGTAAACCGTGAACGGATTGGCGTTATTGGTATCTGTGGCTGGGGTGGTATGGCGCTCAATGCGGTTGCTGCAGACAAGCGTGTCAAAGCCGTTGTCGCCAGCACCATGTATGACATGACCCGCGTCATGTCCAAAGGTTACAACGACAGCGTCACACTTGAACAACGCACGCAGGCGCTCGAACAAATGAGCCGTCAGCGTTGGGAAGATGCCGCGAATGGCACGCCTGCCTTCCAGCCTCCCTATAACGAACTGAAAGGCGGAGAAGCGCAGTTTCTGGTTGATTACCACGACTACTATATGACTTCGCGCGGCTATCATCCGCGTGCGGTCAACTCCGGCAATGCCTGGACGCAGACCACGCCGCTCAGCTTCATGAATATGCCGATCCTGAGCTATATCGAGGAAATCTCACCGCGTCCGGTCTTGCTGATTCATGGCGAGAATGCCCATTCGCGCTATTTCAGCGAAACCGCCTATGAAGCAGCGGCCGAGCCGAAAGAACTGCTGATCATTCCGGGGGCAAACCACACCGATCTTTATGATCAGCTTGATGTGATCCCGTTTGACCGGATCGAGGCATTCTTTGGTGATGCACTGGTTTGATCATGATGGGCGGTCGGGGCGATAAACCCCGACCGTATCTCTTGTCGTCAACATTCAGCATGAAAGGGGCGGGCGTGGTAAGTGCGCACACATTCCTCACCACCCGACGTGGCTTTATTGCTGGTGCCACGGCGACACTACTGGCTACCAGACCGGCACTTGCACAATCGGGGGCAAAGCAGATGCGTATCCGTTGCACCTTCTCCGATCAGGAATTCACCTATCTGCTTAATGATAACGCGACGACACACGATTTCGTCTCCATGTTGTCGCTTGATCTGACAATCAGTGATTTTTCAACCAACGAAAAGATTGCCTACCTGCCAAGGCGTCTCGATGAAGGTGGTCTGGTCAATTATAGCGACGAAGCACCCGGCGATCTGTGCTATTTCCGCGGATGGGGCAATCTGGCGTTCTTTTACGACACCTATGAATATCGCGGTGACCTGATCCGGCTCGGAAAGATCGAGGGACCTTTGGATCCCTTGCAGGTCAAGGGGGAGTTCCCATTGCATATTGAATTGCTGGCCTGAGCAAGAGCGAAGGTCCTGTTTTTCCAAATTGTGAATATGGTTTGGATCACGCCACGCGTTTCAGCAGATACTCCACCGGATGCTTGGGCTTTGTCCCTTCGAAGCGGGCGACCTGACAGCGGCAGGAATAGCCGGTGACGAGCATGTTATCCAGGCCCGTCTGATCGACTTTCTTTTTCCAGCTTTGGTCATAAAGGGCGCGGGAGGTTTCCTGATGGCGGGTTTCGTGGCCGTAGACGCCTGCCATGCCGCAACATCCGGTTTTTTCGGTCGCGAGTTTGATGCCGAAAGTCTCGAAAATCTTTTGCCATTTGACGCCGACATCGGGGATGGATGTTTTTTCCGTGCAATGCGGGAAGAGCGTTGCCGGGGCCGTACCCCCTGCATTCCCGCTGCTTGCGGGCAGGGTGAGGCGGCCTTCCGCGATCTCGGCGGCCAGCCATTCATGGAACAGATGCACGCGGTAATCCGGGCGATCCGTGCCAAGGCGCTGGGCGTATTCCTGCCGATAAGTGAGCGTCACACTGGCCTCGATCCCGATCAGCGGGACGCCGGTTTTTGCCAGTCGGCCATAAACGATATCGTTTTGCTTGGCCTGATAATCAAATCGTTTGAGGAAGCCCTTTACATGCAAGGCCTTGCCATTCGGGCGATAGGGCGGCACGAAAACGCGGTAGCCGAGCTTCTGCAGAAGGTCGATATGGGCGATGAAAACATTGATGTCATAGTGGCTGGTGAAGCAATCCTGCAAAAGCACCACGGATTTGGCGCGATCCACATCGGAAAGCGCTTCAAGGTCGGCCAGTCTGAATTTGCCAATGCCGCGTTTGCGCAGGGCCGAACGCACGCTTTGACGGCTGAGTTTCGGCAGGTCGGTCAGGCCGATCAGGCTTTTGAAAATCCATGGCAGCGGCGGGATGGATTGCAAGGCATTGAAAAGCAACGGGGCCTTGGCCATCAGCGGGGCAATGCTTTCAAGCTGTGCGATCACGTAATCCTTCACCGGCCGTTTGTAGCGGGTGTGATAGGCCTCTAGGAACCGTGATTTCATTTCCGGGATATCGACCTTGACCGGGCATTGCCCCGCACAGGCCTTGCAGGACAGGCAACCGGCCATGGCATCATAGACATCGTGCGAGAAATCCCGCGCATTGATTACGGCAAGATCCTGATTGCGCGGATCGGTGCCGACCGAAAGCTGCCGGATCCATTCACGGACCAGTCCCGCCCGGCCCTTGGGCGAATGAACGCGGTCGCGCGTGACCTTATAGGACGGGCACATCGCATCCATCAGGTCCCAGTTAAAGCAGGCGCCGTTGCCGTTGCACCGCGTTGCGTTGAGATATTCATCGCGCAGCCGGTCTTCGATCTGGCGGTCAAGCTGACCACGCATCGGGGCTTCGTCAATCGCGGTGATCGGGGTGTTCTTCGAATAGGGGGAGGCGATCTTGCCGGGGTTTAATTGTCCTTCCGGATCAAAGGCTTCCTTGATGCGACGCAAGCTATCATAAAGCTCCGGCCCGAAATAGGTCGGCGAATATTCGCCGCGAAAACCCTTGCCATGTTCGCCCCAGATCAGGCCGTTATATTTTTTGGTCAGGTCAACGACCCTGTCCGATACACGGCGCAGGCGTGCTTCGTCCTGCTCGTCACACATATCAAGCAACGGCCGCACATGCAGACAGCCAACATCGACATGGCCAAACATGCCGTAATCAAGCCCCTCGGCATCGAGTAAAGCCCGGAATTCCGCGATAAAATCGGCCAGGTTTTCCGGCGGAACAGCGGTATCCTCGACAAAGGGGGTCGCGCGGCGTTTGCCTTCAAGATTGCCAAGCAAACCCACCGATTTCGCCCGGATGGACCAGATGGCGGCAATCTGCGTCGGATCGGTTGCCTGCACAAAGCCGATGGGGGCGTAATCCGCATCCGGATTGGCCTCAAGATGGGCGCGCAGTTCGGCCTGTTTGGCGCTCACTTCCTCGGGCGTTTCACCAACAAATTCAACGACATTGAAGCCGCGTGTGGGAACAGAGCTATCCTCGGTCCCGAGCAGTTTGCCCAGCAGGTGCCAGCTTTCATCCTGCTTTGCCAGTTCCATGACCTTGTCATCGATGCTTTCGATGGCGACCGGGTCAAACTGCACAAGGGTGCCAACATGGCGAAGCGCACTGTCGAAGCTGTCATAACGCACCACCGTGACCGCCTTGTGCTTTGGCAGCGGAATGACGCGCAGCGTGATTTCCTTGACCATGCCAAGGCTGCCCTCCGCCCCGGCGATCAGGAAGCTTAAATTCATATCCCCTTGATCCGAAACGGCTTCCTTGAGGTTATAGCCCGTAAGCCCGCGGTTCATTTCCGGGAAAATCGCGTTGATCTGATCCCGGCGCGGCATGATTTCATCGTGGATTTTGCGGTAAAGCCGACCGGTGCGGTCGTCACGCGCCATGATTTCGGCGGCGTCCGCGGCACTCATCGCATGGGTGCGGAAATCGGTGCCATCGATCAGAACCGTGGTCATGTCATTGATATAATGGCTTGTTTTGCCATAAATCCGCGATCCCTTGCCGGAGCTATCAGACCCGATCATGCCGCCAATGGTCGCCCGGCTGGCGGTGGATACGGCGGGCGGGAAGAAGAAACCATGCGGTTTGAGCCACGCGTTAAGCTGATCCAGCACCACGCCCGGCTCGACATGAACCAGACCCTTTTCGGCATCAAAACCCAGTATGTTATTGAGATACTTGGATGTATCGAGCGTGATGGTGTTGTTAAGCGACTGGCCGTTGGTGCCGGTGCCACCACCGCGCGGGGTGATTTTGACCTCGCTGAATTCCTCGCGCCCGGCGAGTTCCATCACAACGTTGATATCATTGCGGTTTCTGGGCTGCAGGACGGCGGTTGGCATCACCTGATAGACGCTGTTATCGGTGGCGTTGATCAGGCGGGACGGGAAATCGGCATGGATTTCACCGGAAAATTTCCCTTCTTTTTCAAGGGTTTTGAGGAAACCAAGTGTGAGACTGTCAAGCGACCGGTCCGGGGTCAGAACCGGCAGGCGATTGAGCCGGGAAAAGCTGCGGCGGGCGGGTGTTGATCTGGCGGTTGATCTGGTCATCGGGCTGGCGGTCGGGGCGGGCGCGGTCATGATGTCTCTCTGGTCTCTTTTTCGGCGCGCGGGCGGCGTCATTTGACCCATTTGACAGGAGGCGGATTAAATAGACAAATTTAAAATTCCGAAGGATTATTCATTTTTAGTGAATAATCCGATTTTTCAACCCGGTCGGAACCCGCATGCCGACCGTGCCGAGGGGGCAAAAAAGGGCTCCGGCATCGGTTTTGTTAAAGTCATATTATATGATTAAAATGGATTTGGTATAAATTATACCACCGTTTTGGCGTGTAAATGGTGCCGATCCATCAGGAAACCTGCAGCGTTCAGAGTTTCGAGGCGCCGTCGGTGCGGGAAATTATAAAAGTCTTATCATATGATTTTTTTAATGCTGTCTGAGCCACATTTCAGCCCCTGATTCTGGTCCTGTATCGGGCTCTGCCCCGTTCCCGGCCCGACATTCCCACGAAGCGAAATCGGGTGCGGGCGACGCGATGGCTTCCGGGTCTTCGCCCGGAGTGGCGGGGCGGGATGAACCGGGGCGGCGAAGCACGGACGTGATCGCGTGTGCCAGCTATCGTGGACTGCTTCCTTGTCCCGTCCCTCCCGCAGAGGAGGGAGGCCATGGGGCGGTGGGAGCGGTGCGGTATGCTGGGCCGGGCCGTGCTGTGGTGTTGGGCCGCGTGGTTTGGGGCGGTTTGGCGGTGCGGGCGCGGGCCGCATGCAGGAAACGCTGCACAACGCGCAATTTACCCGTTAGTGTTGCAGTCCGGTCAATCAGTTAGCGGATGAAACATGCTGTCTTCCATCAGTTTGCGCCATATGCGGGTTTTTGTGGCGGTTGCCGATCATGGCACCTTTACCGCCGCGGCGGAGGTTTTGGGGCTGACGCCATCGGGGCTGACGGCGACGATCCGCCAGTTCGAGGATGTGGCGGGAACGCCGCTTTTTGATCGCACGACGCGACAGGTGACGTTAAGCGCCACGGGCGCACGGTTTTTGCCGACCGCCCGCCGGTTGATCAGCGAATTTGAAGAGGCGCTTGGCGATCTTGATGCGCTGTCCAAGGGGATTGGCGGGACGATCCGCATTGCGGCGGCCCCCTCGGTCCTGACGCGCATTCTGCCCGGCGTGATCAGCCGGTTTGTCGATGAACATCCCGATGCACGGCTTCGCCTGGACGAGTTGAACGCGGGCGAGGTGCATGAGGCGGTGGCGCGCAACGAGGCGGATTTCGGCATTGCCGGGGAATGGCATGCCCTGCCTGATATTGCGTTCAGTCCGCTGTTTTCCGACCGGTTCGGGGTGCTGTGCCGCCCGACCCATGCCTTTGCCAAACGCAGCGCGATTGCGTGGTCGGAACTGGCCGATCAGGCCTTTGTCGGGCTGGGCCCGGAATCCGGCACGCGCGCGATGATGGCGGCACAGGGAAGCTTCGCTGGTGAGGCGGGTGGTGCTGGTGGCGCTGTTGGTGCCACTTATGCAGGTATTGACCCGGCGGAGGTCGCGGCATCGCCTGCGGTGAAGCGGGCCGCGGCCCTTGGCCTGCCTGAGGCGCAAATGGCCTTGCGCCGGGCGAATGCCAGCGAACGGGCGATTGAACGGGTGGCGAAGGCAGCCCTTGCGAAGCGTGCGGAGGACGCCAAAAACGGCGGCCGTGCGGCGGACGGATCGGGCTGCACCATGATCGACCCGATTGCGCAATTGCGACCGATTGTCGAAACATCCAACACGATCACGCTGGCCGCGATGGTGGCCGAAGGGGTGGGGATCACCGTCCTGCCGGAACTGGCCGCGCGCGTCGCCGACCTTGCCGCACCCGGCAAGCTGGCCTTCGTGCCGCTGTGCGAGCCCGTCCGCAAACGCCCGATTGGCATCATCACGCGGCAAAGCAGAAGCCTGTCCCCGATTGCGCGGATCTTCCTTGCGATGGTGATGGAGCAGGCCCCCAAAATGGATTTGCCAGCGGCGATTGAGTGGGGGTGAGAGGGAGTTTGGAAAAGAAGTCTGCCTTCCGAGAGGAGGGGTGGGAACCACGTTATCTGTAGGCGGTGGTTTTATGTCGCCAAATTGTAATGTGGTGTAGATCTGTGCTGGAATAACACGTTAAAGTTGATTTTAATTGCAGTTTAAGGTTGAGAAGAATATTGTCAACTCTCCTTGAGCTAAAACCTTTAACATGTGAAGGGGGCGATTATGACCTCTATTTCGGGATTCCTGGCGAATAGCTATTCCTATCTATCTTCGAATGCCGGGCAAAAATCGTCTGTTTCTTCGAAGTCGGATAATAGCCACGCATCGTCAGAAAAAGTGGCCGAGCAAGCCCAAACCAAGGACACGCCCGCTCCTGGATCTCTGGCAAGTGCAGCCGCAACTGCCCGCGCAAAGATTGATGCCGGCTATGCCAAGCTTGGTGTGACCGGTACCTCGCGTACAACGGCGGATGAATGGGACAGTATTGGTTTTCCGGATTTCGACCGTCAAATGCTTTATTCGGTTACAAGTAATGAAGGCGGCATGTTTACTGACGTGGAAGTCAACGCGGCCAAAAATGAAATAGCGAACAGAATTTCGGACATCATCAATGCAAACGATCCGCTTGCTGATAATGGTACAAAAGCGTATCGAGCCATTCTGGATTTTTATGATGCGGCAAGTGACGACGAAAAGGCATCTTTTGAATGGGCAATTGCGCGGGCTTCTGCGGAAAAATCGTACGTCTTGAGTGGCGGGACGGAGAATGTCAGTACGGGCGACCGGGTTGTGGACAAGCTGGTCGAGGCCTGGGATCAGGTGATTGCCAGAGGCGGTACTTCAAACGATTTTGCGAATATGCCGGCCTATCAAGAGGCGTTGACATGGTGGGCGCAGGATCACGGTGCCGCGCCGCGTTTCAGTTTTAACGTGTAACGATAATGCAAAAGGCGCAGGTTCTATGCCTGCGCCTTTGGTCATGAGATATTGGCTGTACCTACTCGTCGACAGTCAGCGTTACACTGAACCCTCCGTTGGATCCGTTTGGTATTTCCCCGATATCCGGGAACGACGTCAAGGTGTACGTGCAATGTGCACCGCCGTATCGTGTGACATTCACTTGGGGGGCTCCCCAGCGGAATACTCCAAGGCTGAATGTGGTGAACCGTGAGACCACGAAGCGGCAACCAGCGCTGGACCCACTTTTCATGTACTGGATGCTACAAGAGTGAGCACTAGATGAAGTGCTTTGTAATGAAACCGTTGTTGTATTTCCGGCTGTAAGATTCGGGAACGAGTAGCTCGTGGCAGCACACCCGGCGGGTGAAGAGAAAGTTGCCGTATCGCTAAAATTGTTTTGAACGGTAACTACTGCGGTCGGGTTTGCAAGGGCGCTGCTAATCCCCAAAACAGAAACGGTTGCTGCTGCGGCAAGTGTCCGGCAGGTCTTCTTCATGGAAAACATATTACCACCTGTATCTTATTGGTTGAAAAAGAGACTCGATGTGCGCACAATAAGAACTACAATCTTTAATTGTGCTCGTGTCAATTGAAAATAAATGAATATTATAAACGTAAAAAGAGTAGTTAAAAACTATCGTGAGGGGCAGCGCGTT
This sequence comes from Thalassospira lucentensis, assembly GCF_032921865.1. Lineage (NCBI taxonomy): Bacteria > Pseudomonadati > Pseudomonadota > Alphaproteobacteria > Rhodospirillales > Thalassospiraceae > Thalassospira > Thalassospira lucentensis. Next base: position 3,299,480 of record NZ_CP136684.1, read on the forward strand.
TTGCGCATTCTGAGTGATGTCTCTCTGACCATCGGGCGTGGGGAGTTCTGTGCGCTTACCGGACCAAGCGGGTCTGGTAAGACAACTTTAATGAACATGATCGGTTTGCTGGATCGTCCATCAGACGGAAAAATTTTGATAAATGGCACTGATACGACGGTATTGAATGCTGATGCGGCATCGAAGCTTCGCAGCAGGGTGATCGGTTTTGTGTTCCAGTCCTTTCATCTCCTGGCGCACTACACGGCATTGGACAATGTCGCCTTGCCCCTTGTTTACGCAGGTGTCGGGAAGAAGGAGAGGCGGGAACGTGCCGAGAGTTTGCTATTCGATGTCGGCTTGGCCGACCGAATGTATCATCGCCCGGGGGAGCTTTCCGGCGGGCAGCGGCAAAGGATCGCAATTGCCCGTGCGCTTGTCGGGACCCCGTCGCTTTTGCTGGCGGACGAACCCACGGGGAATTTAGACAGCCGGGCTGCAAATGACATCATGTCTATGCTTCTGCATCTGAATGAAACTCTTGGGCTGTCTGTCATAATTGTAACGCATGATCCTCTAATTGCCGGGCAATGTTCCCGAAAAATTACCATGCGTGATGGCAGAATTTTGGATGACGAGGCGTCTGAGCGCTTCGGTATGAAAAACTGATGGCGGCAAACGAATTGACCGTCTTTCGAGAGGTGATACTGGAAGTTGCCGGAAACCTGACATTGTTAAAAGGCAGAACGTTTCTAGCGTTGCTTGGCATTGTCATCGGTACGGCAGCAGTTATCACGATGCTTCATCTGGGGCATAACGCGAGGGAAGCAGCTCTGCGTCAGTTTGAGACCTTGGGCATGGATCAGGTGATGATGCAGCCGATATCGGAGGGCAGCACCGTCCCTGATATCTCTTTGGCGGTGGTAACCGGGCTTCCAAATCAAAAGATCGGAATTAGCAAAGTGGCGGCGATGGTTCAGTCCGGAACGTCAATCCGTTTTGGTGGCGTACAGATTCAAGCCATGGTGCTTGCAGCTACCGAGGAAGTATATTCCATCGGGAAGATTGATCTTTTGCAAGGCCGTCGCACATCCGATCTGGATGGCGCAAATTTATTTGCTGTGATTGGCGCTGGAATTGCATCGGAAATGAAAAACGTATCGGGCCTTCCGGTGATCTCAGGAGACAAGATACGTGTCGGTTCCCAAGTTCTGACAATTATCGGTTTTCTGAACGAGGCGGTGACCAGTCCGATACTCGGTGTCGACTTCAATAGGTCCATCATTGTCCCGTTTGCGGCTGCACGCAGGTTGTTGCCCTCAGCCAGTATTAGCGGCGTGGCGGCACTTCTTGCACCCGGATCGGATGATACTCAAACGGCTAAGGCCGTTGCGGAATATTTTGATAGACGCATGCCTGACGGGACGATGCAGGTGAGAACCGCGCATCAACTGATTGACAATATTGACAGGCAAATGGGCATTTATGCGGCACTGATCCTAGGCATTGGTGCGGTCTCCTTGGTGGTAGGGGGCGTGGGGATCATGAACGTTATGCTTATGAGTGTCCTGGAGCGCCGTCAGGAAATCGGGTTGCGGATTGCTCTTGGTGCGCGGCGTGGACATATCCGTTTGATGTTTTTGTGCGAGGCACTGATTCTGTCGTTCGTTGGAAGTGCCATGGGTACTCTTGTGGGCTATTTGACCGGATGGATATTTGCCACCGGTTCGGGATGGCGGTTCGAACCTGCACCTATGACATTACCTGTAGGCGTTGGGATGGCTATTGTGGTTGGGCTTTTCTTTGGCATTTACCCCGCTATGCGTGCAGCTCGTCTTGATCCAGCAGTTGCTCTTAGGGGCGAATGATGCAGTGGGTTTTGATTTTTTTGACGATACTGCTGTTTTTGCCCGAAACGGTAATGAGTGAAACGCAGGGAAGCGTTTTCAATGAGCCTCAGTCTGAGGAAACATCGCTTACGTTGGCAGATGCTGTCTTTCTGGGGGTGCGGGACAATAGAACTATAAAAAGTGCCTATATTGATCGTGTCATTCAGAAATTCGATCTCCGTGTAGCAGAAGACCAGTTTACGCCGCAAATGAACGTATCGGGCGAGGTTGCCAGAAGTCGTATCGGAAACGCGGAGAATACAGCGTTCGATGTTTCGCCCGGTGTTACGCTCGAAACCAGAACAGGAGCTGTTTTTAATTTTATCTGGAACAATCAAGCGGAGCTTGATGAAGGAAGTCGAACACTTACCTCGGCACTTGAGGTCGGCGCAGAGCAACCGCTTTTGCGAGGGGCGGGTTCCGATGTTGTGACAGCACCGCTGCGTCAGGCCCGTTTGGGGGAGAAGGTCAATCAGTTACGACTGAAGGCGACCATAGCCGAAACAGTTGGAAATATTATCTTTGCCCATCGGGATTTGCTGCTTGCGCAGGAAGAATTGGCACTTGTGCAAAATGCAGTTTCACGTGCTGAAGACTTATTGAATATCAACCGCACTCTTATCGCATCCGGGCGGATGGCGGCAATGGATGCCGTCCAGACCGAGGCCGATCTGGAGGCGCAAAAGCTCAGACTCCTACAAGTTCGTCAGAGACGCGAAATGGCCCGTATTGCCTTGCTTGATCTTCTTAATCTTGAATTAGGCAGCAATATCGCCGCTATTGAAGCGCCCACACCTCAAAAGGTCGATAGCAGCGATATAGACAATCTGCTTCGTATTGCTCTTGATAAAAGGCAGGATTATCTGGGCCAGCTTCTTGTTGTTCAGCAGAGCCGCCTTGGCGTGGTTATTGCCGAGAATGAGCAGCTTTGGGATATCTCGTTATTCGGGCGGGGGCGATTGGGACGAGAGTGGGTGGATGATCGTTCAAATGATAATATTTCTGATGTGACGGCTGGATTAAGGTTTTCCATTCCGGTTAACGATCTTTCCAGGCGCCAGAGGCTGGTGCAGGCGGACACCAGTCAAAAAAGCGCGGAACTGCAATTGATGAATATTCGTGCTGGTATTGAAGCCCAAGTTCGGACGAGTTCTTCCGAAGTTGATCTTTTGTGGCGACAGCTTACGGTTGCCAAGCGTTCACATGAGCTAGCCTCGCAGGCCATCGAAATTGAAAAAATGAAATTGAATGCCGGGCGGTCGACAACCTTTCAGGTTCGCTTGCTGGAAGACAGTTTGCGCCAGAGTGAGAACCAGTTGCTTGCAGCGCGAATTGGATATTTGAACGCCTTGACCAGACTTGATCTGCAGTTGGGAACAACACTTGATACCTGGCAAATTGTACTAAGTGATTGAGTTGGTGGCAATGCATCCTGCGGATCCAAAGAACGTCAAGAATAAACGGAAAAAGAACAACCTTATGCAGTCTTTGCGTGGTGGGAAGATATGGCTTGTGATGATTTTCGGCGTTTTGGCGCTTTGTCTCGCCGGAATTATCCGGTTTTTCCCATCTTCCGAAACGATCCAATCCGAGCCTGCAGAACCGGTAACGGGGGAAGAATGGATTACAGTCAGCGCCCAAGAAAAAACTTTGCAATTGGATATAAACGGCACGATTGCCGCCGGAAAGTCTTCTGTCATTACAGCACCGTTTGACGGCGTGATACGTCAAAGTTCGGTGAAGATGGGGGATCATGTCGAAGTTGGCGACATCCTTTTGGTCATGGATACGACCGAAATCATGCGTCATTATAGAGATGCGCAAGCGGCTTTTTTAAAGGCATCTATGGCCGTTGACGTTTTGGAAAATTGGGATGAGAGTTCCGATGTTCTGCGAGCCAAACGGAGGGCTGAAACGGCAGAGGCATCACTTGCTTCTTTGGAACAGCAGGTTGTGGAGCTTAAAAGACTTCTTGATTTGGGAATTATTCCCCGCAATGAGTATGAGGGAATCGTCCAGAGGCGTGATACGGAGCGTGCTGCCGTTGAGGGGGCAAAGGAAGAATTGGCTGTTATGAAGGCACGAGGAGATCAAGACGACAGATTTCTGGCGCAACTTGAACTTCAGAATGCTGAAGCCACTCTTCAAGACCTTGATCGACAACTGGAAAATACGAGGATTGTAGCCGAATTTCCTGGTATCGTTGTGCGCCCGCCAATTGATGAGGAAACACGCTTACGGGTTTCGCTGGATACGGGAGCGCATGTGACCAAGGGTACTGCCCTGTTTTCTATTGCGGATACCAGTAGTTTTGTGGTGACGGGCACCGTTGATGAAATTGATGTCAATCGTGTAAAGCCGGGGCAACGGGTAATCATCACAAGTGATGTCTTTCCGGGGCAGGAAATTAGCGGAAAAATTATCAGTGTAAGCGCCGAAGCCAGTCATGATGGAAATGGCAGTCGTATACCGTCTTTCCAGGTTTCTGGCGCATTTTCCGTCGATGACAAGAACTTACATCATGCCGTCCGTATTGGTATGTCCGCTCGTATGTCTATTGAGACCCACACAAATACAGAGTCCATTATCATTCCACCCTCTGCGGTTATGCGATCTGCTGACGACTATCAGGCAAGAATACGTCGAGACGGCCAAGTCATGACGGTTCGTATCGTTTTAGGAAAGGCATTTCCATCCGGACTGGAAGTGCTGTCTGGTTTGATGAACGGTGACGAAGTGCAAATATTGCACTAATGAGAAAAGGGACGCCCATTCTTACTGATTGGCATGTTGGGATTAAACCTATTCCTTAACCCCTAATCTATCCACTTGCTCAAACTCCTGCAGATTGTTCGTGACCAGAAGTATATATGCGCGAAAGCGGAGCCTGTGGCGCGATGGACCCCCGCCTGCGCGGGGGTGACGGGTGGGGTTCGTGTTTATATCTCCGCCTTTTAACCCTTCCAAACTGGTAATTCTTCGCATGTGCAACATATCATGAGGGTGGGCGTGGCCCGCGAGTGATGTGCGCAGGAGTTGGCATGAGCGAGAGTGCGAAGAAGTCGACGGCGAAGAGCAAAACCAACGGCAACGGGAACGGCAAGGCCAAGAAGCCGCGCAAGCATATCAGTCTGGCGTTGCAGGGCGGCGGGTCGCATGGGGCGTTTACGTGGGGCGTTCTGGACCGGCTGCTTGAGGATGAGGAAATCACGGTTGAGGCGATTTCCGGGACCTCGGCCGGGGCGATGAATGCCGCGGTGGTGACGTCGGGCTTTGCCAAGGGGGGCTATGAGGGTGCGCGGATGGACCTTGAGACATTCTGGCGCGCGGTATCGGAAGCCGCCCGGTTCAGCCCGCTTCAGCGCAGCCCGATTGATATCCTGTTTGGCAACTGGTCGCTTGAAAACTCGCTGGCTTATATGTGGCTTGATATGAGTGCGCGGGTGTTTTCGCCCTATGACCTGAACCCGGCGGGGGATAATCCGCTGGCCGCGATCTTGAACGAGGTTGTCGATTTCAGGGCGCTGAATGAGAGCCCGGCCAAGCTTTTTGTCACCGCGACCAATGTTGAAACCGGGCAGGGGCGGGTGTTTCGCAACCCCGATATCACGGTCGATGTGCTGCTGGCGTCGGCCTGTCTGCCGACGATTTACAAGGCGATTGAGATTGACGGGGTGCCGTATTGGGATGGCGGATATTCCGGCAATCCGAGCCTGGGGCCGCTGGTGCGCGAGTGCGGATCGGATGATACGGTTCTGGTGCAGATCAATCCGGTCAAACGGCCCGGTGTGCCGAAAACATCGCGCGAGATTGCCAATCGCCTGAACGAGGTATCGTTCAATAGCAGCCTGATGAAAGAGCTTCGGATGATTTCGATCCTGCGAAAGGACATGCCCGACCATGCGTGCGAAGCCAGCAAATGGGGGGCGATGCGGATGCATTGCATCGCAAGCGATGTGATGCTGGAGCTTGATCAATCCTCCAAACTCAATGCCGAGTGGGATTTCATGACCATGCTGCGCGACAAGGGGCGCGAGGCGGCGGCGAAGTTTTTGCGCAAGCATCGGCGCGATATTGGCGAGCGGCCGACACTGGACCTTGATCTGTTTGCGCCGGATTGACGGGGAATTTGGCGGGGTTTGAGGATGTGGCACGAAAGGCTGGATTCCCGCGTGCGCGGGAATGACAGTGTTGGGTAATGTTTTTCCATCCGTTCGTCACTCCCGCGGAGGCGGGAGTCCATGGGGCTGCGGGCTCGGTGGCGGGTTTGAGGATGCGGCACGAAGTACTGGATTCCCGCCTGCGCGGGAATGACGGGGGTGTGTGGTTTGGCGGGCTTGTTTTGTGGCGCCGGGCGGTTCCTCTCGCGCTGCTCGCCAAGCTGTGATCGGGGCTTGATTTCCGATTATCGACAAAGCCGTTTACACCGGATGGAAAGATCAATCCGGAGATAAGCAGATGTTGAAATCGGTTGTTATGGGCGGCGGGATTGCGATGGCGATGCTGGCGGGGTTTGCCGCCCCGTCGCAGGCCGCCCCAAAGGTTATCGAAATCACCCAGGTGCCCTGCCAGTTTCTGGAGCCCGAGGGCACCAACCATCATTACACCAGCACCAAGAAAGCCGATTGCGTCGCGATCAACAAGGAAAGCGGTGATCAGCGCGTGCAAAAGGCCGGCGAGATGACGCTGGCCCCCGGTGATTACATTTTCCGGGTCGCCAATGATGGTGTTCCCTATGAGGTCGGTTTCTGGCTGCGGGACAAGGATTACGACTGGACCGACAAGATCCTGAGCCAGAAGATTTCGGTGTCGGGCGGTGGCCTGTTGCAGGGCAAGACCAAGGATTATGCCGTTACGCTTGAGCCCGGTGAGTATCTTTATAGCTGCCCGCTTAATACCACGCCGAATTACAGGCTTGTGGTGAAGTAACGATTTTTTGCCTCCTCCCTGAAAAACTGATTGGCAGGTTTCCCGTCTCCCCCCTGATCAGATGATCTGTGACGATCCATGGTGATCTGCCGACCTGACCCGCATGTGCCCCCACACATGCGGGTTTCTTTTTGGGCGGGTTTCTTTTGGGCGGGTTTCTTTTTTGCGGGTTTTCTTTGTTTGCGCGAGGTAAGGCGCAGGCGTAGTCTGAGCCCCGCCATCATCAACAACGCCCCGGATCGAGATGCCCCAAAGCGAGCTTGAAAAAATGAAGGCAGGGCAGTGGTATAGCTGCCTTGACCCGGAACTGGACGCCATGCGGGCGCGCGCCCATGAGGCGGTGCATGAACACAGCATCCTGCCACCAACGGAACGCGGCAATATCGCGCCGAAGCTGCGTGCGCTGTTTGCGCAATGTGCCGAGGATGTGCGGATCGAAACGCGGTTTCATTGTGCCTATGGGGTCAATATCCACCTTGGGCGCGATGTGTTCATCAATGTCGGCTGCACGATCCTTGATACGGCTTCGGTGATCATTGGTGATCATTCAATGCTGGGTCCGAATGTGCAGATATATTGCGCGCAGCATCACAAGGACCCGGAACTTCGAAAGCAGCATCTTGAAATCGCCCTGCCGGTGACGATTGGTCGGAATGTCTGGATCGGTGGCGGGGCCATCATCCTGGCTGGGGTCAGCATCGGCGATGATGCGATTGTCGGCGCGGGTGCGGTGGTGACCAAGAATGTCGCGCCGGGCACAACGGTTGTTGGCAACCCGGCGCGCGTGATGGGGGGATAGGGGCAATCCCTATCGCAGGTGTGAGCGGGCGGTTGGCGCAAGGCGCAGGATTTCGCGCGGGCGCCATAGCCATTGATCAAGTTCGGATGCCAGATGATTTTGCCAGTCCGGGTGGCTGGCGAGCCGATCGGAGAAGGTGGCGTAACCCGATGGGCTGTCAAAGCGGGTCAGCCAGACAAAGACGGTTTCGCCTTCGCGGACCGGCAGGCGGGGGAAGCTGTTGGGCGCGGTTTCGCTGATCAGTTCGGCCAGAATATCCGCCCCGCAATCGCGCAAGACAGGGCGCAGTTTTTCAGCAAAGAAAGCGGCAAATTCGGAAGCCCGGCCGGGGGCGAGTGCGCAGATGCTGGCCTCGACAAAGCCGGTTGCCGGGATGCCGTCCGTTATTGCCGGGCGGGGATGTGCAGGTGTGGCAAAGCCGGTGGTGGCATGGGCCGGGCGCAGCAGCAGGACATTATCGGAATTGACCATGGTGCCATTGGCCGCGTCACAATGCTGCGCCCAGACCGGGCCGGTATAAAATGCACCAAGGGCCTTGGCGCGGTCATCCATATCGGCAAAGCCGCGCAGCCAGGCGAAGCTGTTGGCGTCATCAAGATCGCGGAACTGACCGATGACGGACATGCCGCAGGCTTCCTGGCTTTCGATGAATTCACGATCAAACAGATCGATCAGGGCCTGCCGCGTGCCGGGCTTCAGGCGATAACGGCGCAGTTCGATGATGCTGGTATGCATGGTTTGGAACCTTGATTGCAAAACAGGATAAATGACCTGTTTTGATTAACAGGATGTTTGTCCTGTTTTGTCAAGCTGCGATAGGATAGGAAGGCAGAAGGATATGCCCAAATCTGTCAGGAGATCACCAATGAGCGCGCCCAAGAGATCACCAGCAAGCCCGGCACGTTCACGCAGCAATGACCCGGAAGGCATGCGCAACCGCATTCTGGATGCGGCATTCGAGGCGTTTGTCACGCGGGGCTATCACGCGACCGCGATGAACGACATCCGTGATCTGGCCGGGGTGAGCGGCGGGGCATTTGCGCATCATTTTCCCAGCAAAAAGCAGCTTGGCCTTGCGGTTCTGAAGGAACGGGTTGCCGATGCGGTGATGCAAAGCTGGATCGTACCGGTGCAGCAGGCCGACACCGCCAAGGAAGGTATCCTTGCGGTGATGACGGCGATCATTGATGAACTGTCAGCCAAGGCCAAAGTCACCGGTTGCCCGCTTAACAATCTTGCGCACGAGCTTTCGGGCGGAGATCGGGATTTTCAGGTGGCCTGTGCGGCGGTTTTTGATCGCTGGCAAGATGGAATTGCCGGGGCCCTGTTGCGGGATGGCACGGTGCATGAGGCGGCGGAGGCAGGGCGGCTTGCCGGGTTTGTCATCGCATCCTATTCCGGGGCGATGGCAATGGCCAAAAGCCGCCAGGATACTGGCGCGCTTTGCGATTGCCGGGCAATGTTCGACCGGATGATCCCCTGAACCGTTGGGCTACTGGCCGGAAGCGATGATCAGGCGCAGACGGTTGGCAGGTCATATTCACCGCGAATGCGGGTCAGGCCTTCGATGAGTTCGCGACGCCGGGCCTCGGCACCCGTGGTGTCATCGATTTTGGGATCGGCGGCGATGATGTCGGGGTAAAGGCCGCGTGCGGTGTCTTCCCGTGCCTGATCGGAATAGGTGATGGCCTCAAGCCACAGACCGGCAAGCGCATAATCCGCATTGGTGGACCCGGTTGCAGTGGCGGCATTTGACAGGGCGGTGGCGTGATCGCATTTGGCAAGGGCGGTCAGCCCGGCAAAGGCATCATCCCCGATTTTGGCGCGGATGCGATCCTGCTTTTCCTGCTGGGCGGCCTTGAAGGTTTCTTCCTGCTGCGCATCCGCACTCGCCCCGGATATCGCCCCGGCGGTGGCCCCGGCAGCCACCCCGTAGACGGTGGAGCGAGCCGCGGCCTCGACCGGGTTGCCGCCAAAGATCGCGGCGGTCACAAAACCGCCGACCGCCCCCGAAATCGCGCCGACCCCGGCACCGCGCCCGGCATATTCACCGGTTTTCCCCGTGCAGCCCGAAACGGCAAAGGCAAGGACAAGGGCAGTTGCGGGGGCAAGAAAGGGAAAGCGCATCCGGGGGCTCCTGATCATTGGGATTGTCTTGGCCGAGGTTACACCGGAAAACCGGGCAAGGGGAAGGCAAAGCGGGGAGGGCGTGGCGCGGAAGCCCTGTTAACGGCAAGCCGATACGGGAAAATCCGGCGCAATCGGTCGATATGAGAAGTGGCAGTTTTCCGCCAATGTAAACGTTTCAAACATTCATAAAACGGAAACAAATGCGTTATCAGACTGACTTGTAATTTCCGTATGGTGGGGGCGTTACAGGAGTTCTGGTATGTCGTCAAAACCCACCATGCGCGATGTTGCGCGTAAATCCGGTCTTTCGATTGCGACCGTGTCCCGCGTGATCAATTACCCCGGCGAGGTTCCGGCGGAAACCGCCGAAATCGTGACCGCGGCGATGCGGTATCTGAATTACCGGCCCAACATCAATGGCCGCCGGTTGAAGATGACCCATACCCGCACGGTGGGCGTTCTGGTGCCGACCCTTGCCAACCCGGTTTTTGCCACATCGGTGCAGGGGATCGAGCAGGAAGCCAATGAAGAGGGGCTTACGGTTCTTCTTACATCGTCAAATTATGATCCCGAACGCGAAATGGGGGCGGTTTCAGCGCTTTTGAACAATCGCGTCGATGGGTTGATCCTCACACTTGCCAATGCGGATAACAATCCGGTGGTGGATTTGCTTCTGGCCGAGAAAATCCCGTTCGTGTTGCTGTTTAACCAGCCGGAACGCGCCGATATCGCCGCGATCAGTGTTGATAACGCGCAGTCGGCCTTTGACATCACCAACGCCATGATTGCCAGGGGGCACCGGTCGCTTGTGATGGTGGCGGGGCAGTTTGAAAGTTCGGACCGGTCGCGCCAGCGCTATGACGGATTTTGCCGGGCGCTGGATCAGGCCGGGATTGAGAAAAAGCATCTGGTGCAGGTGCGGTTTGGCGAGACCGATCTGGTGGAGCCATTACGCGATCTGCTGTTGGGGCCGGATGCGGTCACGGGGATTGTCTGTTCGACCGACATGCTGGCGATTGCCGCGATCAGCGCGTGCCGCACGCATGGATTATCGGTGCCCGGTGACGTTTCGGTTGGCGGTATTGACGGAATTTCGGTGGGTGGGCTGATCACGCCAAAGCTGTGTTCGGCAGTTCAACCCACCCAGGAGATGGGCCGGCAGGCGCTTGCATTCCTGCGCGGCCTGATCAAGGGGCAGACAAACCCGCAGAGTTTGTTGCTGCCTCATCATCTAAGCGACGGGGAATCCATTGGATCAATCCGTGGATCATCCCGACGCCGTTCATCAACCCGAGTATAGGAAGATCAAAAGTGCGTTTCAAACAACTTGTCATGGGTGCGGCGTTTGCTGTTGCGGCTGCGCAGCCCGCCTTCGCCGAAGATGTTGCGATTTGCTATAACTGTCCGCCGGAATGGGCCGATTGGGGCGGGCAGCTTAAGAACATTGCGCGCGACCTTAAGATCGATGTGCCGCAGGATAACAAGAATTCCGGTCAGACGTTATCCCAGCTTCTGGCGGAAAAGGACAATCCGGTTGCCGATGTTGCCTATTACGGGGTTTCGTTTGGCATCAAGGCCAAAGAGGAAGGCGTTGTTGCCGATTACAAACCGGCCAATTTCGACAAGATCCCGGACGGCCTGAAAGACCCGGAAGGCGCATGGTTTGCCATCCATTCTGGTACGATTGGGCTTTTCGTGAATACCGAAGCCCTTGGCGGGGCGCCGGTTCCGCAAAGCTGGTCGGACCTTCTGAAGCCGGAATACAAGGGCATGGTGGGCTATCTTGACCCGTCAAGCGCGTTTGTCGGTTATGCTGGTGCGGTTGCGATCAACCGGGCGATGGGTGGGTCGCTGGACGATTTCACACCGGGGATCGAGTTTTTCAAGAAATTGAAAGCAAACGACCCGATCGTGCCGAAACAGACCGCCTATGCGCGGGTTCTGTCGGGCGAAATTCCGATCCTGATCGATTATGATTTCAATGCCTACCGTGCGAAATACAAGGACGAGGCCAATGTCGCCTTTGTCATCCCGACCGAGGGCACGGTTGCCGTTCCCTATGTCATGAGCCTCGTGAAAAACGGGCCGCATGCCGATAACGGCAAAAAGGTTCTGGATTATGTGATGTCGGATGCGGGACAGGCCCATTGGGCCAATGCGTTCCTGCGCCCGGTGATTGCATCGGCGATGTCGCCGGAAGCATCCGAAAAGTTCCTGCCGGCCGCGGAATATGAGCGTTCCCAGCCGGTCGATTACGCCAAGATGGCCGAAGTTCAGGCCGGTTTTGGCGAGCGTTATCTGTCCGAGGTGCGGTAAGTGTCGTCGGTTGAACATATCAAAGAGGGGCGTTCGCGCCCTTCTTTCCCATGTCTTTTGCCATCCTCTTTGTTCGGGCGGGCAACGCCGGGGGCGGGAAGCCCGGCCATTCTGGCATTGCTGATGTTGCCCGGCCTGATCATTGTCGCGGCGTTTTTCGTGATCCCGATGGCGCTGGTGGCGATGCGGGTGGCCGATGGCCCCGACGGGCTTGCGACCTATTTCGTGATCCTGACCAATGATCGGTATCTGGCAAGCCTGATCCAGACGCTTGTGATGTCGGCGGGCGTTACGGTGACGGCCCTTGTGCTGTGCGGGATTTGCGGGCTGTTTCTGGTGCGTAACCGGTTTGCCGGGCGCAATGTGATCACCGCCCTTTTGACCCTGCCGCTCTCGTTTCCGGGGACGGTGGTTGGGTTCATGGTGATCATGCTGGCCGGGCGGCAGGGCGTGATCGGGTCGGTCAGCGATGCGCTTTGGGGTGAGAAGATCGTCTTTGCCTATGAGATCACCGGGTTGTTTATCGGCTATCTTTATTTTTCGATCCCGCGGGTGATTTTGGCCGTCATGGCATCGGCCGAGAAGCTTGATCCGCAGCTTGAAGAAGCGGCCCGGTCGTTGGGCGCGCCGACATGGCGGGTGGTAAAGGATGTGATCCTGCCGGGGCTTATGCCCGGTCTTGTGTCGTCGGGGGCGATCTGCTTTGCGACCGCGATGGGGGCGTTTGGCACGGCCTTTACGCTGGCGACCGATATCGATGTGCTGCCGATGGTGATCTATACCGAATTTACCCGAAACGCCAATATCGCGGTGGCGGCGGCGCTCAGCATTGCGTTGGGCGCGATGACATGGGCGGTTCTGGCCGCGGTGCGCGTTTTCGTTGGCAATGGTGCGACATCGGGTACCGGTGGGGGAGCGTGATCATGCGGCGTGACTGGAAATTCTATGCCCAGCTTGGCCTGACGATTGTGTTGTGCCTGTTTATCGTGGTGCCGGTGGTGATGTCGGCATTGGCCGGGGTGACGGTCAATGTGTTCAAGGGGCTATCGTCGGGATTGACCCTGCGCTGGGTGTTTGAGGTCTGGGACCTTTATGCGCAAAGCATCCTGCTGTCGCTTGGCATTGCGATGGCGTGCCTTGTGGTGACGTTGGTCGCCGGTGTGCCGCTGGCCTATGTGCTGGTGCGACGGCCCAGCCGGATGATGCGGCTGTTTGAGGAATTGCTGACACTGCCCGTGGCCATACCGGGGCTGGCATTGGCGCTGGCGTTGCTGATTACCTATGGCGGGGTGAGTGGGTACCGGTCGAGCTGGCTTTTCATCCTGACCGGGCATGTTTTGTTTACCCTGCCATTCATGGTGCGGTCGGTCGCAGCCGTGATGGCGGCGATGGATATGAAGATGCTGGAAGAAGGGGCGGCAAGCCTTGGGGCGGGTTTCTGGCGGCGGTTCTTTGGCGTCATCGTGCCCAATGCCAAGCCGGGTATTCTGGCCGGTGCGCTTATGGTTGTGACGCTTTCCATCGGGGAATTCAACCTGACCTGGATGCTGCATACGCCGCTTACCAAGACATTGCCGGTCGGTCTTGCCGATGCCTATGCATCGATGCGCCTTGAGATCGGCAGTGCCTATACCCTGATTTTCTTTGTTTTGATCATGCCGTTGCTGATTGCGATGCAGGCACTTGCCGACCGGGGCAAGCGCGCATCCAGACGCATCGATACGGCGGAGGATACGTTATGAGTACGCAGATCAGACTTCGCAATTGTGCGAAAACCTTTGCCGATGGCACACGCGCCCTGGCGCCCTTTGACCTGACGATCGAGGGCGGGGAAACGATTGTTCTGCTGGGTCCGTCGGGATGCGGCAAGACGACGATTTTACGCATGATTGCCGGGCTTGAATTCCCCGATGCGGGCGGTGTGATCAGCTTTGACGGGGATGATGTCACCCGCCAGTCGATTGAAAAACGCCGGGTCGGCATGGTGTTTCAGTCCTATGCCCTGTTTCCCAATATGACGGTGGCGCAGAACGTTGCCTATGGGCTTAAGGTGCATGGGGTACCCAGCGCGGAACGTGATGCCCGCGTCGATGCGATGCTGGAAATGATGCATATCGATATGCTGGCGGACCGGCGGATTGACCAGCTTTCGGGCGGGCAGCGCCAGCGCGTGGCACTGGCGCGCGCGATTGCGGTGCAGCCGCGTGTTTTGTTGCTCGACGAACCCCTGACCGCACTGGATGCGAAACTGCGCGTGCGGTTGCGGACCGAGATCAATGCGCTTCTGCGTAAGCTTGGCATTACCGCGGTTTACGTTACCCACGATCAGGAAGAAGCCATGGCGCTGGGTGATCGGATCGTTGTGATGCAAAAGGGCGAGATCGCCCAGATCGGCACCCCGCGCGAGATTTACCGCAAGCCGCAAAACCCGTTTGTTGCCGATTTCGTTGGGGCGGCCAACCGGCTTGTCGGGCAGATGCGCGACGGGCGGCTGCATATCGGCACCCATGTTTTTGATGCGGTCGATGCGTTTGATCCGCGCCACGGGGCGATTATCGATCAGGGTGCGGTGGAGCTTTATTTCCGGGCGGACGGGCTTTCGCCCTGTGATCTGGACGAGGCGCATTTTACCGGCCGGGTCGAGGCGGTATCCTACCTGGGTGAACGGTTGCGACTGACCGTGTCGGGGATCGGCCCGCAGGCGGTGACAATCGATACCCATGCCGATGACGTTATTGAAGCCGGGGCCGATGTGCATTGCCGGGTCAATGCCGACCGGCTGACGGTTTTCCCCGCTGTTGCGGCCCATTCATAAGAACAAAAGAAAGTACTCAAAGAAAATGCTGATTGCACAATTGACCGACCTGCATATCGGGGCGGGCCGCAGGCTTGCCTATCGCAAGGTGGATACCGCAGGCGCGCTTGAAAAAGCCGTTGCCCATGTGATGGCGATGGTGCCGCGCCCGGATGTGGTGCTGTTTACGGGCGATATCGGGGATCTTGGCGACCAGCAAGAATATGCGCTGGTGGCCGAAATCCTTGAAAAGCTGACGATCCCCTATTTCATGGTGCCGGGGAACCATGACCGCCGCGGGCCGCTGAGGGCAGCTTTTCCCGATGCAACACCGGTCAAAGGGACGACGGCATTCGTCAATTATGTTGTCGATGATTTTCCGTTGCGCCTGATCGCGCTTGATACGCTGAACGAAGGCAAACCGGGTGGTGTTCTGGAGGCGGAGCAGCTTGACTGGCTGCGCGATGTGCTTCTGGACGGAGAAGGGCGCGATTGCGCGATCTTCATGCATCATCCGCCGATCCGGAGTGGCATTGCCCATATGGACGCGCAAAATCTGGGCGAAGGAGCGGACGAACTCGCCGCAATCGTTTCGGTGCATCGTGACCGGATCAAGGCGATTTTCTGTGGTCATGTGCACCGCCCGATCCACACGATCTGGGCCGGGGTGCCGTTGATGATCGGGCCATCGGTCGCCCATCAGGTGGCGTTTGATTTACGCGCCGATGGACCATCGGCCTTTGTCATGGAGCCGCCCGCGATGCATCTTCATGTCTGGGATGCGGGGCAACACAGCCTGATGACACATCTGGCCTATCTTGACCGGTATGACGGACCGCATCCGTTTTTCGGACCGGACGGGAAGCTGATTGTCTGACCTGTTTGGCGGCGGTTTTTGCGCTTCTTTCTGCCTCTATGGCGGATGTGGCGCGGAGGACTGGATTCCCGCCTTCGCGGGAATGACGGCGGGGAGTGGGGGATTATTTCCCCACCCCGACCTTGATCGCAAGTTTGCGAAGCGGGCCGATGCGGTTGATGGCCGTCAGGCCAGCATAGCGCAGATCGCGCAGCGTTCTGGGTTCGAACATGGAGGCGCGGTTGAGCAGATCAATACCGCCAACCCGTGCCAGCGTTTTGGGAAGCTGTTTGCGTTCGTAGGATTTGAGCAATGTGGTCGCGCCGATATCCTCGCCCTTGAGCTTGGCCTTTGCCATCAGGTCGGCCAGGGTTTCGATGTCATGCAGGCTCATATTAAGCCCCTGTGCGCCAATCGGCGGGACGACGTGGGCGGCTTCGGCGACCAGGGCCAAGCGGGCCGAAATCAGGCGCGACGGGACCTGCGAGATCATTGGCCAGATCGCGCGCGGGCTTGCGACCGTAAGCGGGCCGAACATCGACATGGTGTCGTGGGTGATTTCAGCCGAAAGGGTCGCGTCATCCATGTTGTAAAGCTGTCGGGCGCGGTCGGCCGGTGTCATCCAGACGACGGACGAGCAGGGCTTGCCATCAAGATCAGGCATGGGAACCAAGGTCAGCGGCCCGCCGGTGCGGTGGATTTCGGTCGAGATATTGTCATGCGGTTTGTCGTGGGTGACGACAAAGACCAGCGCACTTTGATCATAGGCCCAGCGGCGATGCTTGATCCCGGCAAACTCGCGAAGCGATGAATTGCGGCCGTCCGCCGCCACGACCAGCTTGGCGCGCACGGTTTCGCCGCCGGATAATGTTGCCTCGCCATAGCGGGCAGTGCCGGTAAAGCCGGTGACGGTGGTCGAAAAGCGGAAATCGACATTGGGCAGCGTTTCAAGTTTCGCCATCAGCGAAACACGCGCGGCCTTGTTCGAGACGTTCCAGCCAAAGAAGCCCTGCGTGGTTTCGGCCCCGTCAAAATCGGCGGTTTCACGGGGGGCGAGTTCATTGCCCCCGGCATCGACGATGCGCATGACGCGAAGTTCGGCACCCGTCGGTTTGATCGCGTCCCAGACGCCGGCCTTTTTAAGGGTTTCGATGCCCGGTTGCAGGAAGGCGGTGGTGCGCAGATCGGTTCCCTCGCCAATGTCGGCGGGGGCGGGATCGACGATCATGATCCTGTGCCCGTCAGCGGCAAAGCGGGCCGCCGCACTCATGCCGGCGATGCCGCCGCCTGCAATCAGAATATCGGTTTCGATCATGTCTTTATCCCTGTTTTATTCGGGCTTCATTCGGACTGCAAATCCGGGCGCAGTGTCGCATGTTGGTGGTCGGGCTGCAATGCGCCCGCAATGTGCCTTGAGGTGAGATTATACGCAATGGCTTTGGCGGGTGGTTTGATGCAGATCGGGGCAGGACGAAAATTATCGCGATGGATGGCTTGCCCCGCACGGCGGTTTTGGCCATTTTGGGCGCACAAAATCTTTGACCGTGAAAGGGTTGATTATGCTGGCATGGGTTTATCTGTTGGGTGCGATCTGCCTTGAAGTGGTCGGAACGGTGTCGCTTAAACTGTCGAACGGGTTTACCGACTGGCGGTTTGCGGTTCTGACCCTGTCGCTTTATGGCGTCAGTTTCTGGGTGCTTTCGCTCACCCTTCGCACCCTGCCGGTCAGCACCGCCTATGCCGTGTGGTCGGGCCTTGGCACGGCGGCGGTCGCGGTGATTGGCGTGGTGTTTTTCAAGGAACCGATGAGCGCGTTCAAGGCGGTATTCCTTTTGATGATCATTGGTGGTGTGATCGGGCTTAATGCGGTGGGCGGCAAGCATTAAGTTTAAGGTTTACGATGCGACGGGCAGGGGTGCCGTTACCTCGACACAGCTTTGAAGATCGTGGGCGAGATCGGTGTGGCGTGGTTGCCAGCCCAGTTCGCGGATCGCCTTTTGACTGGTCATACGGTGGCTATGCGCCAGGCCCCGCGCCCATTCTCCGTATTCGCGGGCAACGTCATCGGGGCTGATATGCTCAACCCCGCAATCAGTCCGGCCAAAGGTCCGGGCGATCTGGCGGGCAAGATCGCCGGTTGCGATGCCTTCGATGCCAACCCCGATATAGCTTTGGCCGCGTTCGCCATTTTCAAGCACCAGCCGGTACAGTTCGGCAAGATCATCGGCATGGATCAGCGGCCAGATGACCGAACCATCGCCGACAATCCGGACGCGGTTTTCATCGCGCGCCATGCGTGCCATGTCATGAAGCGCCCCGCCCGGCAGGGGCGGGCGTGTTCGAGACGGCGGATCGGTGCGGTAAACCGTGGCCGGATGGATCACCATGCCATGCAGGGCCGGATCGGACAGGATTTTGGTCAGGCCTGGCACCATCCATTCAAAGCCTGCAACCGGGGCAAAGGGTGTTGCTTCATCATGGATGTGATCACCCGATTTGCTTGACGGGTAAAGCCAGCTTCCGCCGGTATAGATGAAGCGCGGCAGGGCGGGGGCCTTTGGCCCGGACTGGCGATGCAGGGTGCGGAGCAGTTCGATCAGCATCCCGGCATCAACCCCGCCCATATCAGCCGAGAAATCACATGCGGCATGGATGACGGCATCGACGACGGGCAGTTTATCGCACCACGGGCCGGGATTGTGGATATCACCCCGGATCGGCCATGCGCCCATGACGGCAAGATTGGCGGCACTGTTTTCGCTTCGTGCCAGGGCAAAAACATGATGCCCGGCCGAAACCAGATTGCGCACGATTGCCGCCCCGATCAGGCCGCTTCCACCCAGAATAAAAACACGCATCGCCATTCTCCTGAATTCGTGATGCGTTCGTTCATAGAACCTCAAGTATGGGTAAGGTCAAGCGGGATTTTTTAGGGAAAAATAGTTTGCCAAAAGGAGAACTGTTGATTATAGTTCGCCAAATGGAAAACTATCAATCATCCCTTGATGCGGCCTTTCATGCGCTTGCCGATCCGACACGCAGGGCGGTGCTAAGCCGACTGACGCAAGGACCGGCATCGGTCAAGGAACTGGCGGAACCCTTTGACATGGGTTTGCCGTCTTTCATGAAGCATCTGCATGTTCTGGAAAGTGATGGCCTGATCCGTTCGGAAAAGGTCGGGCGTGTGCGCACTTGCCGGATCAATGCCGAGAGACTGGCCGCCGCCGAAGCATGGCTTTCAGAGCAGCGGAAACATTGGCAGGCGCAGGCCGACCGTCTTGCCGATTATGTCGAAATCCAAATGATCGGGAGATCCGAAGATGGCAGTTAATCAGTCCGAACTGACGGTCGAGCGTTTCATCAAGGCATCGCCAGCAGCCGTCTGGAAAGCATGGAGCACGCCGGAGCATCTTGAAAAATGGTGGATACCGGCCCCGATGGAATGCAGGGTGATCAAGCTGAACCTGCGGGCCGGGGGCGGGTTCGAGACACAGATGCGCCAGGGGGACGAAGATTTTCAGCCCCATGTCGAAGGCTGTTTTCTGGAAGCGGTTCCCGAAAGCCGGCTTGTCTGGACGACGGTCCTGCGCGAGGGATGGCGCCCCATCGAGCCGTGGCTGGCATTGACCGCGATCATAACCTTCACGCCAGAAGGCAACGGGACACGGTACCGGGCGCATGTGCTGCACCGAAATACCGAAGATTCCCTGAAGCATCAGGAAATGGGCTTCTTTGATGGCTGGGGAACCGTGATTGAACAGTTGGCAAAAACTGTCGAGTAACGAAAAAGCCGGGCATGTGCCCGGCTTTTTGATGTCTGCGCGTTCTGTCCGCAACCAGGATCCCAAAAGCAGTGTGGGATATGGATTCCCGCTTTTGCGGGAATGACGGTTTTGGGCAGGGCGCTTTCCATCCGTTCGTCACTCCCGCGCAGGCGGGAGTCCATGGGGCTGCGGGTTCTGTCGCGGGGTTTGAGGCTGTGGCACAACTGACTGGATTCCCGCTTTCGCGGGAATGATGGTTGTGGTTTGGCGGATGGATCGGGTCGTTATGCGACTTCGAAGATGCCGTCGATTTCGACCGCAACGCCAAGCGGCAGGGACGCAACGCCAACCGCAGAGCGGGCGTGTTTGCCGGCATCGCCGAAAACTTCGACCATGGTGTCGGAGGCGCCATTGACGACCTTGGGCTGATCGGTGAAGGCGGGGTCGGAATTAACAAACGCATTCAGTTTGACGACGCGTTTGACGTTATCAAGATCGCCAATCGCGGCACGGACCTGTGCGATCAGGTTGAGTGCGCAGAGGCGGGCGGCTTTCTGGCCGTCTTCGACCTGATAATCGCGGCCAAGCTTGCCGATGAATTTCAGTTCGCCGTTTTCCATGGTGATCTGACCGGAGACATGCACAAGATTGCCCGAACGGACATAGGGCACGTAATTGGCAACCGGGGCATTTGCCTGGGGCAGGGTGATGCCGAGTTCGGCAAGGCGGGCGTCGATTTTTCCGGCCATGGATTTGATCCTCGTGATTTGGTGTGGCGAAAACGGTTCCAACTTATCGGCGTTGGCGCGCAAACAAAACCATTTCTTTTGTGTGAAATGGCGTGGCGCGGCGTGACATGAGATGGCGTGCGGCGGCGACCTTCCATAAGCAACGCTGATCGATTGATGAGAAATTTGGATTTGTCATGGATCGCAATCCATCGCACAAGAAAGCCAAGCCCGAAACGGGTGGCATAAAACAATCAGGGGACGCGGACGAAATGGGATCAGGACGGTTTAAAATTGCCGATTTGCACGGTGCGTGGCTTGTGCTGATCGGGGTTCTGATCATCAGTCCCGATGCGCTTCTGGTAAGGCTGGTCAAGGCCGATGACATGACGACCGCGTTCTGGCGGTTGCTGATCCTTGGCAGCACACTTGCCCTGATCGCGTTCTGGCGCGGGATGCGACGCCGTCAGTCATTGCGCCATGCGATGATGCCGACCCGCGATGAAATGCTGGCGGGGCTGTTTTATGGCGGCACAAGTGCGTGTTTCATTCTGTCGATCCGCAATACCGATGCGGCTAATACATTGGTGATCATTGCGGCAACGCCATTGTTATCGGCCCTGATTGCGGTGTTTGTGTTCAAGCGCGTTCTGGCGATGCGGACATGGATTGCGTCGGTTGTGGTGTTTGTATCGCTTGCGGCGATTGTCGGGGCGGGGTTTGGCGGGGCCAATACGCTTGGTGATATTCTGGCCCTTGGCACGGCGATCTGCATGGCGTGTTATTTCAACGTGGTCGGCACGCGCATTCATATCGATGCGGTGCGTGCGATGATGGTGGGCGCGTTTCTGGCGACATTGGTGATGGTGCCAAGCGCCAGCCCGATGGCGCTTCAACCGCTTGATCCACTTTGGCTGATCCTGCTGGGCTGTGTGGTTTTGCCGCTGTCGTTTCTGTTCATTACCGCCGGGGCCAAGAAAATCCCGGCGGCCGAGGCGGGCCTGATCATGCTGAACGAGGCGATTTTCGGATCGCTTCTGGTGTGGCTGGTTGTTGACGAGGTACCCAGCCGCACGACGCTTATTTGCGGATCAATCGTGATCGCGACGCTGGCGATACACAGTTATCTGGGTCTTCGGAACAGCCGCAGGCTCCGCGCGGCAGAGACGCGTTAGGGGCGTAATCCGCACAGCAGGCAATTGACAGCAGTTGGTATCAGGGTTAATTGAGTTTACTCAGTGAGTATACTCAATTAAATAAGGGATGTCTTATGCAGACCGGTGTGAACAGTCGGGCGGCCAGGCGCGAACAGACGCGCGAAAACATCCTTGAAGCCGCGCGGCAATGCTTTTGCGAGACCGGGTTTGACAAGACATCGACCCGGATGATTGCCGAGCGGGCCGGTGTGGCCGAGGGCACGATTTTCAGCCATTTCGAGACCAAGGAGCAATTGCTGATCAGCTGTGTGGGCGAGCAGATGGCGGCAACGATTGCGCAGGCGCTTCATACCATGGACCCGGAATGGTGTTTTGTGGACAAGCTGATGCATATCGCAGCGCACCGCTTTGCCCAGATCGCGCTAAGACCCGGCATGTGGCAGGTTCTTTTGCAGCAGATGGTGTTTTCCCCGCGCAAGGGGGCGGTGCATGATCTGATGCGCAATAGCGGGTTGATTGCCGCGATCCGCGCCCTTGTCGAGGACGCGCAGCTTGACGGCGAAATCAATCCGAACCTTGATCCCGACCAGATTTACAAAACCATGATGGCGCTGTTCCTGTTCACCGTGCACGAGCATGTCAGCGCGCAGAATTTCGATTGCGAGGATATGTGCGCAACCCTTCGCGAGATGCTTGAGGTCCAGGTGCGCGGCATCTGGATGCGTCGGCCGGAACTTGCGGCGTAAGGCGGCAAGCCGGGCTTATTCCCCGATCAGATGCAGGGTGATCTGGCGGCGGTGCGGGGCGTGACGGTGTTCAAACAGATAGATGCCCTGCCACGTACCCAGAACCGCCCGACCGTTTGTGACCGGGATGGTGAGTGATACATCTGTCAGCGCAGCCCGGATGTGGGCGGGCATGTCGTCCGGGCCTTCGGCGGTGTGGCGATAGAGGCTGGGGTTTTCTTCGACCAGTCTTGCAAAGAAGGTTTCAAGATCCAGAACCACATCGGGATCGGCGTTTTCCTGTATCGTCAGGCTGGCGGATGTATGGCGGCAATAGATTGTCACCTGACCGGTTTTGATGCCGGTTTGAAGGGTCCATGACTGGACCTGATCGGTGATTTCAACAAGGCCCTGTCCGGTGGTGCTGATTTCAAGCGTGGTCTGATCTTGCGTAAGCATGGCATCCCGCTTTGTTTCGGGCGGCCGGGATGATCGGTCTGATCAGGCCGCCGCAATGGCGCTTTGGGGATCGTAAAAGCGCAGGGCCGTCATGGCAAGGTTGCCGAATTCAAAACTGTCATGCAGTGTTTCGGGCACGAAATCCTCACTCGCCGCACCGAGTGCCACATAAAACGGCATCAGGTGATCGTCTTCGGGGTGCGCCATGGCGGCATAAGGGGCCTGTGCGCGGTAATCCAGCAGGGCATCGATATCGTGGGCGGCCAGTTTGCCCAGCATCCAGCTCGTGAATTCCTGCGCCCATGGATCAATCGGGCCCTCGTTACGGTCAAGGGCGCGCAGATTATGGGTCATCGCCCCGCTGCCAACCACCAGAACACCCAGATCACGCAAACCGCGCAGCTTTTTACCCAACTCATAATGATCCGCCGGGCTGCCATGGGCCAGCATGGAGAGCTGAAACACCGGGATATCGGCCCCGGGGCGCGCAATGATCAAAGGCATCCATGCGCCGTGATCAAGGCCGCGTGCGGCATCGGTTTCTGCCCCGATCAGACCGGCGATTTCGGATGCCAGTGCGGGATCACCCGCGACATCGTAATGCAGGTCATAAAGCGGTTTGGGGAAGCCGTAAAAATCGTGGATGGTTTCCGGGCGGGCCGCGGTCGAGATGGTCGGCGTGGCGGTCTGCCAATGGGCCGAGACGATCAGGAGGGCGCGCGCGCCGTCGAACAGATCACCAAGATCGCGGGCAAAGAAATCAAAGGCCGGGGTGCTTTGGCGCGCAACCAGCATCGGCGATCCGTGCGAGATGAAGATCGGCGCAAGATTTCCATCCGGGGCGGCAGAAACGGGGCTGGAAACGCGGTTGGCAACGGGACTGGTCATGGTGGGGCACCTCGACATTCACAAAACATGAATTGCGAATATGTGCCTGTTTGGGCCACCTGACCAGTCACCGTTCGTCAACAGTGTGTTGCCATTGTCTGCGAAAGGGCGGTTTGGGGAAACAATGGCAACACCCGGATCAGGAAGGATTAGCGGGCCTTGGCGCCGAACATCATCATGACAAAGCCACCAATGGCAGCCGCAGCACCACCAATCAGATACCAGACGGTTTCGTCGGTATAGCGGCCAAGGAAGGTTTCGGACAACTGATCGGCCGCACTTTCAGACGCGTTAAAGCCAACAACCAAAAGCGCGATGCCGATGATACAGATGACGATTCCTGCGATACGACTGATAGGCATGGGGGCTCCTGTTATTCTTGTTTGCGTTTGCTCGTGTCCCGAAAGCGGGACGTCTGTAACAGAGATCACAACGCGGCTTTGGCGAAGTTGTTCCAAAACATGAATAATTAAAGTCAGGAAATGATCAGGCGCCTGAATTTGGCAGTCGGGCCATGATATCGGCACTGGTCGAAAGCGTGCAATATTCCGATCCCAGAACCGCGGCAAACAGGTCAAACACGGTTTGCGCATCGTGACGGATACCCTTGGCGTCGGTGACGTCAATCGCGGTGGTGGCATCAAGCGGCAGGATGACGTCAAACCCCAGACAATGGGCGACCCGGATTGAGGCATCCATCGAATTGTGGATGACGACGCCGGTAAAGATCAGACGCGTAATGCCATGATCGTGCAGGTATTTTTCAAGATCGGTGGCGATGAAGGCGCAATTGACGTTTTTGGCAATGACCGGTTCGCCCGGCAGCGGGGCGACTTCGGGTTTGATCGCATTGCCCGGACCATCGGTGTGATAGGTCGAGGCGGGATCGGGTTCGTCATGGCGGATATGGATCACCGGAAGGCCTGCCGCCCGAAAACCCGCCAGCAGATCGACGATTTTATCGACATAGCCGGGATTGTTTTTTGACGCCCATTTCGGATCGTCGATGGCCTTTTGCACATCAAGGACGATGAGGGCGGTATTGGCAGTGATCGGTGGCGTGATGGCGGCGGACACGGGATACTCCGTTAATCGGGGCGATAACTGATTTATCGGCACAGATTAGGGGGAAGCCCAAGGAATTCAAAGATTGGATTGCGTTCGTGCCAGTATTTCCCAGCGCAGCAGGCGGGCGGCGGGGCCCATTGTCTGATCGGTGCGATGGAGGAGATAGCAGTGCAGCAGCGTTTCGCCGTCCTTTCCGAAGGAGGCGGCGGGCACGCGGATCAGGCGGCCGTCTTCGAGGTCCTGCGATATGCGCCAGAACGGCATGCGGCCCCAGCCAAGCCCGGACAGAATAAGGCTGTGTTTGACATCCAGACTGCCGACACGCCAGGTGCCGGGCGATAAAACGCCGATATCGGTTCCGTCGGAAAGCGGGGTCGGATCTTCGATGACGATTTGCAGATGTTCGGCCAGGGCGGTTTTGGGCAAAAGGGTGTCGCCCCGAATGGCCTGCGCCAGGGGATTTGTTGTGGCAACCACGGCAATCATTGCGGTTGTGCCGACGGCCTCTGCCTCGATATGCGGGTTGCGGAATTCCTCGCCGACGGTAATGGCGAGATCGCATTTCTTCTGATCAAGGGCAGAAACCGGACCGCCAAGCGGCAGGACCGAGAGATTGACCGAAACGGTGGGAAAGGCATTTCGCATCGCCAGAAGGGCCGCACCGATTTCGGGCAGGGGAAACAGCGTATCCACCACGATGCGCAGTTCGAGTTCCACACCCTGTTCCATGCCGCGTGCGCGGGCGCGCAGCGCATCGGTTTTCAGAAGAACCGCACGGGCATCGGCAAGCAGGGTCTGGCCTTCGACGGTCAGGGTGGGGCGGTGCCCGGATCGGTCAAAAAGACAAATCCCCAGTTCGGTTTCAAGATTGCCGATGGCGTGGCTGATTGCTGATTGTACGCGGCCAAGCCGCTTTGCCGCAGCCCGGAAGCTTCCGGTTTCGGCAACAGCGATCAAAACGCGCATCTGATCAAGGGTCAATCCATCCAGCATGATCGATATTTTAGAACATTTTGATCGTTCTTTTGCCACTTATTTCGAACGGATGGCTGTGCGATGCAGGGAACCCTGTCGCAACAATTTGAAAGAGACCGGTCATGACAAGGGTTCTGGTGCTTTATTATTCGTCCTATGGCCATATGGAAATCATGGCCAATGCGGTTGCCGAGGGCGCGCGCAAAACCGGGGCGATTGTGGATATCAAACGCGTGCCCGAAATCGTGCCGGATGCCGTGGCGGAAAGTGCCGGATACAAGCTGGATCAGGCAGCGCCAGTCGCGACGGTTTCCGATCTGGCCGATTATGACGCGATCATTTTTGGCACGCCAACCCGGTTTGGCAATATGGCAAGCCAGATGAAAAACTTCCTTGATCAGGCGGGCGGGATCTGGGCGCAGGACAAGCTTGTCGGCAAGGTTGGCAGTGTCTTTACATCGACCGGCAGCCAGCATGGCGGGCAGGAAACAACGATTTTATCGACCCATATCCCGTTATTGCATTTCGGCATGGTGATTGTCGGACTGCCTTATACCTTCAAGGGGCAGGGGCGGATGGACGAAGTTACCGGCTGTTCGCCATACGGGGCATCGACCATTGCCGATGACGGACAGGGCGGCGATCGGAGCCCGTCGGAAAACGAGCTGGACGGCGCCCGGTTCCAGGGGGAGCATGTGGCCCGAACCGCAATTGCGCTTTCCGAAGGGCGGCATCTGCTTAAAGCCCGAAGCGCATGATGAACATGATCGGTGACCGGCAGCGAACGGTGGCAATTGACCGTTTCGTTGTGCCGGTGATTGTCGGTGCGGGCATCGTATCGGCATTCCAGGTCGGCAAGGTGCCGGTTGTCATGACGGCCTTGCAGGATGACCTTGGCGTCGGGTTGGCAAGTGCGTCCTGGCTGTTATCGGCCTTTGCGCTTGTCGGCGCGCTGGCGGCGGCACCGCTTGGCCTGCTGGTGGGGCGGTTTGGCGCAAAGGGCATGGCGTTGTCGGGGCTTTTGATGCAGGCGGTCGGATCGGCGATTGGCGGGGTGAGCCCTGTTTTCGATATCATCCTTGCATCAAGGGTGCTTGAGGGTATCGGTTTTCTGTTGCTGATTGTTGCCGCCCCGACATTGATCACAGCGGCCACGCGCCATGGCGGGCGCGAAAAAGCCATGGCGCTTTGGGCGACTTTCATGCCGGTTGGCATCTGTCTTGTCATGCTGGCTGCCCCGGTCTTGGGGCTGACCGGGTGGCGCGGATTGTGGCTTGGCAATGCGGTGCTTCTGGCGGGATATGCCGTTTTGTTGCGCGGATATATGCGCGCCATTCCCGATGCGGATTTGAGGGATGATTTTGATCATCGTGCGATTGGCGATGACCTTGGCTGGGCATTGCGGTCGGGCGCGCCGTGGATATTGGGCGGCATCTTTGCCGCCTATACGGCGTGTTATTTTGCCGTGTTCGGATTTTTGCCGATGCTTTTGTCCAAAGGCATGCAGATCGGGCCGGAACTTTCGGGTGTTCTGGGCGCGGTGATTGTGTTGGCCGGGGCGGCGGGGAACATCGTTTGTGGTGTGATGCTGGCGCGGGGATATCAGGCGCAGCGTATCCTGATGACGGCATTTGCGGTCATGACGGTTTGCAGTGCCGGTATTCTGATCGACGGGATTTCGGTTCTGGTGCCGTTTCCCGCCGCCTTGATCTTTTCATTCGTCGGCGGGTTCATCCCGGTTGTGGTTTTTGATGCCGCCGGGCGATCCGCACCGCGAAGCGCGCTTGTCGCGGTGACCATCGGCTTTGCCATGCAGGGCAATAATATCGGACTGATGGTCGGCCCGGCGATTGCGGGATCCATGGCCGAGCAGTTTGGCTGGGGCAGTATCGGCATTCTGATTGCCGGGATTGCCTGTGTTGCGGTTTTGCTGGGGCGCAGTCTTTTGGGACGGATGCGGTAGGTTCCCAACAAACGGGAAAAACAAAACCGGCCGGGAAATTAATCCCGGCCGGTTTACTGATCAGATCAGGTTTGCGGTGGTGCCGGGGCTCTTACGAGCAGCCGGTGGTGCTGCCGCAAGAGTTGCATTTCAGGCAGGTGCCGTTGCGCACAAGGGTGAAGTTGCCGCATTCAGGGCAACCGTCGCCTTCGTAGCCTTTCATGCGGGCTTCGCGGATGCGGTCGAGTTTGGCATCCGTTGCCGACATGACTTCTTCGCTGGCGTTCAGGATCGCGGTTTCGCTGCTGGTCGGGGCAGCGGTGGTTGCGATGCTGGCGGTTTCGGCCTGATGGCTGTGGCCATGATCATGCGAGTGGGCATGATCGGTGCCGGTTGCCTTCATGATCACGCGTTCTTCGACCGGCGCACCGCCATCGACAACGTAGAGGTTGCGACGGACGAAGCCGCTGGATGCGACCTTGCGGATGGTTTCGATCGCGCGGTCTTCGGCCTTGGCTTCCTCGCCAAGGTCGCCTTCGGCCACACCCTTGCCAACGGCGTCCGGCAGAACGTCGGACGGCTGGACATGGGCGAGGTCGTTACGACCCAGATAGGAAATGGCCAGTTCGCGGAACATGTAATCAAGGATCGAGGTTGCCATTTTGATGGCGTCGTTCCCGGAAACCATGCCCGACGGCTCGAAGCGGGTGAAGGTGAAGGCTTCGACATATTCTTCAAGCGGCACGCCATACTGAAGGCCGATGGAAACCGCGATGGCGAAGTTGTTCATCAGCGAGCGGAAAGCAGCGCCTTCCTTGTGCATGTCGATGAAGATTTCGCCAAGTTTGCCGTCTTCGTATTCGCCAGTACGCAGATAGACCTTGTGTCCGCCGACGGTGGCCTTCTGGGTGTAACCCTTGCGGCGTGACGGCAGGGAACGACGGTCGCCACGAATGACGCGTTCGATGATTTTTTCGACGATCTGTTCGGAAACAGCGGCCGCCTTGGTTGCGGTCGGCTGATCGGCGTAATCGTCTTCTTCGACGAGGGCTGCGTTCAGCGGCTGGCTGAGTTTCGAGCCATCACGATAGAGCGCGTTTGCCTTGAGGCAGAGACGCCAGGACAGCATATAGGCGTCCTTGCAATCCTGGATCGAGGCATTGTTCGGCATGTTGATGGTTTTCGAAATCGCACCCGAGATGAACGGCTGTGCCGCGGCCATCATGCGGATGTGGCTTTCAGCCGACAGGTAACGTTTGCCGATACGGCCACACGGGTTGGCGCAATCAAATACCGGAAGGTCTTCGTCACGCAGGTGCGGAGCCTGTTCCAGCGTCATCGCGCCGCAAACATAGGTGTTTGCCAGTTCTATCTGCTTTTTGTCGAAGCCAAGGGCGGCCAGCATGTCAAAGTCCATGCTGTTGAGCGCCTTGGCATCAAGGCCAAGCTGCTTGACGCAGTATTCTTCGCCAAAGGTGTATTTGTTGAAGACGAATTTGATGTCGAATGCGTTGGCAAGCGCGCCTTCGATTTTCGAAATCGCGTCATCATCAAAGCCCTTGGCCTTGAGATCGTCATGGGTGATGGAGGGCGAACCCACCAGGGTGCCATGACCGACCGCGTATTTTTCAATGTCGCGAATCTGGCGTTCGGTATAGCCGAGCGTTGCCAGTGCGACCGGAACGGTGCGGTTGATGATTTTGAAGTAACCGCCGCCGGCAAGCTTTTTGAACTTCACAAGGGCGAAGTCCGGCTCGATCCCGGTGGTGTCGCAATCCATGACCAGACCAATGGTGCCGGTCGGCGCGATAACGGTGGTCTGTGCGTTGCGGTAACCGTGCTTTTCGCCCAGTTCCAGTGCCTTGTCCCATGCGGCGCGGGCGGCAACCGGAAGTTCGGCATAGGGAGAATTGGCGGCAACCAGCGGCACCGGATTGATCGAAAGACCTTCGTAGCCTTCCTGTTCGCCATGTGCGGCACGACGATGGTTGCGCATGACACGCAGCATTTCCTTGGCGTTATCGGCATAGCCCGGGAAGGCACCGAGTTCGGACGCCATTTCGGCCGAGGTCGCATAGGAAACGCCACACATGATTGCGGTGAGCGACGCGCCAATCGCACGGCCTTCGTCGCTGTCATAGGGGATGCCCATGCTCATGAGCAGGCCGCCAATGTTGGCATAGCCAAGGCCGAGCGTGCGGTAACGATAGGACAGTTCGGCAATACGATCCGACGGGAACTGTGCCATCAGAACCGAGATTTCCAGAACGACGGTCCAGAGACGCACGGCATGTTCATATGCCGCGACATCAACGCCACCATCATCCGAACGGAAGTTCATCAGGTTCAGTGACGCCAGGTTACAGGCCGTATCGTCAAGGAACATATATTCCGAGCACGGGTTGGACGCATTGATGCGACCCGAATTCGGGCAGGTGTGCCATTCGTTGATCGTGGTGTCATACTGGATGCCCGGATCGGCACAGGCCCATGCGGCTTCGCCGACCTTGTCCCACAATTCGCGGGCGGCAAGGGTTTTGGAAACCTTGCCATCGGTACGGCGGATCAGTTCCCAGTCACCGTTATCAAGAACAGCCTGAAGGAAGTCGTTCGAGACGCGAACCGAGTTGTTCGAGTTCTGACCCGAAACGGTCAGGTATGCCTCGGAGTCCCAATCGGTGTCATAGGTCTTGAAGCTGATTTCGGTGAAGCCCTGACGGGCGAATTCGATGATCTTGTTGATATAGCTATCGGGGATCATCACCGCACGGGCGGCCAGCACGGCTTCTTTGAGCTGCGGGTTGGCGCGCGGCAGGAAGCGATCCTCGGAATTGGCGGCACCGTCCCAGTTGGTGCAGGCCGCGAGAACCTCGGTCAGGTGCTTTTCGGCCAGTTTCGAACCGGCGACGAGGGCCGCGACCTTCTGTTCTTCGATGACTTTCCAGTCGATATAGTTTTCGATGTCCGGGTGGTTGATATCGACCACGACCATTTTGGCCGCACGGCGCGTGGTGCCGCCCGATTTGATCGCGCCCGCAGCGCGGTCACCGATTTTAAGGAAGCTCATGAGGCCGGAAGAACGGCCGCCACCCGAAAGCGTTTCGCCTTCGCCGCGCACATTCGAGAAGTTCGAACCGGTGCCCGAACCGAATTTGAACAGGCGTGCTTCACGGGTCCAGAGATCCATGATGCCGCCCTCGTTCACGAGGTCATCGGAAACCGACTGGATGAAGCAGGCATGGGGCTGCGGATGTTCGTACGCACTGGCCGATTTGGTCAGTTCGCCGGTTTTGAAATCAACATAGGAGTGACCCTGCGCCGGGCCATCAATGCCGTAGGCCCAATGCAGACCGGTATTGAACCATTGCGGCGAGTTCGGCGCACCCATCTGGTGGGAAAGCTGATAACGCATTTCATCGAAGAAAGCCTGGGCATCGGATTCGGCATCGAAATAGCCGCCTTTCCAGCCCCAATAGGTCCAGGTGCCAGCCAGACGGTCAAAGACCTGGGTGGCACTGGTTTCGCTGGTGTAGCGGCCTTCTTTCGGCATTTTTTCGAGCTTGGACTTGTCAGGTGCCTGACGCCAGAGCCAGGACGGAACGTCCTTTTCCTTGACCGGTTTCAGCGCAACCGGAACACCCGCCTTTCGGAAGTATTTCTGCGCAAGGACGTCACTTGCCACCTGCGACCAGGAGGACGGGACGTCGATATCTTTCATTTCAAAAACAACCGAGCCGTCGGGGTTTTTGATAACGCAGGACGACTTACGAAAATCGATGTCGGCGTATGGGCTGACACCTTCCTGGGTGAACTTTCTGCTGATCCGCATGGTCTGCTCCGTTTTGGTCAGACTTGATGTCGTGCGCATAAGCACCAACACGGCCTGAACATTATATAGTTTGCTCAACGCTCATACGCTGCCCCCTGGCCTTTATAAAATGGCCATGTTTGGGCGAACGGAAATCTGTAATCTGTGGTGGTGGTCCCCCCTTGGAACCATCCGGTCCGTGGCCAAGACTATAAGGCCAAAATTTCGGGGTAGTCCACCAAACTTTGTGGTTGACAGCGATTTTTATCACTAGATGTAGTGGTTCAATCGATGTCGCGCATATCTGATGTTTGGAAAATCTCGTTAAGATTGTTTAAACGCCCCGCAAGCCCGCGGAATACTGCGCTTCTGGCGATGGTGCGGCCATCACAAGTCCATAAGACTCGGACTACATCTTGTGCCGGGACGAGATGACCCCCACAACGCAAAACAAAGCTAACGCCGTTTGCATTTGAAATCCAGCGCCAAGCACAGACAATGCCGTTTCGGAAATGTTTCTAGCACGGGGATGTCTGATAACATTTTGATATTTATATGAAAATCATTGTTTTTATTCGGCGCGAATTTTCAAGCCGGGCAGGGTATATGCAGGACCGATAACCTTGGAATGCTGTGGATAAACAGGTGGACAAGACCGCGTGACGATTGTGTTGCAATGAGTTGGGCATACACAAGTGGTTGTGGGTTGTTTTGGAGGTGTTTTCGCGGAGTCATACCCCATATTGTGTGTCTGCCCCGGCTTTGCGGGGGCCTGTGCGGGAAATGCGGTATCTGCAGCTGTCTGAAACATTGACTTTGCAGCAACATCACGACATATAAGGTCCTTATTGACCGCCGGACACAGGCCGCAAAATCAGGGCCCGCCAGCAAACACCGCTTTGCAAATACGGGCCTTTTGTCTGCGCGCCGCCAAAGGCGGAAGAACCAGATCTGGAGAGAGACCACACATGGCCACCGTCGGGACCCGCATTTTTACCGCGCTGTATGGCAAACGCGTCGGCGAAGACCGTTTTGGAAATGTCTATTACACCGAAAAGAAAGCCGCCAATGGTCGCCGTGCGAAACGCTGGGTGATTTATAAAGGTATTACCGAGGGTTCCAAGGTTCCGGCTGAATGGCATGCATGGCTGCATTACACGATTGATGCGCCGCTGTCGGAAAAGGCCGAAGACCGTTACGAGTGGCAGAAAGATCACCTGCCGAACCTGACCGGGACCAAGCATGCCTATCGCCCGAAAGGCCACGAATATAGTGGCGGCCAGCGCGCCAAGGCGACTGGCGACTATCAGGCATGGTCGCCGGAAGGCTGATCGGGAATTGTTATATTCTGCAACCGGGCGCGACAATATGTTGGCGCCCGGTTGTGTTTCTACCGCGTTTTTGCACCGAAGTGCCCGAGCCGGTTGTTTTTTCGGCCCGCACGCGACAATATGCAGATCAACAAGATAGCAGATACGGATAAGGTCCATGAGCAACAGACTGATCGAGAGCCTTGCAGGGGCAGCCGTAATCGCCGTGGCGGTGGGCTTTGCGTCCTATTCCTATTCCCGGGCGGGCATCGAGTTTGTTGACGGATACGAACTTTCGGCAAGCTTCAACCGCATTGATGGCCTGACGGTGGGCAATGATGTGCGGATTTCGGGTGTCAAGGTTGGCTCGGTCACGGCACAGGAACTGAACCCGAAGACCTATATGGCGGTGGTCAAGATGACGGTGCGTTCCGATGTGGAACTGCCTGCGGACAGTTCGGCCAAGATCGCATCCGACGGATTGCTGGGCGGTAAATTCGTATCGCTGGAGCCGGGCGGGGATATCGACATGCTGGCCCCGGGCGGCGAGATTGAATACACGCAAGGGTCGGTTAACCTCGAAGAACTGATCGGGCAGGTGATTTATTCGTCCGGCGGTGGATCTGGTGGTAATTCTGGTGGCAGTTCTTCGGACAGCCCCGAATAGGCATTGATCCGGGTGGCGAGTTCGGTGACCGGGCCGGAATGGCGGGTATGAAACCGGCCATGATTTTGCCGGTTTTACCGGTCAGTTTGCCGCGAAGTATCTTTGAGAGCTTGCGTAACGTGATATCGACACCGATATCCTGATCAGATCGAAAGGCAGCGGAGCCGCTTGATGAGCAAGTCCGATAGCATGAACAGGAATTTTCCCACATGGCAGGACCCCGAAGGGGCACCGCTTTCGTGCGTGGAGAAGATCAAGGTTCTGAACGAGAATTTCGGCGAACTGCGCGAAATGATGCAGGAAGCAATGGAAGACGCGTTGCTGATGGGTTGCGACGAGGAACAGTTCCGCCAGGTGATGCGCAGCGTTGTTGAAGAGCTGCACAATCCTTATGGCAAGCCAGACGATCAGGACTGATTATTCATGAAAACCAAGATAGTGTTTGGCGCTGCGGTTGCCGCGGTTGTTTCTGTGGCTGCTTTGACGTCTGCCTTTGCGCTGGATTATCGCCCGGCCGAGATCGCCCAGCTTCAGGGGCTTGATAAAATCACCGCCCGCATTTCGACCTTTGAGGTGCCGGTCGGCCAGACGGCGAAATTCGGCACCCTTACGATCCGGGTTGATGCCTGCTATCGCACCCCGCCGGAAGAACGCCCGGAAAGTGCCGGTTTCCTTGAAATTTCCGACCAGCGTGAAGATGCCGAAAACACCGTCGCCGAACTGTTTTCGGGCTGGATGTTTGCGTCAACACCGGGTCTTTCGGGGCTTGAACATCCGGTTTATGACGTGTGGGTCAAGGAATGCATTGATCCGAATGATCAGGGATCAGGGGCCGTCGAACAGGGGCAACCCGCCCCCGCAGAATG
Organism: Thalassospira lucentensis; assembly: GCF_032921865.1. Taxonomy (NCBI): domain Bacteria; kingdom Pseudomonadati; phylum Pseudomonadota; class Alphaproteobacteria; order Rhodospirillales; family Thalassospiraceae; genus Thalassospira; species Thalassospira lucentensis. The sequence continues at coordinate 3,333,529 of NZ_CP136684.1, forward strand.
ATATTCCCGCACAAGATTGTTTCCAAATGCAGGCCGATGCACAGTGCGTCGGCCGCAATTGTTTTGGGGAATGATTTGTGACGACGGGATATCAGATGATTTGACGTTACGTCATGCATGGGATTCGCAATGCGAAAGAGGCGCCTGTGCCCGGTAAACCGGGGATTTTGTCGGAAAGTATATCGATTTTGGTTCTGATATCAGTGCGTTCTCATTTTGGATAAAATAAGGCGCAAACGGCGTTTATTGTTTCCTCTGGGGAAAATGAGTGTTGCGGGCTGTCCGGCTTGAGGCCAGGGGCATGTGCTGTCATCCTTTTTCCAGTTTTGTTGCGATGCGGCAATTCGCGTCGAACGATTTTTAAACAAGGGATGTGCATAATGTTTACGTCAATCAAGAAGGCCGGTTTCGTTCTGGCGATTGCAGCGGGTCTTTCGGGGGCTGCCGTTTCGGCACAGGCGGCCGAGAGCTATAAGCTCGATCCGACCCATACCAGCGTGATCTTCATCGTCAACCATCTTGGTTTTTCCAACTTCCAGGGCCGTTTTGGCGGCACGAGCGGCGAACTGACGCTTGATCGTGAAAACCCGGCGGCATCGTCGGCGATCATTACGATTGACCTCAGCAAGGTCGATACCGGTGTCGAGGGCCTCGACAACCACATGAAAACCGCCGACTTCCTGAATGTTGAACAGAACCCGACCGCAACGTTCAAAAGCACCTCGATCGAGATGACCGGCGATAAGACCGCCACCATCACCGGCGACCTGACCCTTCTGGGCCAGACCAAGCCGCTGGTTCTGGATGTGACCCTGACCGGTGAAGGCGATCACCCGATGACCGGCGATCATGTTCTTGGTTTCGGCGCGACCGGTACCGTGACCCGTTCGGAATATGGCATGAACTATCTGGTGCCGGCTGTCAGCGACGAAGTCGAACTGCAGATTTCGACCGAGTTCCTGCAGCAGAAATAACGATACTGACAAACCGGCGGCGGCATGTGATTGTCCCGCCGGTTTGGTGTTTTTTGTCCTGAGAGGATCACATATGGCGCTTCGCAGTACGCAAACGGGCTTTGGTCCGGTGACCAAGAGTTTTCACTGGCTGATGGCGATCCTGTTTGCCACGATGTTTGCGATTGGCTGGTATATGGATCTTTTGCCGCTGGGGCTGGAAAAGCTGGCGTGGATTTCACGCCATAAATCGATTGGTGTTACCATCCTTTTCCTGGCGATTTTGCGCATTATCTGGCGTCTGGCCGAACAGACACCGGCGGGGCTCGGTGAAAAGGCATGGGAACGTCAGGCGGCGAAACTGGCGCATTTCGCGCTTTATGCCGTGATGCTGGCCATGCCGCTAAGCGGGTGGCTGATGTCGTCGGCGGCGAATTTTTCGGTCAGTGTCTTTGGCCTGTTCACGCTTCCAGACCTCGTCGGGCCGGACAAGGTACTTTATGAACAGCTTCGCTTTACCCACTGGATATTGTCCTGGGTAATTGTCGGTCTTGTCGGGCTGCATGTGGCTGCGGCATTCAAACATCATTTCATCAATCGCGATGCGACGCTCCGCCGGATGCTTCCGGGGACGGGGAAAGGGAGTTGATCATGACGTCTTTGTTTAAAAACATTCTGCGCGCTTCGGCGATTGTTCCGGCGATGGCCATTTGCACCCCGGCCTTTGCCGCCGATCAGTGGCAGGTCAAAACCGATGACAGCGATATCGAATTTGCCGGCACCCAGCTTGGCGCGGATTTCGAGGGCGAGTTCAATAAATTCACCGCCGAAATCAGTTTTTCGCCGGATGATCTTGCCGGATCGAAAGTCAGTGTCCTGATTGATATCGCATCGGTTAATACCGAAAATGCCGATCGCGACAGCCAGATCATTTCAGCAGACTGGTTTGATGTCGCGCAGTGGCCGACCGCAAAGTTTGAAACCAAATCCTTCCGCGAAATCGCGCCGGGCCAGTATGAGGCGACGGCTGATCTGACGATCCGGGATGTGACCAAGGAAGTCGTTCTGCCCTTTACGCTTGAGATTGAGGGCAATGAGGCGGAAGCCGAAGGGACGGTGACGATCAAGCGGACGGATTTCGGCGTCGGGCAGGGCCAGTGGAGCGATACCAGCCAGGTCGGTGATGATGTGACCATCCGCATTGATATTGATGCGACCCGGTCATGATGCCGATAGCGCGATAGCACGATAGCCCGATGAACAAAAAAACAGCCGCCCAACCGGGCGGCTGTTCTCATTTAGGCGCAGCAGTCGATATCAGGCGGCTGCGTTTTTGCGCAGATCGGCAAGGAAGCTTTCGACGGCCTGATCCAGCGACACGGCTTCGGCGACGAGTTTCTCGGCTGTCTGGGCAAGCTGGGTCGTGCCTGATGAAACCTTGCCGGCATTGTCATTGACGGTTTCGATCCGCTCGGACACTTCGCGGGTGCCGTTGGCGGCTTCTTCGACGTTACGTGCGATTTCGCCGATGGCGGCGTGCTGTTCCTCGACCGCAGCGGCAATCGCGGTTGAACTGTCGGCGACCTTGGCGATGGTTTCGGAAATGCGGCGGATGGCGTCAACCGCCTCGCCGGTTTCGTTCTGGACCGAGGTGATCTGCTGATTGATTTCCTCGGTCGCCTTGGCGGTCTGGTTGGCAAGGTTTTTGACCTCGCTTGCGACAACCGCAAAGCCCTTGCCGGCATCGCCTGCGCGGGCGGCTTCGATGGTGGCGTTCAGGGCCAGAAGGTTGGTCTGTTCGGCAATGTCACCGATCAGTTTGGCGACGTCGCCGATTTTCTGTGCGGCGTCGGCAAGGCCGGTGACGGTTTCGTTGGTGCGGGTGGCTTCATCATTGGCCTGATTGGCAATGTCGGCCGAACGCGCGATCTGCTGGGCGATTTCATCGGACGATGCGGTCAGTTGTTCGGTCGCGGCAGAGACGGTTTGAACGTTGCCCGATGTCTGGGCGGTGGCGGTTGCAACGGCGCCTGACAGCTTGCTGTTCATTTCGGTGGCAGACTGCATGTTTGCCGTCGCCTTTTTCATGTCCGAGATCGAGGCCGAGATCGACTGGATCAGGCCCTTGACCCGATTTTCCAGACTGCTTGCCATTTCCAGAACGTCCTTGCGGCGTTTCTGTTCGGCTTCGGTTTCCATCTGTTTCTGGCGTTGCTGCAATTGCAGGTTTTCGCGGGCCTGTTCGCGGAAGGCCACAACGGTGCGCGCCATATCGCCCACTTCGTCCCCACGGTCCTGACCTTCGATATGACCGTCGAGATCGCCATTGGCAATGTAGGTCATGCGTTCGGAAAGCTTGCGCAGGCCATTGGTAATATCGCGTCCGATCCAGAAACCGGTCAGCATCAGAAGGGCAATGATCGCCAAACTTAACGTGATGAACCAGATCGCGGAATCCCAGAAGGCGACGTCAACATCGTCGATATAGACGCCGGTGCCAAGAATGGCCCCCCATGGCAGGGGATGTGCAAAGGAGATTTTTTCAAATGTCAGTTCCTTTGGCTCGCCGGGTTTGGGCCAGTGATAGGATGAAAAACCGCCATTCGGGTTGCTGCCGGCTGCCACCAGATCACGAATGAAGTAAGCGCCGTTCGGGTCCTGGACAGAGGTGAAATCCTTGCCGACCAGTGCCGGGTTGGCCCCGTGCATGACCATGATATTGTCCTTGGTCAGGGCAAAGAAGTAACCGATATCGCCATCATATTTGCCTGCGGAAACGACCTTGTAGAATGCGTCGATTGCGGCCTGTTGATCAAGCTCGCCCGCCTTGACCTGCTTTTGAAAATCGTTGGCCTGCGACACCGCATATTCGGTGATGGCGCGGATTTTCTCCTTGCGGTCTTCAAGCAGGGTGGTGCGCAAACTCATAAGTTCGAAGGTTGAAATGACGATCAGGCCGAGCAGGGCCACGATGGACAAACCGGCGATCTTGTAGCCGATTTTGATTTTCTGCAGCATGTAATGATTTCTCCCGACCCACACCGAATGTATAGATGCCACGACAATATGATTGTCGGGCTTTCTGCCGCTGTCCAGACAGATTTCCTATACTTTGGGATGGGCTGCTGGTCTTTCAATAAGGTGCAGAAAAAATCCTGTAACATCATATACGAAAAACACCTGCCTTCGATGTGAGGGCAGGTGTCGGGCGGTGTATCGAAATTTCCGGGCGTTTTCAGCCAAGATGCGATTGCAGGAATTTCATCGCCAGAAGAATGCCTTCCTCGTCGATGCCGTGCTGAAGGCCGGGGCGTTCGTGCAGTTTGGCGGCAAAGCCGTTGGCGGTCAGGGTATCAAGTGCCAGTCGGGATGCCTCTATCGGGACGACCGGATCGGCGGTGCCATGAACCAGCAGAACCGGCGGTCTGGTTTTGATCGCGCTTGCAAATGCTTCGTCGCCCAGAAGAGCGCCCGAGAAACCGACGACACCGGCCAGAGCCGGATCGCGACGCGGTGCGGTTTGCAGCGACATCATCGTGCCCTGCGAGAAGCCGATCAGGGCAAGTTTGTTTGCCGGAAGGTTATGTTCGGCCAGAAGGGTATCGATGAAGCGGTCGATATAGGCGGAGTTTTTCGCTGCCCCCTCGGCCATGGCGCGCAGCGCGCCCGACATGGTTTCGGGCTGACGGCGGAGAAATTCCGGATCATATTCGGCCAGGCTGAACCATTGCCGCCCAAACGGCGACATTTCGCATGGAAACGGGGCATTGGGCGAATAAAACGCGGTGTCGGGCAGGGCACGGGCAAAATGAGGTGCCAGCCCGATCAGGTCATTGCCATCGGCGCCATAGCCATGCAGCAGGATCACGATGCTTTTGGTCGTTCCCGATGCGGCCGGCAGCATCGGTCCGTTCAATGCGGTTTCGGCGGTCATGTCAGATCCCTTCGTTTGTCTTTGTCCCTGATTAGCAATGCTGCGTCGCAACGGCCAGTCTTTTTATATCTGGCGGTTTTCAGTGGCAGCAATTTGATCGCGACGCTGTTCCCCGATGAAGCGGTAAAGGATCGGTTTGCCCCGCATTGTATGGGGCCAAAGGAGAGATTGGTCGGACAAATACCCGGCGGGTGATGTATCGGGCAGGTAAATGACGGAACAGGGCCATGATCCACGTTGTGATATGGGCTGTAATATGGCCTGTGGATAACTTTGTGGATGATTGGCCCGGTATAGCCAGAATTGATCAGGATTTCTGTCAATAAAGCATGATTTTGCGACGGCGAACTATTCATTGGGATAGTATTTTGGGCAGCAATCATGACCAAATGGTCGAAATTCCTGTCACAAATTTATTGCGATTTCACAGTCATTTGTCGGAAATTGTGAAAAAATCATGACATGAATTTGCATGTCTGGTGGGTTTTGAGAGGGTCAGGCAGGCGGAGAAAAATCGCCTAAAGGGTGAATGAGGGGTGGATGGTATTCCACAATGTGGATTCTTTGATGCATAACAGTTCCAAAGGTGCCTTTTGCACCTGTGCAAACTGTGTCACAAGAAGTCCTCCGGATGATCCGGAATTCGCCCCATCCGAAGAAGATTTTCCGAGGCCCCGATGAGTTCCCCGACGAGTTCCCGTCTGAGCCGTACGCGCCGCTGGGTCGGCAAGGGGGATCGACGCGTTCTGGCGTTGACCCTGCCGATTATCCTGTCCAATGCCACCGTTCCGTTGCTGGGGGCGGTTGATACCGCAGTGGTCGGCCATCTGGACAGCCCGCATTATATCGGGGCGGTTGCGGTCGGAGCGCTGATTTTTTCCTATGTGTTCTGGAGCTTTGGCTTTTTACGCATGGCGACCACCGGGCTTGCGGCACAGGCCTATGGGCGGCGTGATCCGAACGGGGTAAGGGCGGTTTTTGCCAGGGCGGCCCTGATTGCGGTGACGGCGGGGCTTGCCGTCATGGTGCTGCAATGGCCGATCATCGAGCTTGCAATGGCCTTGATCCAGCCGACCGCGGCAGTCGAGGCGGCAGCACGGGATTATTTCCATGTGCGCATCTGGGCATCGCCCGCGACATTGATGCAATACTGCATGCTGGGCTGGTTGCTGGCGATGCGTGACGCGCGCGCGGTGTTTATTTTTCAGGTGGTTTTAAACAGCCTGAACATGGTTCTGGATATCCTGTTTGTGCAGGGCTTTGGTTGGGACGTCAAAGGGGTTGCCGGGGCAACCGTGATTGCCGATTATTCCGGTGTGATGCTGGGCTGGTTTTTGATGCAGCCGCATCTCAAACGGCTTGGCGGGACGTGGCGCGGGATCGGTATTTTTGATCGTACGCAACTGGCGCGCCTGATGAAGATCAATGGTGATATCTTTGTGCGCACCATGGCGCTGACATCGGCCTTTGCCCTGTTTACCAGTTTTTCCGCCCGCTTTGGCGAGGTGACGCTGGCAGCGAATGCGGTGTTGCAGAATTTCCTGATGTTCGGGTCATTCGCGCTGGACGGTTTTGCCCATGCGGCGGAAACGCTTGTCGGGCAGGCCTATGGGGCGGAACGGCGCAAACAGTTCCTGTGGGCGGTGCGCAAGACAACGATCTGGGCGATTGCATCAGCGGTGGTGATGGCGGCGATCTTTGGCCTTGCCGGGCCGTGGATCATTGATGGCCTGACGTCGATCCCGGAAGTGCGCGCGGCGTCATACAGCTATTTGCTGTGGGCGGTGATGTTACCGATTACCGGGGTGCTTGGTTTTCAGTTTGACGGGGTATTTCTGGGCGCGATGCAGACCAAGCACTGGCGCAACATGATGCTTTTGTCGGTTGCGATCTATGCCGGGATGGCGTGGGGGGCGGTGGTGGCGGACAGCAACCATCTGCTGTGGGCGTCGTTTAACGCGTTTTTCCTGCTGCGTGGAGTGACGCTTGCGGTGTTGTTCCCGACGATCATTCCTAATAGCACTACATCCTGATAGCATATGACTTTGTTGCTTACAAAATGGGTCGCTATCAACCAAATGGATTATTTGTACCGAGGATTTAATTGCGAAAGGGAACTTCTTCGTTCAATGGAAGTTTCTGCCCCCGGCATGCCTTTGGTGATGGCACCGGAGTGCGGCACTTTTTCAGAATCTGATCCATTTGGAGATCGAGTTCAATGCGGGGATCCAGATTTCGCATCAGGATATTCTCTCGGTAATTTGCTTCATGCTCATGAGTTCGGCGGTTATGGTCAACCAACTTGCGGGCTATCTACTTCGCCAAAGTTTGAAATAGCTAGGAAGTATGCATTGCACCTACCTGATGGTGGATATGCTTTTGGAACGGTTGTCAAAATATCGATAAAAAAGTTAGTTGCGCTAGGAGCAACAATTTGTCGGATCAATGACTATGTTTCCGAACCTGCTCATCCAGAAGATGACGAGCACTGGATTCATTTTGAAGGGGCATTTCCGATAGAGACAATTATCGAAAAGACAACTGTTCGTCCCTGATAGGTTTTACTATGCCTCGGGCACGGGCAGGGTGGTGCTGTTTTTGACTTCGTGCAGGGTGAAGCTTGATTTGATATTGGCGACACCGGGCAGCTTCATCATGACTTCGGACAGGAAACGCTGATAGGCGGCCGGGTCCTGCACGACGATGCGCATCATGTAATCCTGATTGCCGACCATGGCGTAGCAGTCAACGATTTCCGGGTGGGATTGCACGGCGGTTTCAAAACGGCGCAGCGACGGTTCGTCATGCTGGGTCAGGGACACGGTGACAAAAACATTCACCCCCAGACGCAGATGTGACGGGGCCAGCAGGGCGACATATTTACGGATCACGCCGCTTTCTTCGAGCTTGCGCAGGCGACGCAGGCAGGGAGAGACGGAAAGACCGACCTTGTCGGCCAGTTCGACCATCGAGATGCGCCCGTCTTCCTGAATCTCGCGAAGAATTTTGCGATCAATTGCGTCGAAACCGTTGCGCGCCATGGCGTGCCCCACTCCTTGTACTCGATAGATATTATTGTGATCCGGGTTGATTTTGCAGCATTGCGGGCTTTGCATAAATTACCCGCCAGTGCAAAAAACATGCTGCGCGATAAGCCATGACTTCGCGTTCCTGTCAATCTTTGCGTGATCCGTGCGCGATGTTTTTACGGTAACAGATTGTGATTTTGAAGCCGGACCAGAGGAAGGCGAAATTCCCGGTTGCGGGGCATGTCAGAATAGTCTGGTTTGCGGTGCCGAAAACGTTAGGACTTGCACAGAACAAATATCGGGGTTATGTCGTTCAAATCCTTGCATTGCTTTGCTTTGTTCGCACCTGCGGCGGAACTTATCGTTGCCGCGCGTGGTAATGACAGTGTAGTATAATCGTACCAATTTACGTATTTTTACTATGGGTATTCTCCTGTCAGGAGCTGGGGGGTTGGGGTTTTGCCAACCTGCAGGACAAGAAAGGCATTACGTGGTGGACGCTGCGCAAGATACACCGGGATATAACCTGGTCACGATTGGCGAGCATAAAATCAATATTCGTCCGGCAGTCAAAGATGACCTTGCCAATGTTGTCGATCTTGATGATCGCACAACGGGCCTTCGCAAGCCCGATTACTGGGATGATCTGTTCACCCGTTATGGCAACCGGAAGGATTCCCGGTTTTTCCTGATTGCCGAAGAAGGCGATACGCTTCTGGGCTGCATTTTCGGTGAAGTCCGGTCGTGGGAATTCAACTCGGTCCCGTGTGGCTGGGTCGGCACCGTCAGCGTCGAGCCGAATTTGCGCATGGGCGGGATCGGCAGCATTCTTTACAAGGAAATCTGCCGTTGTTTCCGCAAGGCCGGTGTGACCAAGATCCGCACCATGATCCCGCGCGATGCGACCGACCTTATGTCGTTCTTCCGCGCGCAGGGCATGATGGCCGGACCCTTTATCCAGCTTGAAACCGATATGGACGAAGGGGTGTAACGCCATGATGTCTTTGCAGAAGGCGACCCTGTTCGCATTATATGCCGTGCTGGAACTTGCCGAGGATACCGACCGGCAGCTTTCGGCATCCGAAATCGCCGAGAGATACAATATTTCGACCAACCATCTGGCAAAGGTCCTGCGCGATCTGGGCCGCGCGGGGCTGGTTGAATCGGTCCGCGGGGCCGGTGGCGGTTATCGTTTCTGTGGCAATGCCAAGCGTACGACGCTTCTGGATGTTGTCAGGCTGTTTGAAGAGGTCGGGGCAGGTCCGACAAGCGGCATTGTGCAGGAAACCAATGCCGGTGCGGCATTGTCATTGGTGATGGACGAGATCGAGGAAATCACCCATGCGACGCTGCTGTCGATTTCGATTGAAACCATGCTGAAACTGATGCGTAAGCGCCGCCCGGAAAAGCCGAGTTCGACCGGATTGTTCCGCGCGGTTTAACCGCCTGCGTCGATCATCATATTCACCAAAAAGGCCGTCAGATTTCTCTGACGGCCTTTTTGATTTTCAGAACCCGGAAGGTTTCCCCAGCATCAGCTTTCGCTGGTAACGGGATCGCTTTTCGCGGCGTCGGCATTGTCAGCCTTTTTCGCGGCGGGTTTTTTCGGAGCAGCCTTTTTGCGCGGACGACGGGCGGCCTTTGGCTTTTCTTCCTTGGCCGGGGCGTCTTCAGTTGCCGGAGCCGAAGCCGGAGCCGGAGTTGCCACTGGTGCAGAAGATGCGACCGTTTCGTCCTTTGCCTCGGGTGCCGGGGCTTCTTTCTTGGCGGCGGCCCTGGACGTTCTGGTGCGGGCTGGTTTGGCGCGCGTGGCTTTTGCCGGTGATTTCTTGGCCGGTGCCTTCTTCTCGACCTCGTCGGCGCGTGGCTTGCCAAGGCTTGATGCCGGAACCGGGGTCAGCAGGAAGGCCGGAACGTGATCGCCAAGACCGATCACCGGTTTGTCGTCACGGTCATAACGATCATCCCGATCACGACGCGACGATGAACGTCCTGCATTGCGGTCGCGGTCCTGATAGGCCGGGCGGCTGGAACGATCATTGCGCGGCTTTGTATCGCGCTGTGGCGCATTTTCGCGCGGCGGCTGTGCCGGTGGCTCGTTACGGGCAGGGGCAGCGGCTTTGGCGTCGCGTTCAGCGCGGTCGTCACGGTTGCTGTTGCGTGCCGGACGATCATTGCGCGGGGAGGCGTCACGCACCGGTGCCTTGCGGCTTTTCTTCGTGCGGCGTTTTTTGCCGGTGAAGTCAAGTTCAAGGGTTTCGATGCCTTCAAGCTCGGTCAGGGGAATGTCCATGTTGATGGATTTGTTGATCGCGGCAACAAGTTTGCCGTCTTCGGGCACGGCCAGCATGAAGGCCTTGCCTGCGCGGCCGGCACGACCGGTACGGCCGGTACGGTGGACGTAATCCTCGGCGTTGAAGGGCACGTCAAAGTTAAAGACGTGCGAGACATCGGCAACGTCAATGCCGCGGGCGGCAACGTCCGAGCAGATCAGCAGGGTGATTTCGCCCGACTTGAATTTATCAAGCGTTTCGGTGCGTTCGCTCTGGACCAGATCGCCATGCATGCGACCGGCATTGAAGCCGTGCTTGGTCAGTGATTTGAACAGGATATCGACGTCTTTTTTGCGGTTGCAGAACACGAAGGCGTTCTTGACGTTTTCCTGACGGACAAGTTTGCGAAGGGCTTCGCGTTTGTCCATTTCATCCATGACAAGGAGTTTGTGTTCCACCGTGGTCGCCATCGTCGAGGGCGGGGAAACGGTGATTTCCTTGGGGTTGGACAGGAATTTGTCGGCAAGGCGACGGATTTCCTTGGGCATGGTCGCCGAGAAGAAAAGCGTCTGGCGCTGCTTGGGCAGCATATTGACGATTTTTTCAATGTCGGGAATGAAGCCCATATCAAGCATGCGGTCGGCTTCGTCGATCACCAGCAGTTTGCAGTCCGACAGAAGCAGTTTGCCGCGTTCAAAGGTATCGATCAGGCGACCCGGGGTCGCGATGATGACGTCGGCACCCTTTTCAAGGATTTTCTGCTGTTCGACGAAGGATTCCCCGCCAATGATCAGCGCCTTGGACAGCGACATGTATTTGCCGTAGGTGTCGAAGTTTGCTGCTACCTGGGTCGCGAGTTCGCGGGTCGGTTCGAGAATGATCGAACGGGGCATCCGCATGCGCGCACGGCCATGATGCAGAATGTCGAGCATCGGCAGGGTAAAGCTGGCTGTCTTGCCCGTACCTGTCTGTGCACAGCCCAGAATGTCACGTGCCATCAGGACGGACGGAATGGCCTGGCTCTGAATGGGGGTCGGGGTATCATAGCCGGCGTCTGCGACGGCTTTGAGGATATCTTCGCTCAGACCGAGATCGGCGAAATTCATATGGTTCGTTTTCCCGCAATAGAATGCGTTATGATGTGATTATCGCTGCGATAAAGCAGCTTGCGTCGTAAAGCGAAGCCTTAATTAAGTCAAGAAAAACGCCTCAAAAAAGGGTTAAAGAGGCAATTTAACCCTGTGCGAGAGGCTTGTTTGCCACAGACCGGAAGCGTAATCTGGCGAAATAGATAATGAAACAGGGAGAAAAACGGTGTTGATGGACGCATCACGTGCAAGTCTGGTGATTATCGATGTTCAGGAAAAGCTCTATCCAGCCTGTAAGGACCCTGACCAGACTGTCGAGAATTGCTGCTTTCTTGTCAAATGCGCCAACCGTTTGAATGTTCCTGTCATTGTCACCGAGCAATATCCCAAGGGGCTTGGCCATACGGCGGCCCCGATCCTTGATCTGATGATGAAGGCATCCGATACCGCCGATGGTGGCAATGTCGTTTCCAAGGTCAGTTTTTCAAGCGTACCGGCCGACGGTTTCATGGAAAAGATCGAAGAAACACCGGGGCGTGATCAGATCGTCATTGCCGGGATGGAAACCCATGTGTGCGTGCTTCAGACCGTGATGGAACTGATTGATCGCGGGCGCGAGGTTTATGTGGTCGCCGATGCGGTGACATCGCGCAGCATGCATGACAAGATTTTCGGGCTGGAACGGATGCGCGATGCCGGGGCGAAAATCGTGACGCGGGAAAGCGTTATGTTTGAATGGCTGCGCGTGGCAGGAACCCCGGAATTCAAGGAACTGAGCGCGCTGATCAAATGACGGCGGAGCCCAAACCGGCCATTCCGGTCGTCTTTCTGTCGGGCATGCTGGCCGATCAGCGGATGTGGCAGCCGGTTCTTGACCGGTTGGCCGCGCGCAAAGGAGTGATGCCATGCCCGGCAATCATGCCGATCATTCCCCCGCTTGATACGCAGGATGATGTGCAGGCGATGGCGCGATCCGTTCTTGATCAGGCGCCAGACCGGTTTGCGCTGGTGGGGATGTCGATGGGCGGGTATGTCGCGTTTGAAATCCTGCGCATGGCGCGCAGGCGCGTTTCGCATCTGATGCTGGTGAATACGCGGGCGACGAAAGACGACCCGGCGATGCGCAGGCGTCGCTTGTTACTCGCACGGATTTCCGGTCGGAGCCTGCCGTTTCAGGGGGTGAATGACGCGATGCTTGATGACATGCTCCATCCCGATCATCGCCATGATGCGGAACTGATCGGCCTGCTTTCGGATATGGCAGAGGATTTTGGCGTTGATGTGTTCAGGCGCCAGATTACGGCAGTTGCCAACCGCCCGGACAGCATGGCGCTGTTATCGGAACTTGATATGCCCTGCACCGTGATGGTCGGGGAGGCTGATCGGGTGATCAGCCCGGCATCGCATCATGAAATGGCGGCGCGTATTGCCGGTGCGACGATGATTGATGTTGCCGGGGCAGGGCATTATGTGCCCCTGGAACAACCTGACATCTTTGCCGATGCTTTATGCGCACTTGTTACCTAGGGTGTTGATATCCTGGTGTCGGACGGAGCAAGCGTATCGCTTAGAACCATTTCGATGGTGTTTTCATCGGTCAGATACTGCGCATAGAGCTTTTCAAGTGAGCCGTTGCTGCGCTGTCTGGCGAGGTAGCTGTTAAAGCGCCGTATCAGGCGTGCATTGACGGGGCTTGCCGGCAATGCAAGGCGATTGATCGTATTCATCAGCGGCGTGCGGTGGATCGACAATGCGGCAATTTCATCATCGGTCAAGTGGGTAACCTGCTTTAGAGATGCCTTTTGCGCGTAGCCGCAATAGATCAGTGCGACATCAACCCGCCCGGCAAGCAGCAGGGCAATCGATTGACGGATCGAGTTGAACCAGGTGACGTCAAAGCGTCCCTCGTCGCGATGGCGGGCCAGTTGACCATGCAGTTGCAGGCCGCGCGCCATGGAGACCTGCAGGCCGTCAAGGTCGGCTGGGCGTTTGATCACCAGATCACGTTGTTTGAGGGTGATCGCATGCAGGCTTGTGGTGCTGATGCCGTCCGACAGGATGAAGGCACCGGTTTTGGTGTCTCCGGGAATGCCGATGAACCCGGCCGGGTTATTATGACTGTCTTCGAGTGCGCGTTTCAGCGGCAAATTCTGGAAGGTCATGTCGATCTGTTGAAGTTTGCTGAAATCATGCAGGAGGTCGTAAAGCGCACCACTGGCATGGCCATTGACCTGATAGCTTTGCGGGAAGGCTTCCTGGTCGGCAAGGATGGTCAGGCTCAGGTCATAAGCATTGACGGGATCGGGATGATTGTCATTGGCCATCGCCGCCGACCCCGGCCCCGCGGCGCATGCCATGATCATGATAAATCCGGTGCAAACCATGCCACGCAGATATGGCAGGATCAAAGGCCACACAGACAGGACAGAAGACTTCAAGTTTACCCTGTTTTTCATTTCAGGGTCGCCAGCCAGTGCCAAAGGCAACCAGATGGGCGCGCGCAATCCGCCATTACGTGCCATTTCTGGCAACGGTCATTCCCCATTCGAGTAGTCTTCCCTGTTTTTATCGGCATTTATTTTCATGCCTGATGCCTACCCTTGTGGGTAGTTGAAGACAGGTTGCCCGGAATGGAGAGCAAGAGCAAGTGTGATCCGGCGGGATTTATACCAATTGCTATTTTTGGTTTAGCAGTCCGCGCGCCTCATGCCGCATCGATGGTCATCGTCATCACGGATATAGCGGGGAAACAGTTGGTAGATAATTGTATCCCCGTTTTCGATAAGGTGTTGTTCGAATTCATCTTTTATGAAATGCGCCCGGAGTTCGGAGATCGGGCTGTCACCCGCACAGAATGCAATCCGGACCGGGATACGGGTTGTGTCTGCGGGATAATCGGTAGTCTCGGGGGCGGTGCATATTTTCTCGCCCATGGTTGTTTGCGATGGGCTGACAGCAACGACGACGCGATAGCCATCGCGCAGGGTCTGATTCGGGGCGAGATCACCGGCATCGGTAATGAAATCAAGACGTGGCGGATAACCGTGATTGGACAGCGCAGATGCCCATGTTTCCGGGGTGACAAGGTTTTCCCTGTCATGAACTTCGACCATCATGACCCGGCTTGGCGCGCCATAGGTTTTGAAGCTTTCGACTTCGGCAACATGATAGTTCGGATATTCAACCATGGTCATGTTGCTGCATCCGGCCAGAAAAGCCAGCCCGACCGCGAGAGTTGCGCCTGAGAGGCTGCGTGCATAAGCAGAGGGTCGGGTTTTCATGGGGGCTCCTTGTATCAGGTTGTCCATAGCAGCTTTGACTGTCCAGCATAGGGCAATATAAAAAATACGACCAGAATAGGTTTAAAGATCAATTGTTTGATGATCATATGTATGTCGTACGTTGCGATATCGCCAGATCGACAGCCTGTTATTCTGCCCCGATGTTTGCGGCTAAAAAACGGATCGTCCGATGGCACGGATCAGCATTTCAAGCGCCTTGATACCGGCCGCCGAATTACCCCGTGCGTCAAGACGTGGCGACCAGACGCAGACGGAAAATTCGCCGGGAATGACACCGATGATGCCGCCGCCAACCCCGCTTTTGGCCGGAATGCCGACGGTAAATGCAAAATCACCGACCCCGTCATACATGCCGCATGTCAGCATCAGCGCATTGATGCGGCTGGTTTCCCCAGGCGCGATCACGGTGCGGTCATCAATGCCGACACCCTTGTTGGCAAGGAAGAAGGCAGCACGCGCCATTTCACGGGCGGTCATCGCGACCGAGCATTGCTTGAAATAGGCGCGCACGACGTCTTCGACCGGGTTATCAAGTTTGCCGAAGCTTTTCATCAGATAGGCAATGGCACGGTTGCGATCACCGTGCTGATCCTCGGACAGATAGACATCGTTATCAACGCGAATGCCGGGATTGCCGCAAAGCTGGCCAAGGAATTCGGCCACCGAACGATCCGGATTGGCGTAGCGTGATGCGATCAGATCCGCAACACGGATCGCCCCGGCATTGATGAAAGGATTGCGCGGGATGCCGTGTTCCTGTTCAAGCTGGATCAGGGAATTGAAGGCCGAACCGGATGGTTCGCGCCGGACGGCTTTCCATAAATCATCGCCGTGCGCGCGCTGGGCCAGCACAAGGGCGAAGACCTTGGAAATGCTTTGGATGGAAAAGGGCAGGTCGGCCTCGCCAATGGCAAGTTCGTTTCCATCGGCGGTGCGTAGCACCATGGCAAAATGATCGTCGGGGACGCTGGCAAGGGCGGGGATGTAGTCGACCTTGCGGGCATCGGTAAAATCGGTCTGGTGGATCGCGTCCGAAATATCCTGGAGGATGGCGGCATAATTGTGGGTCATTATGTGTCCGCTTTGTTTGTCAGGCTGTCAGGGACAAAAAACCCGGTGCAGGACACCGGGTTTGATGATGAAGAATTTTAATCCGATCAGACGTCGATATCCTCGACAAAGCGGGCATGTTCCTGAATGAACTGGAAGCGAAGCTCCGGCTTTTTGCCCATCAGGCGGTTGACCAGATCCTTGGTCTGGCCACGGGCATCGGGTTCGGCCGCATCAGGCAGGCAAACGCGCAGCAAGGTGCGCTTTTTCGGCGCCATCGTGGTTTCGCGAAGCTGCGGGGGTGGCATTTCACCCAGACCCTTAAATCGGGAAATCTCGACCTTGCCGCGGTTCTTGAATTCGGTATCAAGCAGGACCTCTTTTTCCGCATCATCCATCGCATAGATGGATTTGCCGCCCTGTGTCAGGCGGTAAAGCGGCGGCATGGCGAGATACAGATTGCCGTTTTCGATCAGGCCAGCCATTTCCTGATAGAAGAAGGTCATCAGAAGCGATGCGATATGCGCGCCATCGACGTCCGCATCGGTCATGATGATGATGCGTTCATAGCGCAGATCGGAAAGCCGGAAATCGGAGCCGGAACCGCAGCCAAAGGCTTCGATCATGTCCTTGATTTCCTGGTTGGCCATCATCTTTTCGCGGGTCGCGGACGCCACGTTCAGGATTTTACCGCGCAGTGGCAGAACGGCCTGCGTTTCACGGTCACGTGCCTGTTTGGCGGAACCACCTGCCGAGTCACCTTCGACAAGGAAGATTTCGGTTCCGGCGGCGATGGAACGTGAGCAATCGGCAAGCTTGCCCGGAAGGCGCAGGCGGCGGGTTGCCGACTGGCGTTTGGTTTCTTTCTTTTCCTTGCGGCGCTGGCGTTCTTCGGCGCGCAGGATGATGCGTTCAAGCAGGCGCTTGGCATTTTCGGTATCACCGGTCAGCCAGTGATCGAAATGGTCGCGAACCGCGGTTTCAACCAGCTTGGTGGCCGATGCGGTGCCGAGCTTTTCCTTGGTCTGGCCCTGGAACTGCGGATCGGGAATAAAGACCGAGAGCATGATGCAACCGCCGCCAAAGACGTCCTCGGCGGTGATGGCCGCGGCCTTTTTCTGACCGACCATGTCGCCATAGGTCTTGATCGCCTTGGTCAGGGCATAGCGGAAACCGGCCTCGTGCGTGCCGCCAAGCGGGGTCGGGACCGTGTTACAATAGGAATGGAAGTACCCTTCGCCGCCATCTGGCCATGCAATCGCCCATTCAACGCGACCGGCACTTTCGGAAAACTTGGCTTCGCCTGCGAACGGACGTTCGGTGATCAGATCACGACCTTCGATGGTCATGTTCAGGTAATCGAGAATCCCGTTGGGGAATTTCAGGACTTCCTGCTGCGGGGTCGGATCATCACTGGTCAGCAATTCCGGATCGACCGACCAGCGGATTTCAACACCCTTGAACAGATAGGCCTTGGACCGCGCCATACGGAAGATGGTGGCGGGTTTCAGCTTGGCCCGGTTGCCGAAAATTTCGGGATCGGGGCGGAAGATGACCGTGGTGCCACGGCGGTTATTGACCGCACCGCCATCCTGAAGCGGACCGAGCGGGGTGCCTTTGGAATATTCCTGAAACACCAGTTTGCGATCACGTGCGACTTCGACCCGGAATTTGTCGGTCAGCGCGTTCACGACCGACATCCCCACGCCGTGCAGACCGCCGGATGTTTCATAAGCCTTGCCCGAAAACTTTCCGCCCGAATGAAGCGTGGTGAGGATGACTTCAAGCGCCGATTTATCGGGGAATTTCGGATGCGGATCGGTCGGAATACCACGCCCGTTATCGCGCACCATGACGGTGTTGTCGGTTCTGAGTTCCAGCTCGATCCAGTCGGCATGGCCGGCGACGGCCTCGTCCATCGAGTTATCGAGGATTTCGGCAACCAGGTGATGCAGTGCGGCATCGTCCGTGCCCCCGATATACATACCGGGACGGCGGCGCACAGGCTCCAGGCCTTCGAGAACTTCGATATCCTTGGCGGAATAGGCGTTTGTGGTCGATTGGTTTGAATCTTCGAAAAGGTCGGTCATGCCCCGGAACGCAACTTCTTTATTATGTTAAAACAAGGTCCAACGACGCATATCTGTTGATTGATTTTACGGGGTTGGATGCCTTTAGGCTTAACGAGTATCATATGTTTTCAGATGCGACCCATAAAAATGTTTTTTGGGCGTGAATGCAAGCAGTGGTCTTGCCAGAGATCATAATTTCGTTGTGGCAGCGCAGAAAACGGTGCCAGACTTGTCGCGAAAACCGAGACCGTCAGGTCCAATAAAAATATCGGCCCGCGTGAATGGCGCGCCCAGACAGGAGTAAGCCCGATGGCAAATGAGAGTGAGACCACACATGGTACCGACAACACCATGCCGCGCGGCGACATGTGCACCCGAACCCTTGCCATGCCCGCCGACACCAACCCGAGCGGTGATATTTTCGGCGGCTGGCTGATGTCGCAGATGGATATCGCGGGCGGGGTGATGGCAAGCCAGATTGCCGAGGGGCGCGTTGCCACGGTCGCGGTTGACGGCATGACGTTCCATCGTCCGGTCTATGTCGGGGATGTGGTGTGCGTGTATGGCGATATCGAACGGATCGGCAATACATCGATGGTGCTGCATCTTGAAAGCTGGGTGCTGCGCAAAAACCAGCCGCCGCGCATCAAGGTGACAGAGGCAACCTTTACCTTTGTCGCGATTGACGCCGAAGGCCGCCCGCGCCCGGTGCGCAAGGATGAGGTTGCGGTTTAAAGAGGCAAATTCGGGTTTCCGGACTGTGCGAGGTGCCGAGCCGGAAACCGTCGTTGCGTCAAGTCTGGATTCCCGCTTTCGCGGGAATGACGCGTGGAAATGGGGCGTCGTTATACCGCCGATAAATCTGGGTTTTCACGACCCAGAATGCGCATAATCAAAGGGATATTGCCGTCCATGCGGTAATAAATGGTGTGTGCTGCAAAAACACAGCGACGATATCCGGGGTGGATATCATCGACAGCCTGATAAATGGCGGGCGAGCGTGCGATTTTGTCGAACTGTTCAAACAGGGCGTCAAAATAAATGTCCGCGTGTCGCTGCCCGAAAGTTTCAATGCCGTATCGATACAAGCGTCTGATATCGTCTTCCGCGAGTTTGCTAAGACGATAAGCGGTCATTTGAGCTTCATGTCCGCCTTGACGCTCGCGCGTATATCTTCTTTATCCATTGAGGAAAAACCGCTTTCCTCGGCGGCATTCAACGCATTGCGAATGCGTTCGATTTCTGCCATGCGCATCTGTTTTTCACGCAAGGCTTCGCGCACCACTTCGCTGTCGGATGCGTATTGACCGGTCGAAAGCTGCGCCTGAATCCAGGCTTCCTGCGTTTCGGTGACGGTGATGCTCTTTTTGATCATAAGGTGATCTTTCGTCTTTTGATCCTACTTTATCCTACCATTGGCAACCTGGCCGACGCAAACATTTGCCGTAGAGAAAGCGACAAGGCAACGGGGTAGGGCAATGGGCTGGGCGGTTCAGGCCGTCCAGCATTCCTTTGCCACGCGGATAAAGTTTTCACCCATGATCTTGTCGACGTCGTCGGGTTTGTAGCCCCCGGCGATCAGGGCGTCGGCAAGGGCGGGGAGCTTTTTCGGATCGAATACGGCGGCACCACCCGCATTGGGGCCATAGCCGCGTTCGGCGGGCCAGTAATAGGCGCGGTCAACACCATCGGGGAAGTCGTTGGTGCCCGCGACACTGGGCATCGTATCAAGGCCGATACCGACATGGTCCACGCCGACCAGTTTTACCGCATAGTCGATATGGCGGATCATGTCGGGGACTTCGGGGGCGTTGGGTGATTTGATGAAGCGCTGGAAGCCGCAAATGCCGATCACCCCGCCGGTATCGGCACAGGCCTTGATCTGTTCATCATCAATGCAGCGTTCATGCCCGCCAAGCACCTTGGGGTTGGCATGGCTGAAGACGACCGGCTTGGTCGATGCCTTCATGATATCAAGGCTGCTTTGACGGCCCGTGTGCGAGCAATCCATGATCATGCCGCCGTTATTAACAGCCCGGACCATGGCATGGCCCAGCGCGGTCAGCGGAATATCATCATCATGACAACCGCCTGCCACCGAATTGTTGCGGTTATAGGCAAAGTGGATCTGCTTTACGCCCAGTTTGGCAAAGACCGGGACCATTTCGGGCATGTCCTGCAACATGACCGAGCCTTCGAGGTCGAAACCAACCCCCAGCAAGCCCTTTGATTTGGCAATTGCCAGATCATCAAAGCATTCGATCTGCATGTATTTGTCGGGGTGGGCGGCGATTTTGGCGCGGAAGGCGGCAATCACACGCAGGATATGGGCAACGGAATTCATATCCATGCCGACATTGACACAGACATAGTCAACATCGCCCGCGACATAGTTATCAAGCAGGCTGATCGGTGTTTTGGGATCAAGCGGCAGACAGGCATGCGCATCCCACGTGAAGGCGGGGCGATGGCGTGACGGGCTGGTGGGGGTATTCGGCGCGGTGGTGACGTTCATGATGTCCCTTGTTCTTCTGGCGCGTGGTTCTTCTGGCGCGTGCGGGGCCGGTGTTCAGTCCCAATCCACGAAACTGTCGATGACGGCGCGGTCATATCCCCCGGCGGCCTTGAAAAGCTGCTGCGAATAGGGATTTTCCAGTTTGCCGTCGGCAAGCTGGCCCGCGGTGGCGCGTTCGACGATGCGGCCGTGGTTCATGATCGCGATATCGTCGCACATATGGGCGACCACCGCGAGATCATGACTGACCATGATATAGGTAAGGCCCAGATCATTGCGCAACCGGGTCAGCAGGTTCAGCACTTCGGCCTGGATCGAGACATCAAGGGCCGAGGTCGGCTCATCGAGCAGCAGAATTTTCGGTTCGAGAATAAGCGCACGTGCAATCGCGACACGCTGGCGCTGCCCGCCGGAAAGCTGATGGGGGTAGCGGAAGCGGAAGGAATTATCGAGCCCGACCTGTTTCAGTGCCTCGACCACGCGGGCATCCGAATTGCCGAGTTTGTGGATATTTACCGGTTCGGTCAGGATGCGATCGATGGTGTGACGGGGATGAAGCGATCCGAACGGGTCCTGAAAGACCATTTGCGCCAGGCGGTAAAAGGTCTTGTCGCGCTTTTTGGTCAGTTCCTTGTTATTCACAAGGATGTTGCCTTCCCAGTCATCGACAAGGCCGGTGATGGTGCGAAGGACGGTTGATTTGCCCGATCCTGACTCGCCCACCAGACCAAATGATCCGTTGGCGGGGATCGAAATATCGATATCCTTGAGGACGTGGTTGTCGTCAAACCAGGCGTTGAGTTTGGTGATTTCAATCATGGCAGTCATTTTTATCTCAGGCCTCCGCCCAGCTGGCTTCGCGGGTCAGGACGGGAAGTTCGGCGTGATTGCCATCCATTTTCGGCAGGCAGTTCAGAAGGCCCTGCGTATAGGGGTGTTTGGCCTGATCCAGTTCGGATGCGCGGATTTCTTCGACCACGTGGCCCTGATACATTACCAGAACCCGGTCGCAGAAGCTTGAGACCAGATGCAGGTCGTGGCTGATGAAAACCAGCGCCATGCCGCGTTCGCGCACCAGATCATCAAGGATCGCCATCACCTGAAGCTGTACCGTGACATCAAGGGCCGATGTCGGTTCATCGGCAATCAGGATTTCCGGATCGGGGATCAGCATCATGGCGATCATGACGCGTTGGCCCATCCCGCCCGAGACTTCGTGCGGGTAGGAATTGAACACGCGTTCGGGATCGCGGATTTTAACCGCGGTGAGCATATCAAGGGCGCGGCGTTTGGCCTCGGTCGCGTTGACCTTGTGATGTTCGCGGTAGGCTTCGATGATCTGATCACCGATGGTCATCACAGGATTTAGCGAATATTTCGGGTCCTGCATGATCATGGAAATGCGCGCACCGCGGACCTTGCGCCAGTCGCGTTTGGACAGGTTGCGCAGGTCCAGATCATGGAATTGCATCTGATCGGCGGTGATTTTGCCATTCGCCGCCGTCAGGCCCAGAATGGCGCGCCCTGTCTGGGACTTGCCCGAACCGGATTCGCCGACAATCCCAAGCCGTTCACGCCCAAGATCGAACGAGACGCCGCGCACGGCATGGACTGGTCCCTTGGAAGTCGAAAAGGTAATGGCGAGGTTTTTGACAGACAGAAGGGTGTCGGTGGTCATGATCAGTCACCTCCGCGTGGGTCAAGAACATCGCGCAGGCCATCGCCCAGCAGGTTGAATCCAAGGCTGACGATAAAGATCGCGAGCCCCGGCACGGTTGATACCCACCATTGTTCCAGAAGGAACTGGCGGCCTTCGGACACCATTGCCCCCCATTCAGGCATGGGCGGCTGTGCGCCAAGGCCAAGGAAGCCAAGACCTGCCGCAATCAGGATCATGCCTGCCATATCAAGGGTGACGCGCACCACAAGCGAGCTTATGCACATCGGGGTAATATGGCCAAGGATCAGACCCATATTCGAGACACCCTGCAAACGGGCGGCTTCGATATAGTCGGATTTGCGGACCGTGATGGTTTCGGCGCGCGCAATACGGGCATAGGGTGGCCATGCGGTCAGCGCGATGGCCAGAACCGCATTTTCGATCCCTGGTCCCAATGCGGAAACAAAGGCCAGCGCCAGGATCAGTTTCGGGAAGGCCAGAAAGATATCGGTGATGCGCATCAATGTCGCATCAATCCAGCCGCCAAAGAACCCGGCGGCTGTTCCGACCAGAAGCCCGACGGGGGCCGCGGTAATCACCACAAGAGCCACGATCATCAGGGTGTATTGCGCGCCGTAAATCAGACGCGACAGGATATCACGACCCAATTGATCGGTGCCAAACCAGTGTTCGGCACTGGGGGACTGAATACGGTTGGTAAGATCGGCTGCCAGCGGGTCATAAGGGGCCAGAAGCGGGGCAAAGATGGTGACAAGGATCAGGGCCAGCACGATCGACAGGCCGATCATGGCGAGCCTGTTTTCCGTGAATTTAAGCCAGCCCAGCCATGCCCGGCCACATTTGGCCTGCCAGCGTGATTGCGGGGTGTCGGATGTCAGCCACTGTTTCAGGCCGGGTTTAACGGCGTTGCTTGAGATATTCATGGTGACCTATCTCCGTGCGCGCGGGTCAAGCAGGCGATAGAGCACATCGGACAGCATATTGACCCCGATGAACACCGCACCCACGACGACGGTACCGCCCAGAACCGCATTCATGTCGGCCTTGAGCAGCGAATTGGTGATGTAAAGACCCAGTCCCGGCCAGGCAAAGATGATTTCGGTCAGAACCGATCCTTCGAGCAGGTTGGCATAAGACAGCGCAATCACGGTAACCAGCGGCACCATCACATTGCCAAGGGCATGGCGCCAGATGATCCGGGTTTCCGAAATGCCCTTGACCCGTGCGGTCAGGATGTATTCCTGACTGAGCTGTTCGAGCATGAAGGAACGCGTCATGCGCGCAATATAAGCCAGCGAGAAATAGGCAAGGATGGAGGCCGGCAGAATGATGTGTGACACCGCATTCCAGAACAGGTCCATATCGCCTTCGATCACGGTATCGATCAGCATAAGCCCCGTGGTCGGTTCGATGAAATCGATATAGAAGGCATCCAGACGGCCCGGACCGGCAACCCAGTCGAGTTTCAGGTAAAATACCAGAAGGCCCATCAGACCCAGCCAGAAGATCGGCATTGAATACCCTGCAAGCCCGATAATGCGCACGATATGGTCGGGCCATTTTCCCTTGTTGATCGCCGCAAAAACACCAGCCGGAACTCCAAGGAAAACACCGATAATGGTGGCAAGGGTCGCCAGTTCCAGCGTCGCCGGGAATACGCGTTTGATGTCTTCCAGCACCGGATTGGCGGTTAGCACGGATCGACCAAAATCGCCTTGCAGGACGTTGCCGATATATACAAAGAATTGCTGCCACAGAGGCAGGTTAAGTCCCATTTCCTCGCGGACGCGATTATAGACTTCCTGTGGTGCGCGATCACCGACGGCAGCCAGAACCGGATCGATTGGAAGAACACGACCGATCAGGAAAGTGACGAGTAAAAGCCCCACAAATGTAATGATCAGCGAGAAAAGAATACGCACAAGGCTGCCGCCCGTGCGGGAAAAGAGACGGGCGCGTGTGCGCCCGTCCCGTGATTTTCGCGTAGCTGCGGTCATTCGACCGTTGCCTCCCTAGTCCTTGGTGACAAAACGATAATAGTTGTTATCGAACGACGGGCCGAGGACGAGATTATGCACGTTGTCCCGAAGGGCGGCGATTTCCGTTTCCTGGAACATGATCACGAACGGACCGCTTTCGAGAACCTTTTTCTGAAGGTCGACATACATTGCGGCACGTTTTTCGCCATCACGTTCAAGAATGGCCTTGTCGACTTCGGCGGTCATGTCACCCGGGTTCCACGAGTTGCGCCAAGTGAGCGGTTTGGCTGCTGCATCGTCGGAATTGTCAGGGTTCCAGGCAAAGGTCGAGGCGTTAGTGTGAGGGTCCTGGTAGTCAGGAGACCAGCGACCGATATAGATATCGTGCTGACGGGCGCGGTATTTGGTTAGGGTCTGACCACCGTCACCCGGAATGATTTCCAGATTGATACCAGCCTGGGCCCAGGTTGCCTGGATCGACTGCGCCATCGCCATGATGGCGGTGGTGTTACGCGTATCCATGGTCACCTTGAAGCCGTCTTCTAGTCCTGCTTCTGCAAGGATGGATTTCGCTTTTTCGACGTCAAGCGAGTACGGGTTTTCATTATAGGCACCAAGGAAACCCTCGGGCAGGAATGCCTGATGGATTTGGGCGCGGCCCGCCATGATGGTCTGGGTGATCCCCTCATAGTCGACGAGATATTTCAGTGCTTCGCGAACTTCCGGTTTGGACAGGAATTCATTTTTCTGTGACAGGCCCAAGTACCAAAGCGCAC
This sequence comes from Thalassospira lucentensis, assembly GCF_032921865.1. Classification (NCBI taxonomy): domain Bacteria; kingdom Pseudomonadati; phylum Pseudomonadota; class Alphaproteobacteria; order Rhodospirillales; family Thalassospiraceae; genus Thalassospira; species Thalassospira lucentensis. The sequence goes on from NZ_CP136684.1 coordinate 3,358,181, forward strand.
CTTTGCCCTTGGACATCACTTTGATGTTTTCGTCACCCTTGACCGAGGCAAGCTGATCGGCTTCGAGGTTACGCGCGATATCGATATCGCCTTTCTGCAACAGGAGCTGCTGCGAAGCGGCTTCAGTAACGTTGCGAATGATGACGCGCTTCATGGCCGGTGCGCCGTCCCAGTATTCCTCGTTCGCTGTCAGGCTGAGGCTTTCACCCGGCGTCCATTTGTTCAGGGCGAACGGACCTGAACCGGCATAGTTGGTTTTCATCCATTCTGCGCCAAGGTCGCCGTCCTTTTCATGTTCAAGAACGACTTTCTTGTCGACAACGGCACCGACGCCCGCAGTCAGACAATAGAGCACGAAGCTTGGTGAGTAGGGCTGATCAATTTCCATGACCAATGTTTTGTCGTCTGTCGCGCGAATCCTGTCCTTGACGTTATCGGCGGTAAAGCCGAACTGGCCAAGAATGAAGGCTGGAGACTGATCGAGCAGGACAACACGTTGCAGCGAGAAGGCAGCGTCTTCGGCGGTCAGGTCATTGCCTGACGCGAATTTGATGCCGTCGCGAATCTTGAAGGTAAAGGTCAGGCCATCTTTGGAAACGTCCCAGCTTTCGGCGACGACACCGTAAATTTTCGAGACGTCGTCATTATCGAAGCCGATCAAACGATCATATGTGTTGCCAGCATATTCCAGAGCCGTAAATTCAAACATCCCGGCCGGATCGAGTGTGATGATGTCGTCGATGGCAAATGCCATGACGAGTGCATTTTTCGGTGTTTCGGCCTGTGTGGCCATTGGCATGGTAGCCAGTGCGGTTCCCAGAACCAGCCCTGCGATCAGTCTGCGCATTTTGCGCCTCCCGTTTTGTTGTTTGTTGGGTCAGCAGGCCATTCTAGGTGGGGCGACCTGCGTGATTTTCGACTAGAACACGCAAAGCGAAGCATAAATTATACGATTAATCAATGACCAGACGGTCAGGAATGACTAAAAAGCACGCAAGATATTATGTGGTATCTTGCCTGTTCTCGTGTCGGTTGTGATGGCTGGATCGGGGATGGCCCGGAGAGCAGTTTGGGATTAGACGGGGCCAGATTTCAGGCACAAAAAAAGCCGCTGTTAAAGCGACTTTCCGTACTCTTTAAAAAGAGTGGCGCGAGTGACGGGACTTGAACCCGCGGCCTCCGGCGTGACAGGCCGGCGCTCTAACCAACTGAGCTACACCCGCTTGGTGTGGCGCGGTTTATATAAGGGGTGGTTCGGTCTGGCAAGGGCTTTTTTTAAAAAAATGAAGCCCCGATTGGTCAGGGTAAAAGGGGCTTTGCAAATGCGTTGAAAACCGGGTGTCGGAATGCTTGGGCGGTGGGGTGGAGATGCGGTTTTCGCGTGGTACCGGATTGGGAAATCGACTTGGCTGTTTTGCAACGGGTTGCGCATAAGTGATGGATGCCAAGTCGCTCGTCGGCATGTTGGTTCAATACGAAAAAGGGGATGAGAAACAAAAAAACGCCAACGGCGAACCGTGGCGTCTTTTTTGAACTTTCCATCAGGAGGAAAGTGGCGCGAGTGACGGGACTTGAACCCGCGGCCTCCGGCGTGACAGGCCGGCGCTCTAACCAACTGAGCTACACCCGCTCGGTGTGTGGCGCGGTTTCTAACAGCAGCTCCGAGGGGGCGCAAGACCTTTTTTGATCGTGTTCGACACTTTTTTGGATGTCGATACCATGGCGCGTTTTGTGTCGTGTAAAATGTATCCCTTGGGTGGTGGTGGCAGATTGTGTTGCGGCCTGTTTGATGCTGATCAAAGTACAGGCGGGCAAGCAGATGTAAAAGTTTGGGATGATTTAAAAACGGGGCGGGGGCCCTGATGGTGGATAACCGAAGCGGGGGGCTGATGACCGATACGATCCTTGCCGTGCTTGACGACATAGACGCCGGTTTGGCGACCCATCTTGCGACGAAGCCATCAAAGGCTGCGTATTCGACCCGTCCGGGCGAGATGGCGATGTGCGATCTGCGGATCGTGCGCAGTCTGGTGCTGTTATGGAGCGGGCAGAATGCGGCCTTGACCGGGGACAATGATGATGTCCGGCAATGGATCATGGATCGTCTGCCCGATATTACCGAACGGCTGGAACGGATTGATGCGCATATCGACCGCGCCATTGATGATGACGACCGGAATGCGGCCAGGCAGATGATTTTCCCGGTAATAAACGGGGGCAGGGATGCGCAGTGAAATTGAAATGTGCTGCCGATGGCGGGCTGTCACCGCATCCCGAAAATCCGGTTATTCGCGCGGTAATTCGTAGCGTTCGGCAAGCTTTGTCAGGGCGGCGACAGTTGCCTGTTCGACGGTGGTGCCAAACCCGGTGACGCGGCTTGCCAGAATGACATAAAGAGAATCAATGTGCAGCTGAATGACCAGAAGCTGCTTCATGTTGGCAGTCGTCCGGTCCGCAACAAAAATCTCAAGCGATTTTGCAATTTGCGTCATCAGCGGATACTGGAACGTGCCGCCAAGTGCCTTGACCGAATAGGCGAGGTCGGCACTGTTTTCCAGTGCGGCCGGTGCCTTTGAATTGTTGCTGACAGCTTCGACAACGAGTTTCCGGCAATCGGCAAGTTCCTTGCCGATATCGCGAACGAAAGTCTCGGTGCTGCGCTGAACGACTTTTTCGAGTTCTTCGAGCTGTTCAGGGGACAGATTGATGTCAAAGCCCTTGACGAAATTGACCGCACGCCGCTTCAGATCCGTCTGAGGCGGAATGATCTGGGCTTTTTTCTTTTTCTTTTCGGGCGTCACGATTGCTCCGGTCCCCCAATCATAATGGGTCATTAATCATCAGGGCTCCGTCTGTCGGGCCCATCGAAGGCGACCTGTCTGCGGCGGCGGTCCGGACCAAAATAGGTGCCGGTATTCACGAAATGCCGCGGACGGGTAATGACCGATACCAGTCTGCTGTAAAGTGCCTTGGCATTGAACGGTTTGGCAAGAAATTCCGTAATGCCGAGATCACGCGCAGTTGTGACGTATCGTTGCTCCGAATGTGCCGTCAACATGATTACCGGAATGAAGCGGTTGGGCGAATTGACGGAATTCCTGAGAACATCAAGGAATTCAAGACCATCCATCCCGCGCAGGCGCCATTCCGTGACGATGATATCAATCTGCTGGGTTCGGAGAACCTCGAACGCATCGTTCGGGGATCGCACACGCTGTACGGCTGTCGCACCAAGATACGAAAGGGTATCGAAGACTACCTGGGCCGAAATCTTGTCGCCGTCGACGACCAGAAAACTGATTTTACTGAAATCGATCTTTGCGCTCATCCGGCCTTCTATCCTGTGCGTCGTCACGATCCCGGTCCTTGTTCCGGTCAGGACCTTTTTTGCGTGATGATCGTACTACCGTGGTACTAAATGCTTATACCTTTGTCTGATTAGCGGCAAGGCCAAAGCGGTGTTTTATCAGCAGGAAAATCTGACAAATACTGACGCCTAACCTTGTGCAGGTATTGAACAAACGACGTTTACGTTCTTTTTGCTCGTGCTCGTAATCCCACGGATCACCGTATATTGGGCGAGCGGACAAAATTAAAAGGGGGCGATCACGAATGATCCGAAACGGCATCGGGAAGGGGTTCGGTTGTGCCTTCTTCGTCAATGACCTTAACGGCGACACCTGCCTCGCCAAACATTTCGGTCGAGATGATCATATCCTGCTGCCAGCGTTCCAGAAAATCAGGTGTGAGCTTGCTTTTATCGACAAAGACCTCGGCGATGCCCGCCTGAATGATGGCGCGTGCGCAGTCACAGCACGGGAAGTGGGTGACATAAAGCGCGCACCCGTCAAGCGATGTGCCGGTGTAGCTGGCATTATAAATCGCATTGCGTTCGGCATGTTCGGTATAGGCGTATTTTTCCGGGCGCTGATGGCGGCTTTCGATGTTGTCGTCAACGCCGCGCGGAAAACCGTTATAACCGACTGCGCGAATTTCCTTTTTGGGGCCGATGACAACGGCGCCGACCTGGGTGCTGCGGTCCTTTGACCATTCAGCAATATGGGATGCCAGTCCCAGAAAACGATGATGCCATTTGCTCATTTGTCCGGTCCCCGATCTGTCTGCGCGCTGTTTCTATCGCGTGGGTGCCAATGCGATTGCCGGGCGGGTCCGGCGGCCAGCTTTGAAATGCTGCACTGCTTCTTTAAAGGAGTGCCTGCTTGTAATTGTCCAGCGAAAAATCACATTTTTGTAAAGGCATTTGGCGAAAAGTCCCTATTCAAACAGGGCTTGATTGACTATTAAGGGGTTACCCCCAGAAAAAAATCAGGACGTCTCGACGCCTCGCCGGGAAGCTATGGCCGAAGCGAAGAGACCCAATGGAAACCGAAAAACAAGAGGTAATAGCCGATGCGCCGACAACGTAAGGCGAAGATCATCGCAACCCTGGGGCCAGCGAGCTCGCATCCGGAAACTCTGGAAAAGATCGTCAAGGCGGGTGTTGATGTATTCCGGCTGAATTTCTCGCATGGTGAGCATGCGGAGCATCAGGCGCGTTTTGAAACAATCCGCGAAGTCGAGGCCAAGCTTGGCCGTCCGATTGGCGTGCTGATGGATTTGCAGGGCCCGAAGATCAGGTGCGGTACTTTTGCCGACGAGAAGATCGAACTTGAAGCCGGTGCGACCTTCCATTTTGACATGGACAAAAAGCCGGGTGACAAAAACCGCGTTTCGTTGCCCCATCCCGAAGTTTTCGCAGCACTCAAGCCAGGTGCGAACCTGTTGCTTGATGATGGCAAGCTGCGCATGCGGGTGGAAAAATGTGATAGCAAGTCGGCCGAATGCACGGTGATCACCGGTGGTCCGCTTTCGAACCGCAAGGGCGTTAACCTGCCTGACGTGATGTTGCCGATGTCCCCCCTGACCGATAAGGATCGCATCGATCTGGATTACGGTCTTGAGATGGGTGTTGATTTCGTCGCACTGTCCTTCGTCCAGCGTCCCGAAGACGTTGCCGAAGCACGGAAGATCATCAATGGTCGTGCGGCGATTGTTTCCAAACTGGAAAAGCCGCAGGCGATTGAACATCTTGACGAAATCGTTGCCCTTTCGGACATCATCATGGTCGCACGTGGCGATCTTGGCGTTGAATGCCCGCCGGAAGATGTTCCGATCCTGCAGAAACGCATCATCAAGGCCTGCCGTGAAGCCGGCAAGCCGGTGATTGTTGCGACCCAGATGCTGGACTCGATGGTCACCAATCCGGCACCAACCCGTGCCGAGGCATCCGACGTTGCAACCGCCATTTATGATGGTGCCGATGCGGTGATGCTTTCGGCGGAAAGTGCGGTTGGCAAATATCCGATCGAAACCGTCAGCATCATGGACCGGATCATGATCCGGGTCGAACAGGACGAACTTTATTATCGTCTGCGCGATGCCAACCGTCCGGACCCCGAACATAACGCGCCCGACGCGATCAGTGCGGCGGCCCGTCAGGTGGCCGGTACGATTGGTGCCAAGGCGGTGGTGACCTATACCACGTCGGGATCGACATCGCTTCGTGCGGCGCGTGAACGGCCGGAAGTTCCGATCCTTGGTCTGACACCGAAAATCCAGACATCCCGTCGCATGACGCTTTGCTGGGGCGTGCATGCGGTATTCACCCGTGATGCCACCAACTTTGCCGAAATGGTCGGCATTGCCTGCGAAGTCGCCAAGCGCGAGGAATTTGCAGGTGCCGGTGATTTGCTGGTGATTACGGCAGGTGTGCCATTCGGTACCCCGGGGGCTACCAATATTCTGCGCATTGCGTGGCTGACATCGAAAAACTGATCAGGCCATTGCGCGATCAAACGGGACGGGCGGCAATATGCCGCCCGTTTTTTATGCCGATGCATGAATAAAACCGGGAAGCCCGTTATATCGCCGGATAGTGGACTGTATTGTTAATGCTTTTTTGAGTGTTTGCCGTAATAGTCAGAGTGTTATGGCATATATCTTCGTGTTTTGCGGGGATTGAGCCATGACCATGAGTTTAAAAGGTTTTTGGCTCTTGTATTGTTGTTTGGGGAGGATTGCTTTGCTATAAGCAATCCAAGGCCAGATAAAAAACGTCGGTGTTGCAAGGGGTTGGCGCCGATATGCCGCAAGGCAGGGGATCAGGGGAATTGCTGCGATAATGCTGAACTGGATGTTCAATCGGCAGAAATCGAAGGATGACGGTGCGCTTGACGACAAGTCGGCGGCCAAGCTTCGTGATCTGGCGGAAACGGTCCGGAGCATCGCGCCAGATGAGTTTGGCGCGGCGGAGCAGGCAAATTCGCGTGCAGTCCGAATCCCGCGTAAAAAAGATTCTGATGATCAGGCCGCCCAAAGCGGCATCGATTATGCCGCGCGCATGTCTGCCGATCTTGTCGATGATGACGAGGATCAGGACGGCCAGCCTGATTTTGACAGCGATGTCCGCATGGATGTGGCGCGCCGCCTGCGGCGCCATCTGAGCGAGCTTAGCCCGTCCGAGCGCCTCGACATGGTCGAGGAGTTTGTTACCGCAATCGGCAATATGGCAGATTGTTATCGCCCGCAGGTCATCGCCCTGATCGAGCAGGAACTGAGCCACACCCCCTATATGACCCGACAGGCCGCGATGCGCCTGCGTCAGGATATTGCGGCGATTGGCCGGGTGTCGCTTGGGGAATATGTTGAACTTCTGAGCGATGCGGATTTCCTTGATATTCTGCGCGGGCGCGGCGAATTCGTTCAGACCGCGGCCGAAAAACTTGAAGCCGAACAGGAGGCCGCCGCACAGGAACGTCTTGCGCGCGATCGTTCGGAAAAGGAAAAGGGCGGGTTGCTGAACCGGTTGCTGTCATCGGATGACGCGCCGCGCAATGTGGTTGCCCTGACCCCGCAGTTCGGCAGCAAGAAAGAGACATCCAGCAAAACACCGCTTGGTGAGATGATGGATGGCCGCAACAAGATTTCGCGCCAGGCACAGCGCCGTGTGGCGCATTTCATTCTGGCGTCGCTGTTTGATACGCTGGTTGAACGGGGCCGTATGCGGGCTGAAGTGGCACGTGCCATGCGCCAGTCGGTGCGCCAGCGCATTGAAAAGGCAAAGTTCGAAAACCGTATCGTGAATCGCACGGCACCGGTATCGTCCGAGCATGAGCTTGACGATGCGATGCAGGATGACGCGGGCGAGCAGGGCGGCGTTGCCGAGCCGGTAACCATTGATCATTACATTCTTGATGCGCTGTCGCGCAATGAAGACGCGCTTGTGGTTCAGAGCCTTGCGCATTATGCGCAGATGCCTGCGGCAATCGTTTCCAAAATCCTTGATTCGGGAAGTGCACGCGCGATCACCGCGCTGGCGTGGCGTGCGGGCATGTCAGCCCCGTCGGCCGTCGTTTTGCAGATGAGTGCCGCAATCCCCGAAGACAGCATCGAGCGTCCGGCTGCGGGCGGCCGTTATGCCATGGCATCGACGGATATGGACTGGTATATCGATTTCTTCAACGAGCTTCAGCCTTCCGGACCACGTGGTCGTGCTGCGGGTGCGACATCGTCACGCAGTCCGGAAAAGTCTGGTCGTACACGCCGCCTGTCGGATGAACGACCCCAGGGGCCGAAGGGAGAATAAACGGGATGCGCAAGGATCTCGGGATCTCCTACGACGGGTTGAAATATGCCCTTTCCATCAAAGACAATTATCTTAGCGGTGAACCGCTGACCGTTATGGGGGCGGGGGCGCAGCAGCGCCTTTTGATGCCGGAGCATTTGCTGAGCAATGATCTGGCATTGATGCAGTATGACGACCCGCTTGCGCTTGCCGTGATTGCGACCAAGGACCCGGAAAGCCCGATGGCCCTGGCTGCGGCGATCCGCATGGGGCCGCACGCCAAATGCAAGGAACTGATTACCGGCGTTTTTGAAGTCGTATCGGATGCAACCAAACATGAACTGGTTGCCGATTGCGCCAAGCTGTTGTCGCGCAATGCGTTTAGCCCGGAAGCCTTCCAGCTTGTACGCAATCGTGCAAGCAACCATGTTGTTGAAATTCGCGAAGCCTATCGCCGGGCTATGGCAGGCAATTTGCGCGCCCTTCTTGATGGCAAGATGGCGGCCCGTGAATTTGTAGAGGAATTTATCGAGCTGGCGTCGCATGGCAATCTGAGGATCGATATTTATCGCCGGTTGGTGATGAAACTGATGCGTTCGGATGCGGTGCGGCCAAGCGTGAAATTCATGCTGCTGGAGCGGCTCGACAAGTTTCCGCAGATGGTCAAGGTGCAGATTGTTAACGAGGTTAACTCTGCCCCCGATACGCCGGAATACCAGACCCTGAAACAGGAATTGCGCTGGATATACGAAAGCAAGGCACGGGCGAAAACGGCCACAACAGACGTGCCGGAAACGTCAAAAAACTGGTTTGGTGGCTCGTCACTGGATTATGGCGCAGCGGCAGGCTTGCAAAGCCGCAACGCGATCATCAAGCCGCAGCAACCAGCCCTGAGGCGCCCTGGCGTGCCATCCATGCAGTCAAGTGGCGGTTTCAGCACGCGCGAAATTGCGTCCTGGCTTAACTGACAGGCCACAACACCGAAAAAACTGATCAGCCCGCCAGACGTCTGGCGGGTTTTGTCGTTTCCGGCGTGACCGCGATCCCCGCCTGATGTTCGAGATAGACGGTGCAGACCACGCGCAGAAGCGATGCGAAGTTGGGAATGTCATCGCGCTGGCTGACGACTTCGTCGTGCAGTTTGCCCAGAAATTGCGGTGTGCTGAACCCTTCGCTGGCGGCAATTTCATCAAGGATTTGCCAGAAGCGTTGTTCGAGCCGGACACTCGTGACCATGCCATTGATGCGAAGCGAGCGACTGACAGATTGATAAAGTTCGGGATCGGTGCCGGAATAGATCTGACACATGATGACGACCTCTCCTGTTTTGCCACCGGCGATATGACGCCGGTGGTCGGTTACAGGTTTATGGTCCGGCATATGGCCCGGAAACGCAATCAGTGATTGCGCGAAAACACCTTAGTGGGTGATTTCGGTACCCAGCAAGGTCAGGAACCCGGCCAGCCATTTCGGATGGGCTGGCCATGCAGGGGCGGTGACGAGATTGCCATCGATGCAGGCATCATCAATCGCGATTTCGGCATAGGTGCCGCCAGCAAGGCGTACTTCGGGCGCGCAGGCCGGGTAAGCCGATACACGACGGTCCTTGATGATATCGGCAGCGGCCAGAATTTGCGCACCGTGGCAGACGGCGGCAATCGGCTTGTCCGCATCGTTGAAGTCACGGACCAGACGGATGACATCCTCGTTCAGGCGCAGATATTCCGGTGCACGGCCGCCAGGAATCAGAAGGGCGTCGTAATCTTCGACGCGGGCTTTGGCGAAATCGGCATTCAGTGCAAAATTGTGACCGCGTTTTTCGCTGTAAGTCTGATCGCCTTCAAAGTCGTGAATGGCGGTTGCAACGGTGTCACCGGCCTTTTTGTCCGGACAGACGGCATCAAGCGAATGACCGACGGCAAGCAGGGTCTGGAACGGAACCATGGTTTCGTAATCTTCGGCATAATCGCCGACCAGCATCAGGATTTTTTTCGCTGACATTATTTTATCCTCCCGTTTGGTGTGATCCTGAAACTATAGACCATGGCGGGGATCAGCGGGTAACAGCGGGCTACTACGCGCGAAAACGAGTGGGAAGGGCTGCGCAAAATAAAAAAAAGACGGCCCGGGTGGGGCCGCCTTTGGCAGATCAAATTTTTATGACAAATCAGCTTTTGGTAGTTGTTGATTTGCTGGCTGCCGGTTTTTTGGCAGCCGTGGATTTGGTTGCGGCGGTTTTTGTCGCGGCTGTCTTGGTTGCCGGTTTGGCTGCGGTGCTGCGCGCTGCGGGCTTTTTCGCCGGGGTCGATGTGGCAGGGGCAGCTTTGGCCGGAGCGGCCGTTGATGCCGTTTCGGCACCTTCCTTGATATGCAGATCGCGTTGCGGGAAGGGAATCGAGAAACCGGCTGCTTCCAGTTCGGTTTTCGAGCGGCGGCTGAGGTCCCAGAAGGTCGCCCAGAAGTCCGCCGTATTGGTCCAGCCGCGTGCGGTCAGATCAACCGAGCTTTCGCCAAGGGTCGCAACGAAACTCATGGGTTCCGGATCTTTCAAGACGCGTGGATCGCTTGCGACCAGATTTTTGAGGAAGTCGAGTGCGGCATCGACATCATCGTCATAGGAAATACCAACCTTGATATCCAGACGGCGGGTCGGATTCCGCGAATAGTTTTTGATCGCGCTGTTCCAGATTTGCGAATTCGGGGCGGAAATAAACACACCATCGGCTGTTTTAAACAGTGTGGTGAACAGGGTGATTTCAACGACCGTGCCCGAAACGGAACCTGCTTCAACAAATTCGTCCACCTTTAACGGACGCAGGACCAGGATCATTACACCGGCGGCAATATTGGACAATGTACCTTGCAGAGCCAGACCGATGGCGAGACCGGCGGCACCCAGAACGGCGATGATGCTTGCTGTTTGCACACCGAAGTTCGACAGGACTGCGATCAGGACAATGATCAGAATCACATAGCGTACAATGCTTGCGGCCAGCGGCTTGATCGTCGTGTCGACAAATTTTGCGTTTCTGAGAGAATGACGAACCAATGCTGCCGCACGACCGGCAACCCACCAGCCGACAATCAGAATAAGAAGTGCGCCAAGCAGGTCCAGTCCGAACCCCAGCGCAAATGCTTTCAGCATCTCTGCAATTGTCGCCATATCTGTTTCCATCATTTAAACCTCGCTTGCTCGGTGCCAAAGTTGTAGTCTAGTTTAATCATACTACCGTATTAACTGGTAGCATCGCAGGTTTAGGCGATCTTGAAAAGTGACCTCAAAATACCACTTGAACCTAATGTCATGGAACTTTTCGCATTTTCGGTCGTTTAGAGACATAATATGACCATCATTGGTGATATTGTAGGTTACTGAATAACAACCTGAACTATAGGGGCAAAAACATGCAGCTTCGTCCGTCTTTTATTTGTGCTATCGGGGGCGTCGCCCTTCTTAGCGCGTGTAGCAGTGTCGACAATTCGGGTACGGCCGTCATGTACGGTGGTAACCCGCTGACCTATGGCAGCTCTGTCAATGAAGCCGTGACCGGTGCCGAGCCGACCACCGCATTTGGCAAGGCGCTTAAAGCCGAATATATCGCCTACGCACAGCGTGAAGCCGACGAATGGTACGATTTCTTTGACGCCGACTTCTTTGCGAAGAAAGCAGGCAAAGTCGCTGAAAACGAAACCATCCTTCCGGAAGATCCGGCCAACTGGCGTTTTGATGCCGAAGAAATCGCACAGAAACGTGCAGTTCGTGATGAACTGATCGCGCTTCTTGACGATGGCAAGCGTGAAGAGAAACCGGATACTGCCGCAATTGCGCAGGCCCGTTACGATTGCTGGATTGAAGAAAGCGAAGAAGGCTGGCAGACCGAACTGATCAGCCAGTGCTGGAAAGATTTCGAAGCCGCGATGGCCGAACTTCGTGCGGAGCCTGAAATGGCTGCCACCCCGGCACCGGTTGCAGCAGCACCGCGTCTGTTCACCATCTTCTTCGACTTTGACAGCACCGCCATCACCCCGGTTTCCGAGCGTGTTCTTGATGCCGCTGCCGAGCAGTGGGCTTCGAGCATGAGCAACGTTACTGTTGTTGGCCATACCGATGCGTCTGGTCCGGCAACCTACAACCAGGGCCTGTCCGAGCGTCGTGCGGCCGCAGCACTTTCCGAGCTGACCAATCGTGGTGTTACGGCTGACAAGGTCGACAGCGAGGCCGTTGGTGAAGGCGAACTGCTGATCCCGACTCCGGATGGTGTTCGCGAACCGCGTAACCGTCGTGTGACGATCTCGATCGACTAATTCGCGGTCATTTACCAAATCTTTGGCAACGGGGTGGCATAATGCCACCCCGTTGTTTTTTATGGAAACTCGATCAAATACACAGTCGGGCATGTGAATAACGGTTGAAATTGGGCGCAATACACCTAATGTCTGCGAGACATCCCAGCCGCGAAAGGGAGAGACGGGGGAAAATGATCAGAAATTTGTGCCGTTCATTGCGCGGTGCCGGTATCTGCGCGATGGCCGTTTTGGTAATCTCAGGAAGTTTCGCCGAGCAAGGTCAAGCTGCAGATAAGACGCCACCGGTTCCTTTTGAAAAGTTGTATGCTGCCGAGCGCGGTGACGGAAAATATCTTAGCTTCAATGTCTTCTCTGGCGAAATTCCCGGTAAACGAATCAAGGCGTTGCTGCGGTCCGGCCAGGTTGTTGGCGACCGGATTCTTCTTGCGGAAGATGTCGCGGTCTATTTTCCCGATGGATATATCGTTCAATCGCAAGTCCGGTTTGGCAAATATATCCCCCGTGCGGGTTTGATTGCCGGAGCCGTCGCCAAACGCGATCATCTGGTCGAAAACCCGCGTTATGCGCTGGTCGAACAGTTTGATCAGATTCTTGGCAAAGAATGCGCGCGTACCGAATATGCCAACGGGTTTGCAGCACTTCGGATCAAGTCCGATGGTGTGATGTCGCTGGTTATGGAAACGGCCGGTCTTTACGATCCGCTGGTGAACGAAGCCACGACCACCTATACGGTAACAAGCGCGGTACAGCCGGTCTTTATCGGCAATCAGGGGCTTGTCCCCGATCTTATGAAAATCTGCGGCCGCGGCTGATGATGGCCTGCTGAGAGCAAAGAAAAGGCACTGCAAATGCAGTGCCTTTTGGTTTTTGTCCCGGTGAATGATTGCTCAGGCGACTTTCCAATCCGGGGCAAACAGCCGGGGAATTTCAATCGCGGGGCAGCGGTTCATCACGACATCAAGCCCGGCATCCTGTGCGCGGGTCGCGGCACCGACATTGATCACGCCAAGCTGCATCCAGACGGATTTGGCACCTATCGCGATCGCCTCGTCAACCACACCACCGGCATCCTCGCTGTTGCGGAAGATATCGACCATATCGACCGGTTCGGAAATATCGGCCAAGGTTGCGACGACTTTCTGGCCATGGATCTCACCACCTGCCTGACCGGGATTGACCGGGATAACGTGATAGCCGCGCGACAGCAGGAACTTCATAACGCCGTTTGACGGGCGTTCGGGTTTGGGGCTGGCGCCGACCAGTGCAATGGTTCGGGTGCGTTCAAGCAGTGCCTGGGTGGCATTGTCGTCGGGATTTTTAAAATCGCTCATGTCATCTGCCTTTGGTTTGCGATACGGCATCGTTATGTCTGTATGATACATAAGGTTTTGATCTGCTGCCGCAATCTTCTGGCAACGGGATTGTGCGATGCCGGAATGCTCGCAGAAAGTTGATGGCAAATTTAACTGACGGAATAAACGAAACAGGGTTGAGTAGGGGATATGTTGCCCCTTGCCCAAAACACCAAAGGTACCCCGCATGTTTCCATGGCTTGATCCGTCCGGCAGATTTTCGGCTTTTAAGCTGACCGTGTTTGTGTTGCTGCTTGTGCCGGGCTGTTTCATTCTATGGCCGGTCATTGCCGAAGGCGGGGCGACCATTCCTGTCAAGGAAGCGATCCTTGAAAGCGGGGACTGGGCGATCAGAATGTTGCTGATCTCGCTTCTGATCACGCCGCTTCGCCGGATTACACGCGCGAGCAAGCTTGTCCAGATCCGGCGTCAGGTCGGTTTGGCTGCCCTGGCGTATGCCGTGATCCATCTGTTGTTATATATGCTGAGCCAGTCGTGGGATGTCTTGCGCGTTGCCAATGAAATTCTGGTGCGGATTTATCTGACCATCGGCTTTGTGGCGTTGACGGGGCTTTTTATCCTTGGGGTGACGTCAACCAAATCAGCGATGCGCAGGCTGGGCAAGAACTGGACCCGATTGCACAGGATCAGCTATGGCATCGGTGTTCTTGCGGCCCTTCATTTCTTCATGCAGTCGAAAATTGACGTCAGCGAAGCGACCCTGATGTCGGGATTCTTTGTCGCCCTGATGCTGTATCGCATGGCGCATGCCCGTGACTGGTCGCTGCGATCACCGCTTGTTCTGGTATCAATTGCGGTTCTGGCGGGGCTGGCAACCGCAGGGATCGAATATGCGTGGTACGGATTGGCGACCGGTGTACCGCCATCGGCTGTTTTTGCCGCCAATCTTGAATTCATGTGGCCATTGCGCCCGGCATGGAATGTGCTGCTGAGCGGGTTGTTCGTTGCAGTCATCAGCCTGTTCGGGCGCGATTCGATTGGCCGTGAATGGCTTGGCCAGATCGCATCGAGCCTGTTTGTCAGACCGCAGCGCTCGCGCGGCGGGTAAGGGCGGTCAGAAGGCCCGCACCAATCATGACGGCACCCCCGGCACGCGTCAGGCGGCGCATGGCGGCTGGTTTACGGAATTTTTCGCGCAGGGCACCGGCCATGATTGCCCAGATCGCAACATTGACCGCCGCCAGCGAGACAAAGGTCGTGGTCATGATCACGAATTGGGGAACGACCGGCATTGACGCATTCACGAATTGCGGCACAAAGGCGATAAAGAACACGATGCCCTTAGGGTTCAGGGCCGTCACGATATAGGCCTGCAGGAACATGCGGGACGGCCGGTTGCGTTTGGCATCGGGATTGTCTTCAAGTGTGCCCGGTTTTTCCCGCAGCATCTTGATGCCAAGATAAATCAGATAACCTGCCCCACACAGTTTAAGCACCGTAAAGGCATTTGCCGACGCCGCCAGCAATGCACCGGCACCAGCCAGCGAAATCGTCATCGCCGTCAGATCGCCAAGCGCCACACCGGGAACAGTTGCCCATGCGGTCTGGCGTCCCTTGCCGAGGGCGTAGCTGACCACAAGCATGATGGTCGGGCCGGGAATGGCCAGAACGATTGTGCAGGCCAGAACGAAGGCCAGCCAGATTTCAAGATTTATCTTTACCCTCCTTCAGGTGCTTTTCATCCAATCATAAATCCTGATCCCGATTGCGAAGTCGAGGGCAAAATCGCAGGTGGCAAAGCAATCATTCGTGGCGCCATTCCGGATGGCGTTTTTCAACAAAGGCCCCGATGCCTTCGCGGGCGTCATGTTTTTGCATGTTTTCGGTCATCACCCCGGATGCGTAATCATAGGCCGCCGATAATGGCATTTCGAGCTGGCGATAGAATGCTTCCTTGCCCAGCTTGACCGTCATGCCCGAACGCGATGCGATCCGTTTGGCAAGATCATCGGTAGCGGTGATCAGATCGTCATCTTCGACGACATCGGAAATCAGCCCCATCTGCCAGGCGGTTTGCGCATCAATCGGGTCGCCCGTCAGTAACATGCGCATCGCGTGTTTGCGCGATACGTTGCGGCTAAGTGTGACCATCGGGGTCGAACAGAACAGCCCGATATTGACCCCGGGCGTGGCGAATTTCGCATATGATCCGGCGACCGCCAGATCACAGCTTGCGACCAGTTGGCACCCGGCGGCCGTGGCCACGGCGTGAACCCGTGCGATCACCGGCTGGGGCAGGGTCACAATCCGCATCATCAAGGCGCTGCATTGGGAAAACAGGGCGGCGTGGCCGTCACAGGCTGAAATCCCGTTCATTTCCTTAAGATCGTGTCCAGCGCAAAAGGCCGGGCCGTTTGCGGCAAGGATCACACAGCGGATGGTTTCGTCAGCGGCGATTTTGTCCAGTGCGGTATGGAGGGCCCCCATCATCGCCCCTGACAGGGCGTTGCGGCTTTGCGGGGCATTCAGGGTCAGTGTCGTGACCGGACCTTGATCCTCGCGCAGGACAAGTTCGTTTGCTTCAGTATGGCTGGTGGGGGAATTGCTGGTCATTCGGGCCTCCCTGTGATGGCGCGCACTGCAGGTTTTTTACTTTTGCGTCAGTATATTGTCGTTGTAGAATTTCACGTCCCGGTTTTGTTGAAAACCAAAAATGCAAAAAGACTGCTTCATGCCGGGCGACGATCCCATGTGAGGACGATTGGGAATGAGCAACGACGAACAACGTAAGCCGCGACGCGCTCCTGGTCGTTTTGTCACCACCAAGGAGATCGTTGAAAAACGCAAACCGGTTTCGCCGGTCGCGAAGACGAAAATGAAACGCTATGACCGCAAGGAGGTCATGGACTGGGACATGGAACGTCAGCGTGCTGAAGCACGTGCGCGGTTGTTAAGTCGCGGTTTTGACGTGCCTGAAATTCTTCAGCCCCGTCGGCCGGAAGTGGATCCGGATGATCCGGAAGCCAGCACCATTGATCCCGATGCCGTGCGCGATATTTCCGGGGCGGCGATGGCCGGGCCCAAACCGGCAGCCCCGAAAAAAAGCCGACCGGTAACGGCAGGCGACCTTCACAACGCTGCGAAGCAGGGGGATCGCCCCAAGCCCAATCGTCATTTCCTTGCGAGCAATGTCGCCCTGCATCAGGCGGGACCGAATGTGGCGCAGGCCGAGGCCCCACAGAATGACGGGCAGGACGGGGATTATTCCGACGGCAGTGCATATCGCGAATATCTGGAAGGCTTGGGGGACGGCGCGAAAACCGGTCTGGACATCCACAATGATATTACCGGTCGCGTCGATGATCTGAAATCGGCATCAAAAACCGGATCGGGCAATATTGATTTACCCGATAACAGTTCAAGCTGGGTCAGTCAGGAAGAAGCCCGGCGGCGCAATGTGACCAGGGAATTGCAGGCACATTCCGTCAAACGAAAATCCGCAAGGCAGGCCAAGGCCGAAAAAAAGGCAAGGGCGCGGGGCAACGCGCTGGCGCTTGACAAGGTCTTGCCGAAACTTGGTGCCTATATGGTGGCGGCCATTGCGGTCGGTTATGTGCTGGTGCTGGTCTATACCGAGCTTGGCAAACTGATTGGCGGATAAGCGCAAAAACAATCAGCAATAGAAAATACATCCTGCATTTTGCCTCAAACCTGCCCGAATCTTCACGTCTAGTATAGTTGTCGCATAATGAACCATGTGACAGGCATCGGGCTTTTGACGAAATTGTCCGGTGTTTCGAGATCAGATAATGGGGAGATTGGACGACGAGGGGGTGATGGCCTGAATTGACCGGCAAGGTATGTCGGCAATGAAAGGTGGTCAGAGTGTGACATAACCCTTGTTGCAGGAGACGGCGGAGGTACCGCCGTAGTCGCCATGGAAAGTGACGTAAAAGGTCAGGAAGACCGACACCCGGTTTATCTTCCGGAAAACCGGTATCATTGGGCGTCCAACGATGAAGTGGACAAGCCCACAGTTATCCTGCGTGGCCCGGTCAGGCCAAGATTTCGAAGGTCCGGCTCAGGTGCCGGTTCTGACTTTGATCTGACCGATTGGATGCAGAAAAATCTGCCGCGCGTCGGGGCGTCCCTGATTGTCAGTATCGTAATTGCGAGTGTTGTCCTCGCGACATATTCAGAGCTTGCTGTTCTGTTGTCGCGTTGATTGCGCATGTCTGTTTGTTCCGTGATGTCATCACATACCGGACAAACCATCTGGCAACGGAGACGATGATGAAAAGCCAGAGATTGCCTGTATCGGGTGTCCATCATGCTTCGGCATCAAGAATGCTGTCTGCGGGCATTCATCGCCGCCGCCCCGGGCAGGGCGATTTGACACCGGAAACCGATATTGCCGATCAGAAGAACGGTGGCCAGGACCCGGAATCACAATCGGACCATCAGAGCCCGGAACATCGCCGTCATGTCAAAAGCCAGACGGCATCGTCGTCCAAATCCGGTCGCGATCCGGATAATGATGTGAAAAATGGAAAGACGAATGTCGAGGCATCGGACGAGGGACCGGAAGATCACCCGTTCATCGATTTCATTGCATCAATAATGCCATCGGGCGAAGCCCCGAATGATAACCCGGAATTTCCAGTATCTGCGGATGATCGCCAAGTCGGCGGGTATCGTTCCGACAATCAAGGCAGTCGGGTTTTACGGAACGCACCGGAGGCCAGACCTGCATTACCCGTTCATACATTCGCCATCAGGCGGCGGGGCATGGAAAGATGGCTGCCCAATATCGGCTCCTTTCTGATTACCGGGATCGTTATTGTTGCGGTGATCTGGATGACGGTGATCGAGCTTTCGGTAATCCTTGGCAGATAAAGGCGGTCACTGAGCCGGACATGGTGGTTTGCGACTTTATGCCAAGGGGCAGATATGCTGAAATAGTTGACGTTAACGTAAACGTTATGTCAGGCTGTTGGTCAAAGGGAACAGGGCCATCCGTCCAAGGTTGGCGACAGGGAGGAACCCGATATGACAGCCATGCCACCCCGCACCGGCATAGGATTGGCGGATTTCGACGCCATCATGCGTGAAAAAGTCCCGTTTGTCGGGGATATGAATGTCAGGACAGAGGAGCTTTCGGGGGATCGCGCCCTGTTGCGCCTGCCGTTCAATGAGCGGCACATTCGGCCGGGCAATGTTATTTGCGGTCCGGCGATCTTTGCGCTGGCTGATATTGCGCTTTATGCGGTGGCGTGGCTTGTGGTACCCAAGGCCGATCTGGCGGTTACGACCGAGGCGACGGTGCATTTCCTTTCCGGGGCAAAGCCCGGCGATTTGCTGGCGGAGGCGAAGATCCTCAAGGCAGGCAAGCGCCTTCTGATTGCGGAATGCCATATCCGGTCTGCCGTTGATGGCGCACTTTGCGCGCATGTCATCGGAACCTATGCGATGCCACCGGAAAAGGGGCCGGAAAATGGGACCGGGCCAAAACCGGTATGAAAATGATGAAAATCAGTGTGGTAAAATAATACCTATTGATATAAGTATCTGAAATATAACGAAATATTCCTGTTGCTTTCCTGTTTAATGCTGGCATACTGCGCCGACTTTCAACGAGGGGCGATTCCCTCCGTGGAACCCAGTTTTCGAGTATTAAATTATGAAAACCTTCACTGCGACACCGAGTGACATCGAGCGCAAATGGTTTGTAGTCGACGCAGAAGACGTCGTACTCGGCCGTCTTGCAGCCGTTGTTGCCAACCGTCTTCGTGGTAAACACAAAGCGATGTTTACCCCGCACATGGATTGTGGCGATCACATCGTCATCGTCAATGCCGAAAAAGTCAAACTGACCGGCCGTAAACTTCAGAACAAGAAGTTTTACTGGCACACTGGTTATCCGGGCGGCATCAAAGAACGCACCATGGACAAGCTGCTGAATGGCGAGCATCCGGAACGTGTGATCATCAAAGCTGTCGAGCGTATGATGTCCCGTGGTCCGCTGCGCAGCCAGGTTCTTTCCAAGCTGCACGTCTATGCCGGTACCGAGCATCCGCATGATGCACAGAAGCCGGAAGTTCTCGATCTTGCCGCAATGAACGACAAGAATAAGCGGAGTGCTAAGTAATGGCCGACACCAAAACTCTTGAAGATCTCAAGGATCTCGCACAGGGCGGTGAAGCTGCTGCTGCAGAAGGCACCCTGCCGGAACCGAAGATCGACGCACAGGGCCGTTCCTATGCAACCGGTCGTCGTAAGAACGCAATTGCACGCGTCTGGATCAAACCGGGCTCGGGTAAAGTCACCGTCAATGGCCGCGAATTCGAAGATTACTTCGCACGTCCGGTTCTGCGCATGGTGATCAACCAGCCGTTCGGCGTTGCCAATCGTAAAGATCAGTTCGACGTCGTTTGCACCGTTACCGGTGGTGGTCTTTCCGGTCAGGCCGGTGCCGTTCGTCACGGTATCTCGCGCGCACTGACCCTGTTCGAGCCGGCACTGCGTCCGTCGCTCAAGGCAGGTGGCTTCCTGACCCGTGACCCGCGTGCAGTCGAACGTAAAAAATACGGTCGCGCCAAAGCACGTCGTAGCTTCCAGTTCTCGAAACGTTAATTCGTTTTCGGGCATTAGGCTCGCGATTTTATTGGAAAAGCGTCACCTTCGGGTGGCGCTTTTTCTTTTTGCGGATGCTGCTTTATCTCCGAGAAAAACCAACAAAAAACGGCGTCTTCACGAAGGAAAGACGCCGTTTTTGGTTCGCGTTTAAAGGCTGAGCAGTCTCTGTCGCGTTATTGCCAGCGATCCGAGAAATCGCGCGGGATCATCAGAATATCGCGATCCACCTTGGTCACGTCAGTGTGGCCGCAAAGCGCCATGGAAACTTCAAGTTCCTTGTGAATGATCTCAAGCGCCTTGGTTACGCCGGCTTCGCCCATAGCGCCCAGACCATAAACATATGCGCGCCCGATATAGGTGCCCTTGGCACCCAGTGCCAGTGCTTTCAGCACATCCTGGCCGGAACGGATCCCGCTATCCAGATGGACTTCAATCTTGTCGCCGACGGCATCCATGATTGCCGGCAGGGCCCGAATTGAGGACAGGGCACCATCAAGCTGGCGGCCACCATGGTTGGAAACAATGATGGCGTCGGCACCAACATTGAGGGCCTCCAGCGCGTCGCGCGGATCAATGATCCCCTTGATGATCAGCGGCCCATCCCACATTTTGCGAAATTCGCGAATACGATCCCAATCAAGGGATACATCAAACGCCTCGGCCGTCCATGTGGTCAGCGATGATGCGTCGGCAACCCCCTTGGCGTGGCCAACAATATTGCCAAAGAACCGGCGTTTGGTGCCGAGCATGCCAAGGCCCCATTGGACTTTGGTCATCATGTTGGTAACCGATTTGAAAGTCAGTTTGGGTGGGGCGGAGAGGCCGTTCTTCAGATCCTTGTGACGTTGGCCGAGCATCTGAAGATCCACCGTGATCACCGCGGCCGAGCACTTGGCTGCCTTCGCCCGGTCAAACAGGCGCTTCATGAAATCATCGTCCTTAAGCGTATAAACCTGCAACCAGAAGGGCTTGGAGGTGTTTTCGGCGACATCCTCGATCGAACAGATCGACATGGTCGACAATGTGTAAGGGACACCGAACTTCTCAGCCGCGCGGGCAGCCTTGATTTCGCCGTCTGCACATTGCATGCCGGTCAGTCCGACCGGGGCAAGGGCGACAGGCATGGCTACATCCTGACCGATCATCTGGCTTTTGGTTGAGCGCCCGGCCATGTCGATCGCGACCCGCTGACGGAGGTGAATATCCTGAAAGTCGGTGGTGTTTTCACGGAATGTCTGCTCGGTCCAGCTTCCGGATTCTGCGTAATCGTAAAACATGCGCGGTGCGCGACGTTTATAGATACGTTTCAGGTCTTCGACGCAGGTAATCACTGGCATGAGGTTAACTCCGAATAAAATGCGCTTGGTAATGGTAATACCAGTTTCGGAGGTTATCGCAAACCGAATTGAAAATCAGCTTCTTGCAGGGCCCAAACTGTTTCCGGATTCCGGACTCAGGGTGATCTTGTGGTTGGAAAAGAATTTTAAAAAGAAGGATCGAAAATTCGGAAGGTTGTGATAATAAGAATCGATCGAAGAGACATTTTTTGAATTTAAGGTGACATCCAATGGTTGGAACGATGCGACGAGCTTTCAAGACATAAGTGTTTGAATCTCTGTTGGATTACCTTGCGATATGTGAAGGGCCGCTAATGGAGCGGTCTTTTTTTATGCCAATTCGGAAGGTTGGCAATTACCTGAAGCCCAAAGAAAGGGACCCCCGATATGCAGTACAGAAAGCTGCAAGATGACGATCTTCATGCTCTTGACGCATTTCTCGCAACCCATGCCGAAACCAGCATGGTCCTGCGCAGCAATTTGCGAAAAGTCGGCATGAACCGACGTCATCATCCGCTTTCGGGCTGCTATTACGGCGAAGTTTCCGGCGATGGGGCGGTGACGGCGGTTTTAACGATATTCGGCAACGGAAAAGTCTTTGTGCAAACCGGCGGAAAGCCCGTACCGCGTGGTTTGATTGACCTGTTTTGTACCGAAAATGCACAACCGGTGGCCGGTTTCTTTGGCCCGGCCGATCAGGCACAGGACGTGATCAACCTGCTTGGATTTGGTAATGCACAATTTGCCATCAATGCATGCGATGCCTTCTATCGGCTTGATCTTGCCAACCTGATCCTGCCGCAAAATGTGCGGTCGGACAGTTTCCAGATGGTCGATGCCGAACGGATTGATCGAAATACGCTGCTGCGCTGGCTGCGCGCCTATGAAATCGAGGCACTGGGCGGAGAGGATACACCAGCCCTTGATAGCCGGATCGCCAGTCGACTTGTCCATGCACTTAATGACCGCAACATGTGGACGCTTGTCGTTGATGGCGTCCCGGTCAGTCTTTCGGGGTTTAACGCCGAACTGCCCGACATGGTCCAGATCGGCCCGGTCTGGACGCCGCCCGAACAGCGCAGCAACGGCTATGCGCGTATCCTTGTCGCCAAAACGCTTCTGGCGGCTCGCGCACGCGGCGTGACCCATGCGGTGCTGTCAACGGATAGCCCTGCCGCGGCAAAGGCTTATGAGGCGATCGGGTTTGAGAGAGATGGGGCGTATCGCTTGGCATTGCTGGCGAGCTGGGCTGACTTTAATCAAGGTGCATGATGACTTTGCCGGGAACAAAAAATCTGACAAGACCCGTCCAGCTTTAGTTGATCGGGGGGCGGTTTCTGATGATTGGCGGGATATAAAGCCTATCCTGTTCCAGCCACGCGCGCTGATAATATGTAAGATCAATTTTGTCTGTATCGAAACTATAGGGAATGGCTTCATGGTTGCCATCAATTGTATTGGCAAGCCTGTCTAGGCAGGCTGATAACGATAGTTGTTCATCTATAAATGTTGCACGGGTCCTGATTTTTTCTGGGTCAGGTCCGTTTAGAAGGAAGTTTTCTATCGCGCAGTATAAATCTTCCAGGCTATCTGAGGCGTATTCATCTCCAAACATGCCAACTTTGGATTTTGCACCAAAAATGGGCATTCCTAGTTTCATTGCATTGGTAACAGAGGTTCCGCCGCCTTCTGGGAAGCTGTCCAAATATGCTTTCGCGCCAGCCATCAGAATGAGTGTTTTATCTCGATCGACTATTCCGCAGAGTTCCAGATTTGATTTCGCAGTCGTAGATAGTTTCGAAAATGCCTGCTGGTTGCTGGGGCCAACTAACAGAAGCTTTTGTTGCATTTTTCCGCAAAGAAATTCAACAAACTTTAAAAATACATCTGTTTGGTCAAGTTGATATTTGTGTGGTCCTCCAACGGAGATGAAGTACGGAGGCAAGTTATTTGCAGAGGCTGCATCCTTGATTTCAGTTGGGGAAAAGTCTCCGCTGGGGATTCCTAGAAATGATTGGCCTTTTGGTGATCGATATTTTTGAGTGGTAAGCCAACTCGCCCAAGTTATTTCCAGAACAGTTGAGCATTGTGACGGGCCGTAGCTAAAATGCAAGTCGGCATGGTTAACGAAGTGGCATTGAACACCTTCGCGTTCTGCAATTTTGGCTGCAAGGCAGGCAATAATATCGTCTGGATTTATGTAAAGAACAACTGATTTACTTTTTAGAAAGACTTCGGTGAGGAATAATAGTTTGGCGACACCAGTGGATTTATGGGCAAGTATAGGTATTTGTGTGTTCTGAACTTCCATCAGAACTTTTTTGGTGACACCGCGTGTAATAACGAACTGAACACCCGTTCCACGTTTTTTATGTTCTTTCATAAGGTTGATGCAAAGGGGCGTGTGTCCACCTACATCGTAACCTTCAGAAATTACATGAGAAACCATTGTTCTGTTTTGCGATGCCCGCAAGGCAGGTAGGCGAGGTTCAATTAGTCGAAAAATATGATTTTCTACCTCTGGGCATGCCCACCTTTCGGTCGTGTTCAGCCAGTGAAACTTTCCGTAATGTTCTGCAAGTTCAAACAGTTTGTTTGCGTCTCGAGCAGATTCAATAGCACGTAACAGAGCAACATCGATTTGTTGGACTATCTGCTTTTTTTGTTCGCCACGCATTAGTTAGATTTCCTTGGTAGCTTGTTTTTGTCTCTGCCTAAAGTGGCGAAGTGATGAAATGGTCTGGAGTGCTACAACCTTCTGAGAGAATTGATTAGTTGAGCTTCAATACACACTCGGTAACGGCTTCTGCATCACTGTGGCTAATGTGGGGGCCAATGGGTAAACTTAGCACCTCAGTTGCAAATTTCTCAGCGAGAGGAAGCGGATCAAAAATTTGCCCGGTCGCTAAATATGCAATCTGTTTATGCGGAGGGATGGGATAGTGGATAAGGCATCCGATTCCATTGCGCGTCAGTAACTCTTTTAATTCATTTCGTCGTGGGTGGCGTATAACAAACAGATGCCAAACAGGTTGGGCCCAATTGGGTGTGAAGGGAAGCATTAAATCTGCGTCTTTAAGTGCCTCAAAATAATGATGAGCAATTGTACAACGATGCATGTTCCATCTGTCGAGATGTCGAAGTTTTACCTGAAGCATTGAAGCCTGAAGTGGATCGAGACGACTGTTATACCCCATCAACTCGTTATGATACTTTTCTTGAGATCCATAGTTACGCAAGGTTCGTATTTTATTAGCTATGGATCTATTGTTGGTGGTGACGGCTCCACCATCGCCATAGGCACCAAGGTTTTTACCGGGGTAGAAGCTCCAGCAAACGACATCCCCTCGTGCACCGATGCGTTTACCTTTGTAGCGCGCCCCGTGTGCTTGGGCCGCATCTTCTATAAGGTATAAATTATGGCGTTTCGCGATACTCTGAATTGCTTCAAGATCAGCGGGTTGCCCGTATAAATGAACCGCAATAATCGCTTTAGTGCGGCTCGTGATTTTTCCTTCTATAAGTGCAGGGTCTATGTTGAAAGTGTGTTCGTCAGGCTCTACTGCTATTGGAGTCGCACCAGATTGAGAAACAGCAAGCCAAGTGGCAATAAAAGTGTGAGAAGGAACAATAACCTCGTCATCTGCGCCGATATCTAGAGCGCGAAGACTTAACGTCAGTGCATCGAGACCATTTGCGACGCCGACAGCGAAATTTGCTTCACAATAGATAGCAAAATCAGTTTCAAAACTTTCAACTACTTCGCCTAAAATATAAGTACCAGACTGCATTACTCGTTGATATGCGTCGTCCAGCTCTTCTTTGATTTCAATATAGCTTTGTCGAGGATCTAGAAATGGGATGCTCATCTATCCCTCCAGCGCACGCATAAACTCTGAATAGTTACGGTGATAGTCTTCTTCACGGTAAATACTTGAGGCCAAAACCATGCATACAGATCCAGAAGAAAAGTTGTCCAGCTCGCGCCATATCATTGGGCAGATGTAGAGACCGCTATAAGATCGGTTAAGGTGAAATTTCTTCTTGTTTCTTCCGTCGTCGAGCGTGATGTCAAAGCTGCCCGACATCGCTATGATCATTTGGTGCAAATTCTTATGAGCGTGTCCGCCCCGAATAGCACCGCCTGGAACATCATATAAATAATATACACGCTGAATATCGAAGGGAACGTGGTTCTTACCTTCAATAAAGGTCAAATTTCCCTGAGCATTGGAAACTTTAGGCAAGTCCACCATTTTACACTCAGTAACCGACATAAGCACGATCTCTCTAAGATGGAAAATCTATTCTAGAAAAGAACCTTAGCACTATCTACCATATAGAAGAATAGGTTAAAGATCTTCTATATGCTTCTCTGAGCTCAAGCCTATCTTCACAGGAAGGTGAATCTATTTCATGTTCTTATCGCATATAGGACGGTATCCATGCCTTCCTCTGCGTGACTTCGAAGATACAGTTTATATTTTGGTGCCCAAGTCAGAATGGTTTCCGGAAGTTCCCATAAATCCTCAGGGCGATGGTAGATGCTAATGGCCAGTGCCGGGGCATGACCGGATATGAGGTTTTTTGTTCCTTCTAACGCCTGTTTCTCGTAACCCTCTACGTCGTATTTGACGTAGTCAGGCATCATATTGTTGCATCCTTCTTCTACAGATATAACGGGAACTCTCCGCCCACCTTCAGATACTACATGGGCGCTCTCATCGTTGGTTTCCATGAAGTTTACAAAACCAGATTTTTCGCCAACAGCAGCTGCAATAAGCTTCAGCTTAAGTGTTCCATTCTTGCAGTTTGCTCTTAGCCGTGTTTTTAGGCGTGAGATGTTACTCTTGTCTGGCTCAAAGGCAATTGCATGGGTTGGTGAGCTAGTGCGCCACTCCAGTAGCCGCGCAATTGAATCGCCATCGTATGCGCCACAATCCGCCATGCAAAAATGTTCTTGGCTTTGCCCGGGTAGAAAATCAGGAAAATATATGTCTGGATCATAGTGATCCATGTTGTTGTAGTCATGATACAGGCGAAAATGTAGCCATCGTTTTAAGACTGCTTGTGATTTTTCGTCGGCCAAACTTTCGTAAAGCGATGTTATTTCTTGCTGATGCTGTTTCAGTACGGACGTTTTGGAGAAGTAATAGAAGGGGATCAGATGGTCGGTTGCCCGAATATAATCTGGCAAAGAAAGTACATTGGCAAATCCTGAAGAAATGACACTTTCTTTTATGTTATTGAAAAAGCATCCAGCTTTGAAAATGCAGACTACGACGGGAACATTGGCACCATAAGTGTCAAGGGCCACTTCACGCGTGAAAACGGGAATATTTTCTACCTTGGTGCCAGCCTTCCCCGGAGTGTCGTCGATAAAACCAATGATTTTAGGAAAATCTACCCCGTTATTTTCTGTGGCGATGTATTTTCCGGTGTTTCCCGCCCCGAGTAGAAAAACTCCTGTCTTGATCTGCTCTTTTATTGCGCTTATCCGAGCTGCCTCTGCATCAAGTTTTTTTTTGCAAAATAAGCTGTCAATTTTATTTTGTTCGGTATTGTTTGTCATTGCTTTTTTGCCCGTTCAACTCGTTGCATTCTCCAGCTTTTGATGTTTTCAGCGGGGTTCCATTCATAACCGAATAACTGTCGATGTGTAGGGTCCGTTGAAAAACGACCATTTAACATTCGTGCCAAGTCCACCTGCTGGTGGATAATGGGCAGTGTATACAGATTGTTGATAGCAACCCGATCTGTTTGTGTTCTGTTTGCCGCTCCACGATGATAGACCATCGAGTCAAAAAGAATTGTACTGCCTGCGGATGCAGAGACTTGGATTTCGTTTCGACGAACGTATTGGTCACTTGGGAATTCGTCAAACAGATGAGAGCCGGCTAAAAAAAATGTCCCCCCGTTTTCTGGAGTGAAATCATCAATTGCTACCAATGATTGTATTGCAAGTGGTTTTGATGAAGTGAAATGCTGGTATTGAAGCTCTCTGTGCCACGCTTCTTGATAGTTCTGGAACTTGGGGCGGTTAAGTATTCCTACCTGAGATGACAAGCTTACATTATTTCCAAGAATTTTTCTGACAACCTTAAGAACATCCTTGTTAGCAGCTATCGATACGAATATATCGTTGTAAACTAAAGGTGAGCGTACAATATTGGCATCATTTATTTTTTTTAGAACGTCTAATCCGCCAACTTCAGATACTTGTTTTTCATAAATGGTATACAGATATTCACGCGCCTGTTTCATTTCAGTAGCGGAAAATACATTAGGTATTATGGCATAGCCCTTGCGTTTGATTTCCTCGGCAAGGTAGCCAACTTGTTCATTCGCTTCGGAGCGCACCGAAACGCCGTGAGTTAATACCGGAGGTGAATTTGACATCGTGGTACGCTCCATTATTTGCGTTGGGATGCGCCAAAAATTTACTTTCAGCATGACATATTAATCTAGCAAATTTGCTAAATTTTTGCGTGCGAATGTCTGATCAAGGTTGATGCCGAGAATATTTACGATGAAGTAATCTTTTCTACACATAGGATGATTTTATTGCCGATGCTACAGATACCCTTGGTAATGAAAAATTTCAGACATTGATTGGTCATTTGGTACAAGGGGGGATTTGATTGCCAAACCTATCGGCATATATACTGAAAATCTCAAGTGGTGCTTGGTGTTGTGGTTGTTAACGGTGAGTTGGGGGCACGGGATTTGAGCTGGACAGATTATGGAGTGATTTTCCCGGTCAATAATCTTGAACGCTGGGCAAAATCACACGCTTACGTTCCGACAGCCATAGAACTTGATGAGACTATCCGGGTCTTTGTGGCCTTCCTCAGTGGCAAAAACCATGGGCGTTTGGGGTATGTTGATGTCTGCAGGCATGATCCCCGGCAGATACGGGGTTATAGTAAAAGTCCGGTGATTGAGGATGCTCCTGAGGGTTGTTTCGATGCCAATGGCGTGACGCCGCTTGGCATTGTCCGAGAACAGGATACAATGCGATTGTATTATGCTGGCTGGGAGGTTGTACCTGACCCCCTTGTGCGGTATCGGCTCCAGACGGGATTACTGCTTGGCGACCCGGTGAAGTCGTACTTTAAAAGATATGGCGTTTCGCCAGTGATAGCTACGCGACAAGTTGAAGAGAATGTTCGGACTGGTGGTTGTATTTTAAAGTTACCAGATGGCTATCATTGTTGGCTTGCTACTCAAAAAGGCAGCACTTCTCATATGGGGAAGGTATTACCAGTTTATGATCTTGAATATCTGCATTCGGAAGATGGCTTGCTGTGGCCTGAGGCACAGACCAATGTGTTTTCACATAAGCCGAATGAAATTCTCGGATATGGGCGGAGCGCAATCTGGTTAAATGAAAAGCATGAATTTGAGGGATTGTTTTCCGTAAGAAACTGGGATGGAAATTATACCGATATCATGTATGCGACATCGCTGGATGGAATAGTGTGGTCATCCCTTTCTCGAAGCGGAATGGCATTCTGCGCGAAAATGACCTGTGATGGCCAAACCAGCGTCAGCTTTCCCAATATTATTCAGCAGGAAAACCGCAAGCTTATGTTTTACAATGGAAACGATTTTGGTCGGGAGGGGTTGAGGCTGGCCATTTGGTCTGATTAGGGTGGGATATCGATGCTGGCTGCTTCACTGATATAGTAAGGGCATGATGAAATCTGACCTTTTTCTGTGTTCTGACCACGAGGGAAAATGGGAAAAATCGATCTGACCAAAGCTGAGCTCAATTATGAGCGGTTCCGTGATCTGGCAAAAGATCGTGGCCTTTCTGAAAGAGAGCGTATCGGGTTTCCCGAGCACTATCGTTCGGGATACGAGGACGCGATTCTTGATGATATAGCACTCAAGCTGGAATTCGCATTTCGCAAAGACTCATCGTTGCTTGATATTGGATGCGGAGCAAGCCCGATGACATCCGCATTGTTTGCCCGTGCGCAAGCGCACAATATCGCAATTACAGCAAACGATTCACCGGAAATGCTCTCGCTGATCAAGAGTGATGTCCTCTTTACAAAATTGCCAGGCAAATTTCCCGACGTTTTGGAGAATGCTCTTGAAGTTACGTCGGGTGGGTATGATCTGTTATTATGTTACAGTGTACTGCACTACATCATTGTCGATGGAAGTGTTTTTGACTTTGTTGATGCTGTATGCCTTGCGCTTAAGCCTGGAGGTACAGCCTTAATTGGCGATATTCCGAATTTGTCGAAGCGGCGTCGTTTCTTTACAAGTGAAGCGGGGATTGCTTTTCACAAGGAATTCATGAAGACGGATGAGCCTCCGGCAGTCGATCATTATGAAGTTCATCGCAACGCCATCGATGACGCCGTGCTTTTCGCCATTGTGGCCCGGGCTCATGCAAACGGAAACGATGCTTATGTGGTTCCGCAGCCCAGAACGCTTCCAATGTTTAATCGCCGCGACGACATAATAATCCAACGGAGGTAGCGATGGGATCCAAGCTCATTATTTTTGGTCTGTCCAATATTGCCGAATGCGCTTACGAGTATTTCACGCATGATTCCGAGTATGATGTTGTGGCATTTACAGTTGATAAGGACTTCGTACCGGAACGGGCCGAGCATTTCAACAAACCGATTGTTCCGTTTGACAAACTGCTGGGGCTTTATCCAGCGGACCAGTACGACGTGTTTGTTGCTGTTGGTTCGCAGTATCTAAATCGTTTCAGAGCTGAGAAGGTTTCTGCTGTGAAGGCTATGGGATATAGTCTTGCTTCCTATGTGAGCTCCCGTGCGTTTGTCTGGCCGAATGTTGTTTTGGGAGAGCACGTTTTTATTCAAGAAGATAATACTATTCAGCCGTTCGCCAAGATTGGCAGTAATGTGACTTTGTGGGCGGGAAATCATATTGGTCATGCGTCGGTTATCGAAGATAACTGTTTTGTGACGTCCCATGTCGTTATATCTGGCCATTGCAGGATCGGTGAGAATTCATTTGTTGGTGTGAATGCATCAATTGCCGATTGTGTGGAAATCGGTCGTGATAACCTGATTGGAATGGGAGCAATAATTTCCAAAAATACTCCCGACAATTCACTTTATTCAACGAAGAAAACAGATATTGCAAAAATATCCGCGCGCAAGTTTTGCAAGGTAGAGGATGTTTGAGTTACACCCCTACGATCACAGTCGTGAGCAGGAATGGAATCTGATTGTTGATCAGGCCGACAACAACCATTTCATGTTTAATCGCGCATATATGGAATATCATGTCGACAGATTCGTTGCCGCGTCGTTTGTCATTACGCAAAACGATCAGGTTATCGGGGTGATTGGCGGTACCAGAAGTGACCGTAAATGGGTTAGTCATGGTGGCTTGACCTTTGGCGGGCTTTTGCTGTTACCTAAATTCAACAGAATAGCTGTTATCAGCAAGATATATGGTGCGTTGTGGAGGATGCTGCGTGAAGCAGGGTTCACGCATGCATTTGTTAAACCGGTGCCCTGGATTTATCGGAACGCCTTGGCTGAAGGCGAAATTTACGTGCTTAATGCATCTGGCGAAGCGCACTGTATGGTGGAGGTTTCAACAGCGATAGATTTGCAAATATTGGCTAAGCCCTCCAACTTGCGTGTTCGCGGTATGAAAAAGGCCCTGAAGTCTGGCTATAGTATCGTGCAAAGCGAGACCATTGACGCGTTCTGGGAAGTGCTTAAGGCGCGTTTGCAGGAGAAATATGATTGCGCTCCGGTACATACGCTTGACGAAATCAGATTATTAAAATCCCGTTTTCCTGATCAAATCAGGCTGTTTGCCGTTCAGGATTCCTTAGGATTTGTTCAAGGTGGAACCGTTATATTTGAGACGGAACAGGTCGCGCATGCGCAATATATCTCAGCAACACCCGAAGGGATGAGACAAGGAGCGCTGGATCTTTTATTTTTTGAAGTGATTGATCATTATCGGAATGCTGGAAAACGATATTTCGATTTCGGGATATCCACGGAAAATGATGGTAAGTATCTGAATGAACAGCTTGCTTCCTTCAAGGAGGGATTTGGAGGGGGAAGTATTGTTCATCACAAGTTTGAAGTTAAACTTTGAATACGGTTTTGTGCATTAGTCATTTGGCTGATTTGGCAATTATAAATGTCCAAAATTTTAGAAATGATTTTTTTTTAATATGAATATAAAGCAGGCCTGCAATATCTGCATCATACAGCCACAGGGCTACATCCATTCTCTGGCATTTCTCGAACTGGCAGAGCTTTTGATGTACTCACTGCGTGATCTTGGCCGCCAGGCAGTGATTCGTAAAAATCAGCTTGGCTCGGATGGGATAAATGTCATCATCGGGGCGCATCTGCTTGATCCGAAAGTGCAGGGTAATATTCCTGCCAACACCATTATTCTGAATACCGAGCAGCTTGGTGGAGTTTACACTGCCTGGCGCGACCGTCTTGGTGTCTGGTTTGAGTCCGGTATCGGGCTTTGGGATTACAGTCCGGCCAATATCGACGTCATTCGCGATATGGGCGTTGAAAACGTCAAGCTGCTGAACATTGGCTACCAGCCGGAGCTGAAGCGTATTCCCGAGGATGTCGAGCAGGACGTTGACGTTCTGTTTTACGGATCGATCAACGAGCGGCGCAAGGTGGTTCTGCAGGAACTGGTTGATCGGGGCATCAAACTCAAGGTACTGGCTGGCGTTTATGGTACAGAACGTGACAAATGGGTCGCGCGATCCAAAGTCATCCTTAATCACCATTTCTATGAAAGCCAGATTTTTGAAATTGTCCGGGTGTTCTATCTGCTGACCAATGCAAAGCCTGTGGTCGCTGAAATCAATGACGAAACCGTTGTCGATCAGCGGTTCAGGGATGGTGTGGTTGGTGTGCCCTATAGCCAGTTGGTGGATACGGTTTGCGATCTTGTAAAGGATCAAGCCCGCCTGAACGAACAGGGCAAGAAGGCTTTCGAGAGCATTCTGAAATATCCGCAAACAAGCTTTACCCGAAAGATCCTGTAGTCTGACAGCAAACTGCGGTTTTTCGTTTTAAGGTGCGAGTTCGTCGTGTTTTGCTATCGCCAGAATATTTGTGGCAAACTGTATCAATCATTTTCACACAAATGGGTGCGTAACCTCTGTCGCAGCTTGATATTCTGGGTGTTGGCAAGCCCGGGGCAGGCGACAGCCCAGGATTTGTCCCAGGTTTTATACCGTTTCGAAGACCGGCCGCTGGTTTTGGGGAAATACGGTGCGATTGCCGATTTTCAGAGCCGGTTGTTTGTTGCTGCGGCAAGTTGCAAGCGTGGTAGTACGTCTGCCTATGGGGCGACGGATGGTATTGTCGGGACCAAGACACGTCGTGCGATCATGGATTTGCAGCCCTGTCTTGATCCAAGTGTTAAAGCGGCCATCGGGGCCGGGAACCCCGGCGCGATCACGGTCGGTTTGTGGAAACTGTTGATGCCAGCAGAGCAGCCCTTTCCCGACGCGATCACGCGGGCCAATCATCTGACCTTTGCGCTTGAGGGCACGGATTATGACGCGATTCAGTTCAATTTCTGCCAGTCGCGCAACCCGCGGAGCGGCAAGCGGTATCTGGAAGGCGATCCGTGGTGTTACACCAATGATCCCAATGCCTATCTGACTTGGGGGCCGCGTGGGGCAACCGCCGGGGCCGGGGCGGAAATCCAGCAGATCATCTTTGCCGCCGAACGTGCCAGTCCCGGCCTGCTTAATGCCGTCTTTGGGCCGCATACCGATGCGATGCATCGTCTGGCGCTGGGCAATAATCAAAGTGCATTTGATATCCTGTGTGCGATCTGGATTGATCCAAAACGCCGGGCCGATTTCACCACCCGGTTTGCACAATATGGCGCATTGCCTGAAGTACAGCGTGCCTATCGCCGGGTTTATGATGCTGCCAATGCCGACGGCGGAAAAATCGCCCGTTTTTTCAAAATTTATGCCGCCCTGAAACCCGTTATTGGCCGTGATCCGACCGAGATTGATCTGGCCTATTTCATCGATATGGCGACCCATGGCATGGCTCCGCCCGGCAATGTTTCCGACCTGTCGGCAAAGATGGTCAATTTCGCCAGCCGGACGCGCAATGTGCCAAGCCCCGGTGAATTGCGCCGTCAGCTTGCGGCATGGTTGCCGTCCCAGCATAAATATAACGACCGGATCGCCCGCGATGCGATTTTCCTGATTGATGATCCCGAAATCACGTTATCGGATACCCATCGCCGGATCTGGCAGCAACGATCCGGATTAAAGGCCAGCGATTTCGGTCTTTCGGATCATCGTTATATTTCGGACTACCCAGTGGCAGCCCCGACGGGTTTTGAGAAAATCGAGCGGTTCTATACCGTGCTGCCCGAGGATAAGCGCGCCTGTCCGGCCAATGTGCGCAAGTCGCGACGACCGTGATCGTAGGCGCAATTGCGCGGGGCCGATGTGATGGCATGTCATCACTGCATGGGTCCCGATCCGGGGATGCAGGGGAAAAGCCGCCTAAAGGCTTGCATCTGCGGGGCTTGTTTGCCAACATCCGCCCGTTAACCGCGCCCGGTGACCATGAAGGTCAGGGTGAGCCTATAGGAGCAAGATTTGAAATGAGCGACGTTAAGGTCAAAGTCGGAATTCTCGGTGCCAGCGGATATACCGGGGCGGAACTGGTTCGTATTCTTGCGCACCATGCCGCTGCCGAAATCACCCTGCTGACCGCAGACCGACGCGCCGGACGTCCGTTCGGGGAGGTTTTCCCGCATCTTGCCCATCTGAAATTACCGACCATGATCCGGATCGAGGATGCGGACTGGTCGATGGTCGATGTGATTTTCTGCGCGCTGCCGCATGGCACGACGCAGGAAGTGATTGCCGGTCTGCCGGACCATGTCAAAGTTGTCGATCTGTCGGCGGATTTCCGTTTGTTCGATGCCGCGACCTACAAGGAGTGGTACGGGGCGGAGCATGCCGCGCAGGATTTGCAGAAAGAGGTCGTTTATGGCCTGACCGAACTGCACCGTGAAAAGATCAAAAAGGCGCGCGTTGTTGCCAATCCGGGATGTTATCCAACCCCGGTGCAGCTTTCGCTGACGCCGCTTCTGGAACAGAAGCTGGTGCATGCGGATGACATCATCATTGATGCGAAATCCGGTGTGACCGGTGCAGGCCGTTCGCCGAAAGAAGGCATTTTGTATGCCGAAGTCACCGAAGGCATTCACGCCTATGGCACCGGCGGGCATCGCCATGCACCCGAGATCGAGCAGGGCCTTGCCTGGGCCGCCGGACAGGATGTTGTGGTGAATTTTTCACCGCACCTGATGCCGATGAGCCGCGGCATCCTTGAAAGCATCTATGTCAAAATGACCGATGGCACCACGGCCGATGACATTCAGGCCGCCCTTGAAAAACGTTATGCCGACGAGCCGTTCGTGCGTGTTCTGCCGTTCGAGGTGACGCCGCAAACGCGTCATGTGCGTGGGTCGAATTATGTGCTGATTGGCGTGGTCAAGGATCGCGTGCCGGGCCGTGTGATCATTGTTGCGGTCGAGGATAACCTGGTTAAAGGCGCATCGGGGCAGGCGGTTCAGAACATGAATGTCATGCTGGGCCTGCCGGAAACCATGGGGCTTGAGATCGAGCCACTGTTCCCGTAATCGCGCAACAGCATCCTGTCAAAAGGGGCGTGTCCGGTCTGGATGCGCCCCTTTTTCGTGGTCGCATCATGCGTGTGAGATCGCCCGTTCAAGAACGGTGAAAACATGGTCGTCTTCGCATTGTGCGATGTTAAATCGCATCAGGTTTCCGGCCGATTGCGAGATGCTGAAAACATTGCCGGGTGCCAGAACCACCCCTTCGGACAGCGCATTGCGGGCAAGTGTTGCGGCATCGATGGGGTCGGGTAGGCGACACCACAGGAAAATCCCGGCATCGGGTCTGATCGTCGGTGTGATGCCAAGCGCGCCAAGACGGGTTTCGGTGGCGGACATGGCGCGGGTCAGCCGGTCGCGCAGGGCGTCCATATGTTTGCGATAAGTGCCGTCCTTCAGGACCGAGAAAATCAGTTCGGCCGAAAAATTCGGGCTTGAAAATCCCGTCGCGATCTTGAGGTCCGTCAGGCCTTCGATCCAGTCGGGACTTGCCGCGATATAGCCGCACCGGACCGAGGCCGAAAGCGTTTTGGAAAAGCTTCCGATATGGACAACCCGGTCAAGCCCGCCAAGAGCTGCCAGCCTTGGGGCAGGCGTGTTTTCGAAATCGGCAAAAATGTCGTCTTCGATGATGATCAGGTCATGTTCTTCGGCAATGTTCAAAACGCGATGGGCGACCATCGGCGACAGTGACGCGCCGGTCGGGTTGTGCAGTCCGGAATTGGTAATGTAGAGGCGGGGCTTGTGCGCGGCGGCAATCCGGGCAAAGGCATCGATATCAGGGCCATTGGCGGTAAAGGGCACGCCGATAATGTTGGCGCGATGCGCGCGCAGCAATGCCTGAAAATTGAAATAGCACGGATCATCGATCAGCACCGTATCGCCCGGTTCGATCAGGAAACGGCACAGCATATCGATTGCCTGTGTCCCGGACTCGGTCAACAGAATCTGGCCGGGATCGGCATTGATGCCATAGGTGCCCATTCGGCGCGACAGGAGTTGGCGCAGGTCGGGCAGGCCAAGCGGTGTGCCGTAATCGACGAGCGTGGCATCATCAGCGCGTGACAGATTGCGAAGCGCGCGTCTAATGGCTGTTTCAGGCATCCAGTCCGCCGGAAGCCAGCCGCAACCAGGTTTGATCATATCCGGCCGGGCGTCCAGCGACTGTCGCGAAACCCAGAACGGATCAATGGCCCGATCCAGTTTCGGGCCGATTTGGGCAATCGAAAGCGGTGCGGTGTGACCTGACACATAAAAACCAGATCCGCGGCGGGCCTCAATCATGCCTTCGGCCACCAGCCGGTCATAAGCTTCGACCACGGTCGAGTTTGACACCTTCATCTGTCGCGCAAGCCCCCGGATCGAGGGCAGGCGATCCCCGGCAAGCAGATTGCGTGCACCAATCCGGTCGCGGATTACGGCCATGACGCGGGCGACAAGTGTTCCGTTGTCCGACTGTTTTGGTGATCCGTCAGGTGCCACTGTATTACTCCTGCAATCAGTACAGTTTGTTTGAATTGTACTTCATTGTGTCTGGTCGATGTGCGGCTGGCAAGCGATAGATGAACCTTCGAATATGACGGAGGTTTTGATGGCAATTGCAGTGCAACGGACAAGTGGTGGCTGGATCAGCGGGATGATCGGTATCCTGATTTTCAGCGGGTCGTTACCCGCCACCCGGATTGCCGTCATGGATTTTGATCCGCTGTTTCTGACCGTTGCGCGTGCGGCAATTGCCGGTCTGCTGGCCGCCATACTGCTTGTGGTGTCGCGAACCGCCCGGCCGCAGGCATCGGACTGGATGTCATTGCTGGTGGTGGCGGGCGGGGTTGTTGTCGGCTTTCCGTTGCTGACCGCCCTTGCACTTGAACATATCACCTCGGCCAGATCGATTGTGTTTATCGGTTTGCTACCGCTGGCGACGGCGATTTTCGGTGTGCTGCGTGGTGGTGAGCGGCCAAAGGTCGTGTTCTGGCTTTTTTCGGTTCTTGGCAGTGCGCTTGTCGCCGGCTTTGCTGCCATGGAAAGCAATGCCGGGTCATTGCGCGGTGATCTTTACATGCTG
Source organism: Thalassospira lucentensis (assembly GCF_032921865.1). Lineage (NCBI taxonomy): Bacteria > Pseudomonadati > Pseudomonadota > Alphaproteobacteria > Rhodospirillales > Thalassospiraceae > Thalassospira > Thalassospira lucentensis. The sequence goes on from NZ_CP136684.1 coordinate 3,395,138, forward strand.
GGGGCGGTTATCGTTTGCGGGCTCGGTTATGCCGAGGGTGCAAAACTGTCCCGTCGTCTTGGAGGATGGCAGGTGATCTGCTGGGCGCTGGTGATTTCGCTGGTGCCGATGCTTGCGCTTTGTGTTGCGACCTTGCCAGATAGCTTTGCCGGAGTTGGCATTCCCGCTTGGTTTGGTCTTGGTTATGTCTCGCTGTTCAGCATGCTGATCGGGTTTTTCTTCTGGTATCGCGGATTGGCCTTGGGCGGGATTGCGGCGGTCGGACAGTTGCAATTGCTGCAGCCGTTCTTTGGTCTGCTGCTGGCAGGGTTGCTTCTGGCCGAGCCGGTGGGTGGCCTGATGATCGTGGTGACAGTCGGCGTGGTTGCCTGCGTTGCCGGGGCCAAGCGATTTGCCCGATAGATTTTAAGAGTCCGGCTATTCCGTCGGTTTGCGGTTGTCCGGATATTTCGCATCGTCACTGGCGGGCCAATACCGGGCATGCACCCTGGCGATAAAGCCTTCTTCGCGAAGATCAGTGATGATCTTCGCTATCTGGTCTTTCTGGCTCATCAGTGGGGAATTGCGCGATATTGCGATATGAATGTCATTGTGATGATCGGGTCGGAAATCGGCCTTGCGGATGATATTTCCTAGGTTGTTGCGCCGGATTTCAAAATCGACATTGGCATCGGACCCGACAATGACATCGACACGGCTTGCCTCGAGCATGCGCAGCAGTAGCATTTCGCTGCTGGCTTCGAATTTGTTCAGTGATGTGTCGCTGTCGAATGGCTCGAAATAGCGCGAGTCAACCACGGAGCCGACTGCAAGCGTTTTGAGGTCGTTATATTGTGATATCTGGGTGTTCTTGCCCTGTCGGACATAAAATACCGGGCTGACACGGCTATAGGCGGGCTTGATGTAAAACGCGAATTTTTCGCGTTCGGCTGTGTAGGCAAAGCTTGAAAGAACGTCGATATCACCTTCTTCAAGCATTTTAAGGCACCGCCGCCATGGGCAAGGCTGAAGCACGAGAATCTTGCTCATACGGTGCGACAGTTCGGTCAGGATCGCCATATCGATCCCGTGTGGTCCCGATGCGTCATCAATCACGAACGGTTCCCATACCGAAAAAGCGGCACGCAATTGTCCCTGACGAAGAGGTTCTGACTGCGCGCGGGCATCCCTGGAGATTGCGACACCACATACAATAATGATCGCAGCCAGCAGAATGAAGCCGACAAGCTGTCTGGGGCGTTTTGGGAGGTCAAATTTCCGATGTGCTGGCATGATCACGATTTGGATGAGAACGGGGTTTCCATATCCACATGTTAGAATTTAAACTGTCAAATCAAGATGCCGCTATTGTCCCGGTAAGGGGCAGGTGCAGAGCCAGTCAAAACCGATCCCACAATTGAAAGGTCGTCAGACCATGATCCTGACCTATCGCGGGGTGCGCCCCACCATTGATGAAACGGCCTTTATCGCGCCGAATGCGACAATCATCGGCGATGTTGAAATCGGGGCGGAAACCGGGATCTGGTTTGGCTGTGTCATCCGTGGTGACGTCCATGAAATCCGCATCGGATCGCGCACCAATATTCAGGACCTGACTATGGTGCATGTCGCCAAGGGCAAGTTCGGCACCTATATCGGGGACGATGTGACCATCGGCCATTCTGCTGTCATCCATGCCTGCACGCTCGAAGACAGAAGTTTCGTCGGTATGAGTGCCACTGTCATGGATGGGTGCGTGATCGAGCAGGGGGCGATGCTTGGAGCAGGGGCGCTTCTGGCACCGGGCAAACGTATTCCGGCGGGGGAACTTTGGGCCGGTGTTCCGGCGCGCAAGGTGCGTGACCTGACACAGGAAGAAATCGAATTTTTCAAAGTTTCCGCGGATCGTTATGCCGATCTTGGGCAGGAATATCGTGTGACAATTCCAGATGACCTGAAATCTGAATGATAACTGCGATTGTCGAACGCCAAGGAACTTCTTGCCTGTGTCAGGATGCTAAGATAGCAAGCAATTCAGATATCCATAAAAACATATAACCTGCCGCGCGCCACCACGCCCGGCGACCAGAAAACGGAACCGGGAAATGACGCGTTGGCAGGCGAATGCCGTAATCGTTTTTGTTGCCCTTATTTGGGGTACGACTTTTGTTGTCCAGCAAACCAGCATGGACAATATCGGCCCGCAATATTTTACCGGTGTACGGTTCCTGTTGGGGACGTTTGTGGTGTTGCCGTTTGCCCTTCGTGAAGTGCGCAGAATGAAGCGCGAAGGACGCACGCTTTCGAGGGCTAACAAGCTTGGCCTGATCTTTACCGGCGTTTCGATGTATCTGGCCAGCATCCTTCAGCAGATCGGCATCATGGATACCACCGTCACCAATGCGGCCTTTCTGACGGCATTTTATGTGCCGCTGGTGCCGGTTCTGGCTTTTATGGTATTTCGGGCAAAGCCCCACTGGTCGGTTTGGCCGGGGGGCGTGATGTGTGTTTTCGGCACGTATCTGCTGAGTGGCGGTAACCTGTCGGCGCTTGGGGCCGGTGATTTCTGGGTCATGGGAAGTGCGCTTTTCTGGGCCGTTCAGGTGGTGATGATTGGTGTAATGGTGACGCGCACCAACGCCCCGGCACTGGTCGCGACGGTGCAATTCTTCATTACCGGTATTTTCGGCATGGCGATGGGCGGCATGCTTGAGACTTTCAGCTTTGCCGATATCTACAATGCCGGGTTTGAAATCCTTTATGCCGGGATCATGTCGGCGGGGATCGCCTTTACCCTGCAGGCGGTTGCCCAGAATTATACCGAGGCCGCAGATGCCGCAATCATCATGAGTGCGGAGGCGGTATTTGCCGCAATCGCCGGGGCATTCTTCCTTGGAGAACGACTGGCGCCCGCCGAATATGCCGGTTGCGGGGTGATCCTTGCGGCGATCATCGGAGTACAATTGTTGCCGATGATGGGGCGCCGTCCCAAGGTTGCGATCTAAGCTGAATTATCCGGCTGGTACCATTGACCTTTATCAAGGCAGGGTGCAATTAGGATGTTGTAAGTGATTATTGGTCGCGATAATGCGGCCAATATTGAATGCCGGATATCGAATATGCCTGTCTTACCGTCTGTTTCCAGCTTTCCTGTTCGCAGGTTTCTTGGCCTTGGTTGTGTGTTCGCAGCCACGATGTTGATGGCTGGTATCAGCACTGGCGCCATTAATAGCGCTGCACAGGCAGCCGATAGCATCCCGACACAGATGCAAAAACCGCCTGCTGTCTTGCTGAACGAACTGGCAAGCAATACCTCCCCGTTTGCCGATAAGGCAGCGTTGGGGGAGGCGCTTTATTTCGATACCAATCTTTCGAAAAACAGGACGCAGGCCTGTGCAAGTTGTCATGAACCGACAACCGCATTCCGCGATCCGCGTGGGGAAATAGCCAAGGGCGCCTTTTCGCTTGGCGATGATGGCAGCTCGCTTGGCGATCGCAATGCACCAATGGCGGCTTATGCCAAGTTCGCACCCGATTTCCATTTCAAGGAGGACGGGACGCCGGTTGGCGGGCAGTTCTGGGATGGACGCGCAAGGGATCTGGCAGAGCAGGCTGGCGGGCCACCGTTAAATCCGGTTGAAATGGGCATGCCCGACAAGGCAACCGTTGTCGCGCGTCTTCAGGAAGATGATGATTATGTTGAAAGCTTCAAGGCGCTGTTTGGTGACGGTGTCTGGAATGATACGGATCGTGCTTATGCGGCGATGACGGACGCGATTGCCGCGTTCGAGCGTACTGATCAGTTTTCGCCATTTGATTTAAAATATGACCGGTTCCTGCGCGGGGAATACAAAATGACGCCGCAGGAAGAATTGGGGCGTGTGCTTTTCTTCTCGCAGCAATTTACCAATTGCAATGTGTGCCATCAGCTAAAAACGTCGCCGACGGCAGAGGGCGAGACATTCACCAATTACGAATATCACAATATCGGTGTGCCGCGGAACGTGGCGGTACGCAACGAGAATAACAAGGACCCCGATTTTACCGATAACGGGCTTCTGGATAATCCGGCAATTGATGATGTTGCGCATAAGGGCAAATACAAAACGCCCGGGCTTCGCAATGTCGCGGTGACCGGGCCGTATATGCATAACGGCGTGTTTGCCGATCTGCGGACCGTGATCAAATTCTACAACAAATATAACAGCCGCGCGAAATCGGCCCAACTTAACCCGGAAACCAAACAGCCCTGGGGTGATCCCGAGGTCCCCGAAACCATTTCCCTTAAAGAGCTGGAGCAGGGAGATGCGCTTGATACCAAGCGCATTGATGCGCTGGTCGCGTTTCTTAAAACGCTAACCGATGCTCGATACGAGCCGCTTCTGGCCGAGCAGGAAGAAGCCGCTGCCAAGGCCAAGAAGAAATAGGCCTACCTGCCGCGAATGGTTTCCAGCACCGCACTTTGTGCAAGGTCGCCAAATCCGGCTTCGATTGCGCGATCAAACATCTCGGTCGCAGATCGGCCGACTGGCAGGTCAAGGCCAAGTTCATCGGCAAGCCACATGGCATAACCGGCATCCTTGGCGCGTAACGCAGTTGTAAAATGAATGCCTTCGTTATGGTTGCCGCTGATCATACCGGGAATTGTCATGACACCGGCCCGGCTGGCGACAGCACCATTGGCAAATGCATCGGCAACCAGATTGCCATCCAGCCCCGCCTTTTGTGCGACCGCGACCAGTTCGGCGGCGGCAGCAATATGGACCGCGCCCAAAAGGTTGTTCATCAGCTTATAGACCGTACCCGATCCGACAGGGCCGAAATGCACGATACGGTTCGCAACGGCTTCCATGATCGGGCGAGCCTGTTCAAGGGCGACTTTTTCCGCACCGATCAAAAACATTGTTTCGCCTGCAGCGACCTGTGCCGGAACAGCAGTAACCGGCGCATCGATATAAAGGCGGCCTGCAGTCATGACCTTGTTTGAGAGTTCCAGGACGAAGCCGTGTGAAAGGGTGGAACATTCGATGGCAAGGGCACCCGGTGTGATTGCGCAAAGCGCACCATTTTCGCCGAGCCAGACGGCTTCGGCAGCGATATCGTCGGCCATGAAGGAAATGACGGCGTCAACATCATTTGCAGCTTCGGCTGGCGTGTTACAGGCAGTCGCACCCTTGGCAACGAGTGGCTTGATCTTTTCCGGGCTGCGGTTCCAGACCTTGACCGGATAACCCTGTTCCAGCAGGCGGGAAATCATTGCTGATGCCATGCGTCCTGCGCCAAGGAAGCCGATTTTCTGAGGCATGATATCTATTGTCCTTAGGGCCAAAGAAACGGCCCGCCATCTCGGGCGGGCCGGAAATTCCAGTTATGACGGATAATCAGGAAAGCTGCACTTTGACATATTCACCCGGTGCCGGGCCAAGCACCTTAAGCTTGCCATCGCCCGGTTTGCGGGCTTCGACCTGACCACCCGAACGGCGGCTGATCCAGTTCTGCCAGTCGGTCCACCATGATCCTTCATGCTGGGTGGCTTTGGCGATCCAGTCGTCGGGATTGGCGGGATTGCGGTTGTATGTCCAGTAGCAATATTTCTTGGCGGCGGGTGGATTAACCACACCGGCAATATGACCCGACGCCGAAAGGACGAATTTCACCTGACCCGACATCAGTTGCGTTCCGGCATAGGTTGCCTGCCACGGGGCGATGTGATCTTCACGGGTGGACAGGAAATAGACCGGAATTTTGATATCGCGCAGGTCGATCTTTTCACCCAGAATTGTAATGCCACCGGGTTCGCGCAGCAGGTTCTTGTTATACATATTGCGCAGATAGAAACTGTGCATGGCTTTGGGCATCCGGGTCGAATCGGAGTTCCAGTACAGCAGGTCGAACGGGAAGGGGTCCTTGCCCAGCATGTAGTTGTTCACCACGAACGACCAGATCAGATCGTTGGCGCGCAGCATGTTAAACGACATCGCCATATCGCGACCGTCAAGATAGCCTTCTTTCGACATCCGGTTTTCAAGGCTTTCGATCTGTTCGTCATCGACAAAGACCGAAAGTTCGCCCGGTTTTTCAAAGTCGGTCAGGGTGGTAAAGAAGGTTGCTGATTTGATCCGTTCGTCACCAACCTTGGCCATATAGGCCAGCATCGCTGATAGAAGCGTGCCGCCAAGGCAATAGCCGATTGCATTGACTTCTTTTTCGCCGGTGGCCTTTTCGATCATGTCAAGTGCTGCCAGCACACCATCGCGCCCGTAATCTTCAAAGCTTTCTTCGGCCAGTTTGCTGTCGGGATTGACCCAGGACAGGACAAACACCGTGTGCCCCTGATCAACAGCCCACTTGATGAAGGAATTTTCCGGACGCAGATCAAGAATGTAATATTTGTTGATCCATGGCGGCACGATCATCAGCGGGCGCTTCGCGACCTTGTCTGTTGCCGGTTTGTATTGCAGCAATTCCATCAACGGCGTTCGGCCGATCACGGATCCTTCGGTGGTTGCGACATTCTCGCCGATCTTGAAAGCATCCAGATCGGTCATTTTGATCTGAAGCTTGCCCTTGCCTCGTTCGAGATCGTCCAGAAGGTTGCTAAGCCCCTTAAGAAGGTTTTCGCCGCCACTTTCGATGGTGGCGCGCAGAACTTCCGGATTGGTCATCATGAAGTTGGTCGGAGAAATCGCATCGGCAAACTGCCGGGTATAAAACTCGACCTTCTGGGCGGTTTTGTCATCCAGCCCGTCAACATTATGGACGACATTCTGCATCCATTGCGATGACAGCAGATAGGATTGCTTGATGAAATCAAACAATTCGTTGTTTTCCCAAGCCTCGTCGCGGAAACGGCGATCACCCTTTTGCGGGGATGCGACTGGTTCCGATTCCTGCCCCAGCATGCGCATCGTCGTATTGTGCCAGAGCATATAATATTGCTGCCACAGATCCATTTGTGCTTCGACCAGTTTGGTCGGATTTTGCATCATATGGGTGGTCAGTTCGACAAAGGCCGAGCCGATATTGAGCGGATCAGGATCGGAAATTTCCGGATCTTCTGCCTGTTTAGCAAGGAAATCAGACACAAGTCTTTGACTTCTCTCGGCTATTTCTGCCATAGCAGATGACAGTTCCTCGGGATCAGGAAGATGAATTTCGGTTTCTTTGGCCTGTTGATCGTTCATGGCGCATTCCCTTATGATACGGCCGCCTGAGCATAGGAACATAAAGCAGGAAATTCGATCTTTGCGATATCGCAATCATTTTCCCGTTTTATGATCCAATGCCCTCAAACAGCGTGTCGGGTTGAAACTCTGCTTGATCCCAAGCTTATCATGGTCTTAGCCTAGCCCGCTGATGAGGGGTAATACAAGAATTATAAGGTGACGGATTTGTCGCAATCTTCAACGGCAACGTCACACAAAACATAGTTTGGAGCAGCGAAATCAAATGGGCGTTCTGAAATCGACGACATGGCGGTGGTCGGAGCACGGGTCCGCGAAAATCAAATTGCGGCCATTGCTGCATGCCGGATCGGCGCTTGCTGTTGTGCTGATGCTGGGCGCCTGTTCTTCGGTCCCTGATGCGATCAACCCGGTCGAGTGGGGCAAATCGATTGGTGATGCCTTTGACGGCGAAGATGAAACTGCTGCCAAATCGGATCAGCCGATTCCGGGTGAAGATGAAGATTACCCGCGCCTGGCCGATACACCCGCCAAGCCGGTTGTAACCGGCGATGCGGAACGTGATGCGCTTGTTGCCGGGCTTGCTGCGGACCGGGCGAATGCGCAATATACCCAGTCGGGCCGCCGTCAAAGCACCCCGCCGGTCAACGCGCTTCAGCCTGAACCGGCGCCAAGTGCCGCAAATGTCGATCAGCCGGAAATCACCCCGGCACCAACGACGGCGGTTAGCAGCAGTGCAATGGCAGAACCAAAAGCACAGGCTGCCGAAGCGCAGTCAACCGCAACCGACATGCAGAAATCGGCTGAAACCACAGCCAGGGCTGCTGAAACCAAGACCGTGGCAGCAGCAGGTGCCGCCGGGGTGGCGACGGGAAGTGCCGTAACATCGGCGCAATCGGGTTCGAAAATTGCGGATGAATGGAATGCCAAGGCGCCGACTTCGGGACCGGTACCGACGCCGGCCCCCGTACCTGAAAAGCCGGAAGTGCTGGAAGAAAAAGCAACTGCTGCTCCCTCATCTTCCGAAATGACCGATGAAGATCGTGCTGCGATTGCCAAAGCAGAAGCTGCACTTGTTGCTGCGGAGGCCAGTAATGCCGCGTCTTCGGCCAGTTCTGCCCCGGTCTCTTCCGGCGATCCGGTGATGGATCAGTACAACAAGCGCCTCGCCGAGGGTGAAGGCGTGTTTGCCAATGAACCGACCCCGGGTTCGGGGCCAGCAGCACGGGCGCAGGCATTCGATTATTCGGTTTATTCCGATAACGGGTCGGTGATTGTCGATGAAAGCCAGCTTGGCGGTGGCGGCAATCCTTATCTGTCCGATTCTGCCATGCCTTATGCTGAAACCGCGAATGAGGTTCTGGCCGCACGTCTTGGCGTTCGTTCCGTCGATACGCTGGGGCCAAGCGTCAACGGAGTCCAGGTTGCGCAAATCCAGTTCGGACACGGTTCGTCCAACCTGTCGGGCTCGGATAACAATGTCCTGAGCCAGGTTGCCCAGGCATGGCGTCAGACGGGCGGGATCCTTCGGATTATCGGTCATGCATCAATGCGTACCGCGAATATGAGCCTTGAAGAACACATGGCGATCAACCGTCAGGTTTCGGAACGGCGCGCATCGGCGGTGGTATCGGAACTGGTGTCTCTCGGTGTTAACCCTGACGCGATCTTTGTCGGGGCCGATGGATCGGCGGATCCGCGCTATTATGAAGGCGTTCCTGCCGGTGAGGCCGGAAACCGTCGTGTTGAAATCTTTATGGATTATTGATCCTAAAAAAGGTACATCCTTCGAATTGTACGGCGCGCCACCCGCATTTTGTCGTGTGGCGTGCAATTTTTTTCAATTCGACGATCCGGTTTTCGCAGAAAATTCGAAAATCGGCGAAGTGACGAGGATGTAGGATAATGTCCCAGGAATTCCATCGCATAAAACGCCTCCCGCCATACGTATTTGCTGAAGTAAATGCGATGAAAGCGGCGGCGCGGCGAGCGGGAGAGGACATTATTGACTTCGGCATGGGCAATCCGGACCCGGCCCCCCCACAGCATATTGTCGACAAGCTGGTTGAAACGGTCCAGAACCCGCGCACGCATGGTTATTCGATGTCGCGCGGTATCCCCGGCCTGCGCAAGGCACTTGCGGCCTATTACGGCCGTCGTTTCGGGGTGGATATCGATCCGGAGACCGAAACCGTTGTCACGTTGGGCTCCAAGGAAGGCCTTGCCAACCTTGCCGCTGCCATCACCAGCCCTGGTGACATCATTCTGGTGCCCAACCCGTCCTATCCGATCCATGCGTTCGGTTTCATCATTGCCGGTGCGGCATTGCGTCACATCCCGATTGGCCATGACGAGCAGGGCGAATTCAACGCCGAAAGCTTTATGGAGCAGCTCCACCGTGCCGTGAAACATTCGGTCCCGAAACCGAGTGCCGTTGTGCTGAACTTCCCGGCCAATCCGACATCGCTGGTGGTTGATCTTGACTTCTATAAGGAAGTTGTCGATTTCTGCCGCGCGCAGGAAATCTATATCCTGTCGGACATCGCCTATTCGGAAATCTATTTCGATGGCAACCCGCCGCCGTCGATCCTTCAGGTCGAAGGGGCAAAGGAAATTGCCGTTGAATTCTATTCACTGTCGAAGACCTATTCGATGGCGGGCTGGCGTATAGGGTTTGCGACCGGTAACAAGAAGCTTATCAATGCGCTGACGCGGATCAAATCATATCTTGATTACGGTGCATTTACCCCGATTCAGGTGGCGGCGACCGCGGCGCTTAACGGCCCGCAGGATTGTGTCGAGGAATTCCGCAATCTGTATCGTGACCGTCGCGATATCTTTATCGAGGGGATGCAAAGTGCCGGATGGAATATTCCGGTCCCGGCGGCAACCATGTTTGCATGGGCGCCGATTCCCAAGGCGTTCGAGGAACTCGGGTCACTTGATTTCTCGAAGCTTCTTTTGCAGGAAGCAGGTGTCGCCGTGGCCCCCGGTCTTGGCTTTGGCGAGTATGGCGATCGCCATGTTCGTATCGCCCTTGTTGAAAACAAGCACCGCATCCGGCAGGCCAATCGCAACATCAAGGCATTCTTCCAGAAATATCCCGATGCAGAATCTGCACGTGAACTGTTGAAGAAATCTGTCTGATATTCGATAAAGCATTCTATGTTTCGCCCGGGACATGTCCCGGGCGAAGTTTTGTGTGCGCACCGGATGTTGTAAAAGACTCCGTCACCTATGCGCAAATCCAACCACGGCATGAGGAGTTATCGTGCAAAACGTCGTAAAGATCGGTGTGGCAGGCCTTGGTACGGTCGGTGCCGGAACCGTTAAACTGCTGAGCGAACACAGGGACAATCTGGCGGACCGTTCCGGTTCCCCGATGATTGTCACAGCAGTATCGGCGCGCGATCGAACTCGGGACCGTGGATTTTCGACCGAAGGCATTACCTGGTACGAAGATGCCCGTGATCTTGCAACCGACAAGAATGTCGATGTGGTTGTTGAAACCATCGGCGGTTCGAACGGCATTGCCTATGACGTCTGCAAGGCCGCCCTTGAAAACGGCAAGCATGTCGTCACCGCGAACAAGGCTCTGATTGCCCTTCATGGCGTCGAACTGGCGCGCATTGCCGATGCAAACAATGTAACCATCGCCTATGAAGCGGCCGTTGCTGGCGGTATCCCGGTGATAAAGGCGCTTCGCGAAGGGTTGGCAGGCAATGTCATATCCCGCGTGACAGGCATCCTGAATGGAACATGTAACTATATCCTGACCACCATGCGCGAACAGGGGCGTGATTTTGCCGATGTTCTGGCCGAAGCCCAGAAGCTTGGCTATGCCGAAGCCGATCCGACATTCGATGTTGATGGTATCGATGCCGCACACAAACTTGCGATTCTGACCAGCCTTGCCTTCGGGGTCGAAGTCGATTTTGACGCGATTGCGGTTGAAGGCATTCGCAGCGTTTCAGCACTTGATATCCAACTGGCCGAGGAACTTGGATATCGCATCAAGTTGCTGGCGATTGCCAAGCAGACTCCGGAAGGCATAGAACAGCGCGTATCGCCGGTTCTTGTGGATCGCAGCACCCAGATATCAAAAGTCGAAGGCGTGTTTAACGCTGTCGTGCTTGAAGGTGATTATGTTGGCCCGGTCGTCCTGCAGGGACGCGGGGCGGGGGAACGCCCGACGGCATCGGCCGTGGTTGCCGACCTTGTTGATATTGCTGCCGGGCGCAATGCACCGGTGTTTGGTGTTCCGGCAGATCGCCTGAAAAAGAATGTGCGCGCGTCCCTCGAAAAGCATGTCGGGCCTTATTACCTGCGCCTAATGGTCTGGGATCGCCCCGGTGTCATGGCCGAGGTCACCGCGACCCTCGCCAAGCATGGTGTGTCGATGGCGTCCATGATCCAGCACGGGCGGGCCGAGACCGAGGGTGGTGTTGTGCCGGTGGTCTTCGTGACCCACGAAACCAGCGAAGCGGCGATGTCCGGGGCGCTTTCCGACATTTCGGCGTTTGAAAGCAATTCGCAGCCACCGGTCCTGATGCGGATCGAAGGATTCACTTCGTAACAAAACAAAAAAAAGACATATGCGCCTCGCAGGTATAATACCGCGAGGCGTAATTATAAGTCCCGGGCCAAACGGGACGCGCCGGGAAACAAAGAGACGGGGCCTCCAGACCCCGCGTTAACGACGAGGATGAAGTTATGGATCGAAATCTCGCGCTTGAAACCGTTCGTGTTACCGAGGCCGCGGCACTTGCCTGTTCCGGGCTTATGGGGCGCGGTGATGAAAAGGCCGCCGATCAGGCCGCCGTGGATGCAATGCGCAATGCCCTGAACAGCATGGACATTCGCGGTACTGTCGTGATCGGGGAAGGCGAACGCGACGAAGCACCGATGCTGTTCATCGGCGAAGAGGTCGGTTCGGGCGAAGGCCCCGAAATCGACATCGCGCTTGATCCGCTTGAAGGCACAACCATTTGTGCGACCGGTGGTCCCAACTCGTTGGCCGTTGTCGCCATGGCGGAAAAGGGCGGGTTCCTGAACGCACCGGACACCTACATGGATAAAATCGCCGTTGGCGGTGGTTTGCCCGACGATGTTGTCGACCTTGATGCCAGCCCGGCTGAAAACCTGAAAAGCCTTGCCTTGGCAAAAGGCTGCGATGTTTCCGATCTGGTGGTTTGCATTCTTGACCGTCCACGCCATCAGGAAATCATTGCGAAAACCCGCGAAGCCGGTGCGCGCATCATGCTGATCGGCGATGGTGACGTTGCCGGCGTTATCGCAACCTCGCAGAAAACGTCGGGTATCGATCTTTACATGGGGACCGGTGGTGCGCCCGAAGGTGTTCTGGCGGCGGCTGCCCTTCGTTGCATTGGTGGCCAGTTCCAGGGCCGTCTTGTTTTCCGCAATGATGACGAAATCGCACGCGCCAAGAAATGGGGCATCGAAGACCTGACCCGCAAATACAAACTGGCCGAACTTGCCAAGGGCAATGTCATGTTTGCTGCAACCGGTGTAACCGACGGGGCGATGCTGCGCGGTGTGCGCCGTTTCGCCAATGGTGCGGAAACCGAAAGCATCGTGATGCGTTCGCAGTCGGGCACGGTTCGTTATGTCCGCGCGATTTACGATTTCAGCCGGAAAATCTGGTACAAATAAGCCGCTTTGGCGGATTGCGAAAACGGGGGAGTGCCTTTGCGCTCCCTTTTTTCGTTTATTGCTTGCGGGCAGGGGCTGTCCGGGTTACATCCTCCGCCCCCTTGAAAATGAAATGCCTTTGCCGGAGCCGACAAATGTCCGAGATTATCGCCCTTGATTTTGGTACGACCAACTCGGTACTGGCCGTTGCCGATAGCAACGGCAATGTGCAATCGGCAACGTTCGAGGTTGGTCAGAACAGTTTTGATACCTATCGAACCATCCTGTATTTCTGGGAAGAACAGAAACTGACCGCACCGGGTGCGCCGATCAGTCTGCAAAGCTGTTCCGGGCCGTTTGCCATGGCCGAATATCTGAAGGAAAGTCAGGATTGCCGATTGATCCAGTCGATCAAATCCTATCTGGCATCCAAGGATTTCGAAGGCACCGAAATTTTCGGCAATGTCTATACGATCGAAGACCTGATCGCGACGTTCCTGACCCAGATACATCATCACGCGCAATACAGCCTTGGGGGCCTTGGATATCGGGTGATTTCCGGGCGTCCGGTTGCGTTTGCCGGAACAAATCCCGATAACGATTATGCCGAAATGCGCCTGCGAGCGGCTTACGAACAGGCCGGGTTCGAGGTCGAGGCCATGGTGTTCGAACCCTTGGCCGCGAGCTATTATTACGGTCGGCAGCTTGATAAGCCCGAAACCGTTCTGGTCGCCGACTTTGGCGGTGGTACCAGTGACTTTTCGGTTATCCGCTTTACACCGGGCATGGGCATTCGCGGGGTAAAGGCGCTTTCGCATACCGGTCTTGGCATTGCGGGCGACAGTTTTGATTACCGCATCATCCAGAAAGCCATCTGGCCGCGTCTTGGCTTTGGCAGCGAATATCGCACCATGGGGGCCGCACTTCCGGTGCCGCGCCAGTATTACACCGCGTTTTCGCGCTGGCATTACCTGTCGATGATGCGCCAGCCCAAGGTGATCAACGAAATCAGAAGCCTGATCCGGACCGCCGAACAGCCCGACGATATCGAAGATCTGGTAACGATCATCGAAGAAGAACTTGGGTTCCACCTGTATCAGGCGGTGTCAAAAGCCAAGGCAGAGCTTTCAAGTGCGGAAAGCACGATCCTGCAATTCAATCATGCCGGGGTCGAGATCGAGGAACGCCTGACACGTGCCGATTTTGAAGCCGCGATTGCGCCCGATATTGCCGATATTGAAAAGGCTGCAAAGCTTTGCCTTGAGCAGGCAGGCATTCAGCCACACGAGGTTTCGCGCGTTTTCATGACCGGTGGTACTTCTTATGTCCCGGCCGTGCGTCGCCTGTTTGAAGAGGGTTTTGGCAAGGAACGCATCGAAATCGGGCAGCCGTTCCTGTCGGTTGCGCACGGTCTCGCATTGATTGCAGCCGATGAAGGCATTGTTTGATCAAGTCTTGCGTTCTAGCAACTGAAACTGCCCTGGCACTGGGTTTCAAGCAGGATGACGGCGACCGTGATCAGGACAAACCCGATCACGCCGAGCCCGTAAAGCCAAAGCGATTTTGGGTGATTTTTTAAAATCCATGGCAGGATGCCGCCCATCAGGCACAGTACCGGAAATGCCAGAACGGCAAAAAACAGAAACCAGGTCAGGTTGTTTTCGTCCGATCCTGGTGCATCGAATATCATCGGCGAAAACATGACAAGCGGGGCTGCCATCAGTGCGCCCAGAATGGAAAGGACGGTCAGTCCGATCCTCAATCCTTTTCTATGATCCATTGCGCGTATCCGTTTTTTGTTTATCCCGGCAGTCTGCACAGCTTTGGCGTGTATGCAAGAGATTGCGGGCAGGCGCATGTTTTTCACAATGCGAAATCGCCGCTTCTTTTGTCGCGGATTGATCACGCCTATCTTCAGAATATGAAGGGTTGGGTATTGTCCGACCTATAAAGTCCGGCAACCTGTTTCAGGGAGGATGATCAATGAGTTCGGAAAGTGATGCACATATTGTTGAACGGCTGACGGGGCAAATCCTGCCTTCTTTTGCGTTGGCGGCAACCAATGATCAGCCGGTTGATCTTGCGACCCTGAGTGGGCGCACGGTAGTTTATGCGTATCCCCGCACAGCCGAACCTGAGAAACCATCCCCCGCAGGCTGGGATGAAATCCCCGGTGCCAAGGGATGCACGCCGCAATCCTGTTCGTTCCGTGATCATGCCAAGGAACTGTCGGCTGTTGGTGTGGATCATCTTTTCGGGCTTTCCAGCCAGACGACCGACTATCAGAAAGAAGCGGCCGAACGGCTTCACCTGCCATTTGCGCTTTTGTCCGATGCCGATCACCGGTTCAAGGAATCGATGGCGATGCCGGATTTCGTTGCTGATGACATGCGGTTGTTTAAACGCCTGACCATGATCATTGATGACGGGCGTATCAGCAAAGTTTTCTATCCGGTTGATGCCCCGGCCGAGGATGCAGAAAATGTTTTGCGTTGGTGCCGGGATAATACGCGGGGCTGACGTGGAAGGGGAATTCGATCTGCTGTGCCTCAAGGTAAATTATCCGGTTTAAGCGCGGCCTGTATTACGCTATTTCATTGGGCATGACAGATCATGCGCAAGAAAAGACATTTTTGGGGATAGAGCGATCCGTTACCGGTAAATGGTGGCGTGAACGCAATCTGGATGACCGGCTGGCAATCACCATTGCCCAGCGTTTTGGCGTTCCCGAAGTCGTCGGGCGTGTTATGGCCGCCCGCGATATCGGGCTGGATGATGCCGAAAGTTTCCTGAACCCGACCCTGCGCGATCTGATGCCCGATCCATCGACCTTAAAGGACATGGACAAGGCGGCATCGCGCATTGCCGATGCAGTGATCAAGGGTGAAAATATTGCGATATTTGGTGATTATGATGTTGATGGTGCGACCAGCACTGCGTTGTTAAAGCGCCTGTTCGCGGCCCTTGGGCGCGATGTGGTGGTTCATATCCCGGACCGACAGAAGGAAGGATATGGCCCCAATAGTCCGGCCTTGCTCGATTTGCAGCGCCGGGGGGCCAATCTGATCCTGACGGTCGATTGCGGGGTGACGGCCTATGCGCCGCTGACCGATGCCAGGGAAGCCGGGATCGAGATCATTGTCGTTGATCACCATGCTGCCGAGCCGGAATTACCGCCCGCCGTTGCGGTCGTGAACCCGAACCGCCTTGATGATGAAAGCGGCCTTGGGCATTTGTGTGCCGCAGGTGTTGCCTTTTTGCTGTCGGTTGCGATCCTGCGCGAATTGCGGTCGCGCGGCTGGCTGGAACAGTCGGGCATCCGTCCGCCAGATTTGCGCAACTGGCTTGATCTTGTGGCACTTGGCACTGTCTGTGATGTGGTGCCGTTGCGCGGACTCAACCGTGCTTTCGTGACACAGGGCATCAAAATCATGCGCCATCGCCACAATATCGGTATGGCTGCATTGGCCGATATTGCCGGGGTCAATGAAACGCCGAGTGCCTATCATCTTGGCTTCATGCTGGGGCCGCGGGTGAATGCCGGTGGGCGCGTCGGGGAATCGTTCCTTGGGACGACGTTGCTTTCGGGTGATGATCCGGTGCAGGCGCTCGATATCGCGCGCAAGCTTGATGAATATAACCGTGAACGCAAGGCGATCGAGGATATCGTGCTTGATCAGGCGATCAGCGCGGTTGAAAGCCAATCAAAGGTCGGTGCAATGGTGCTGGTCGGTGGGGAGGACTGGCATCCTGGTGTGATCGGTATTGTCGCAAGCCGTTTGAAGGATCGTTATCATGTTCCCGCCCTTGTGATGGGCATGGTTGATGGCGTGTTCAAGGGATCGGCGCGTTCGGTGCGTGGAATTGACCTTGGGGCTGCGATCATTGCCGCACGTCAGGCGGGTCTTCTGATCAATGGTGGCGGGCATGGTATGGCAGCAGGCTTCACCCTTGATCCGGAAAAACGCGATGCGTTCGAGGAATTTCTTGAAACCCGGTTTGCCAGAATCATCGCTGAAAATGATATTCGCCCGACCATGACGGTTGATGGCGGATTGCACGCGATGGGCGCGACGGTTGATCTGATCGAGGCCCTAGAAAAACTTGGCCCGTTTGGCGCTGGCAATGCCGAACCGCGCTTTGTTTTCCCGGAATGCCGGGTGGTCAAGGCCGACGTGGTGGGCGCTGATCACGTGCGCTGTATTTTATCGGGAAGCAACGGCAAGGGGCGGCTCAAGGCCATCGCATTCCGTTGCCTTGATAATGATATGGGCCAGACCCTTCTGAAGCACGGTGGGCGTCCCCTGCATATCCTTGGACATTTGCGGCGCGATAGCTGGCAGGGGCGCGAAGGTGTGCAGCTTATGATCGATGATGTTGCATTACCCGTTTTGGAGTAGGCCTGCTAGCTGATCATCTTCGTTGCATTGTATTATCCGTTGGCATGATTATATGTGCGAAGGTATAGGTTTCATGCGATAGGGCGGCGAAATTTTGCACCGTGTTTCATTCTACGGATTGGTGTTTGGAAAGCTGCGGCTGACTGCTTTGATATTGGTGCCTTTTTGGGCTGTATTGCCGGAAACAGCGCGTGCCGATCATGATGATTTAAAGGCCCCCGGTGCGATAGCCGACGCACTTTCCATTACTCTTCTGACCGAAGAGTATCCACCTTTCAATTATACCGAAAACGGCCAAATTCTGGGAGCTGGCGGTGAGGTTGTCCGTGCGATGGCGGCCCACCTTGGTTATCACAAACCGATCCAGTCACTGCCTTGGAAACGGGTAATACTGCGTCTTGAAGCTGACCCGGATGTTGCGGCCTTTTCCATGACCCGGACATCGCAGCGCGAAGACCTTTACCAATGGGTCGGCCCGATTGTCGAAATCGAGGCGGGTATTTATGAATTTGCCGATCATCCCGACCCGGTGAGATCGCTTGACGATATCCGCGATGTGCCCGCGATTGGTGTGCAAGCCGGAGGGGCAGACGAAATCGCCCTTCGTCAGTATGGCATGGTCAATCTGGAACCGTTACATAATCCGGAAGTCGGGTTGCAAATGCTTGCCGCGGGGCGAATTGATCTGCTGGTTTCATCGGATATTGAATTGCA
This sequence comes from Thalassospira lucentensis, assembly GCF_032921865.1. Lineage (NCBI taxonomy): Bacteria > Pseudomonadati > Pseudomonadota > Alphaproteobacteria > Rhodospirillales > Thalassospiraceae > Thalassospira > Thalassospira lucentensis. Next base: position 3,413,067 of record NZ_CP136684.1, read on the forward strand.
CCGCCAGCTTGCCGATACCGGTATCGCTTCCAGTCTGATCCGTCGGGTTTATTCGTTCGGTTCAAGCGGCCTCTATCTGGCATTTTCCCGTGATACCGATCAAAGGGTGGTTACAATCTGGCAATCTGCACTGGATGCTGTCGTCGCGAGTGGCCAGTTTACCAGAATCATGGCGCAATATGGTGCGGTCTCAGATCAGACCACACCTTTTTCCGGAAGCCTTGCACCGGGACAATGAAAGGCCCGATGAAAACGGTCACTTAAACCGGTCATCACTCCAATCAATTCTTGGTGTCGCCTGCAAGACGTTGCTGCTGCCGTCCAAGAATGATGGAGATGGCCTGAGACAGGACGGTCGCCATTTTGCTGTTATCTCGATTATTTTCGAGGTCGCCAACAATCTGGTCATAGGCCGTGATGATGTCATGGGCGATTTGCGGACTGTTAGAGATGCCTTCGGCAGCCAGAAATCCGCTGATAATGGCCATAAGTACTTCGCGTTCGACCGGATCGGAACAGCTTGGCGATGATGCTGTTTCAAGCTCGTCAGGAGGCAATTCCGCCCCGGCTGTGCTTTGACCTTCGCCTGTTGCAATCCATTCCATGCGAATGCCTTTGGAAATGGCAAGGCGTGCAATCCCGACAAAACGGGGTTCGGATTGTGCCTGGCACCATCTGTTTAACTGTTCGGGGATGATGCCCGCGATCCGGGCAGCATCCTTTTTTCGATCAAACAGTTCAACGACCTGGCGAATGCGATCCCCCAGCGCGCTATCAAGTACGGGCAGGGGACCTTGGGTATTCCGCCTATCCATGCTGCACGCTGGATGTTGCAGGTTGTGAAGTGTCGCTACCCGTTTTCCGCGAAAAACCGGATTGTCGAAATTTTTTAGTTGAATATCGAATTTTTTCGTTATAAATCTTGCTCATGTTCAACTTTAACTGGCTTTTTTAACCAAGTGGCTCGGTTTTGTTGTTCGGACTTGGGGATCGGCGAAGAGTGGGCGCCGAAAGAATTGATGACAGCATACTACATCAACATGTTCTAAATTTAGACTGTTACCATTTTGGGGCGTAATCGTGCTCGCGCGTGATGTGAATGGCGTCACGCGAAAGGATGTTCATATCCAAATGGATGGTTCCCTCCGAGTCTAGATATGTACGACGTCACTGGCAATCAACATGTCTGACTATCATGTTGAATAAACAGGTTATGTGACGACGTATTCTTTCGGTCTTGCAAGTTTCTTCTTTGCGGCTTTTTTGCATTTGATGGCTGACAGGGAAACACATGCGACGGGCAGGTATATTCTTTCAACCAAAGGAACGGCGGAGCATCACGATCTTGCGGCGTGTCGTCGTGATAGTTGTGTTTGTTATTGTTGCGCTCTGGTCGCGGGGAATGTTTGCTGCCCCTCAGGCCGAGGCGGCGATGGAAGCTGCGCGGTCCGTCAGAATATATACCGAAGATTTTGCCCCCTTTAATTACACCACCGATACCGGTTTGACCGGTGCTGGGGCTGATGTGGTCAGGGAGATGGCCCGGCGTCTGGGGCATGACGGAAAATTTGAAATCCTGCCATGGAAGCGGGCCCTGCAAATTGTGGATGACACGCCCGGTACGGCCGTCTTTTCCATGGTGCGAACCGCGGAACGCGAGCCGGAATATAAATGGGTCGGGCCGATTATCGTTACCCGGGGCTGGCTTTATAAAATGACCGACAGCGATATTGATATCCGGGGGCTGGAAGATGCCCGCAAAGTTGCCGCCATCGGTGTGCAGGCGGGTGGTGCCGCCGAACGGATATTGCATGAAAAGGGTTTCAAAAACCTGGCATCCCTTTATACGCCAGGAAACGCGTTGCAGCTTCTGGCAAGTGACCGTATCGACCTTTGGGAAGCATCCGATCTGGTGATGGAACACCAGCGCCGCAAGTTCGAAATCGATCCTTCGGAAATCGAGCCGGTTATCGGCTTGGGAACTTACGAGCTTTATCTGGCATTCTCGCCGCAAACGCCTGATTTCGTTGTTGCGCCGTGGCAAAGGGTGCTTGATGAATTGCGAGGCGACGGCACGTTTGCCGAGATTGGCCGGAAATATGGCGTGATAATCCCCAGCGAAGAGGCCGAAGTGCTTTCGGATGGCGATATCAACCTTATGACACGTTGACCGCGGCAGAACTTGAACTGAACCCCTCTGCGCCATTTTACGAAACGTATCACGGCAATACACCCCGATATATCTTGCGGGGGCTTGCGGGTATCTTGTGATCGGATTATGCCATTTGGCATCATGAATGATCATACAAAAACACCAAAGCAGCCGTCGTATGGGCTTGGAACCTTTTTATGGATCCTGGCACCCGTGGTGCTTGCTTTTTCGCTTAGCCAGTTTTTCCGTTCCGCGCAGGCATTGCTGGCGGAATCGCTTCGGATCGAAATTTCAACCTCGCCCGAGGAACTTGGCCTGATATCTGGCAGCTTCCATTTTGCCTTTGCCCTGATGCAAATTCCGGTCGGTGTGATGCTGGACCGGTACGGTCCGCGTTTGACCAATGGGGTGATGATGATCATCACCGTTGCCGGTGTGCTGATTTTTGCCAATGCGCATAGTGTGGCCGGGTTGATGATCGGGCAGGCGGTGATTGGTCTTGGCTGTTCAGCGGCCTTTATGGCGGCACTTGTACTGGCATCGCGGTGGGTGGCGCCGGAAAAGTTTGCTGCGACCTCCGGGCTGATCGTGGCCTTCAGCCTGCTGGGCGTTCTGGCATCGGCAACACCCTTGGCGGCCCTGATCGAGCTGCGCGGCTGGCGCGAGGTTTATTATGGTCTCGCCGTGCTCAGCGCACTTTCAGTCGTCCTGACCTTCACCATGGTGCGCGATGCCCCGCCAAACCACAGCTTCCATTCCCGCAAGGGCGAAACCGTGACCGAGGCCTTGCGCGGCATGGTTTCTGTCTGGAAGAACCGGCAGGTCTGGTTTCTGGTCGGTGTCGCCTTTTTCAGCTATCCGGCGATCCTGACGGTGCGCGGGCTTTGGGGCGGGCCGTACCTGCATGATGTTTTCCATCTCGGGGCGGTGGATGTCGGCAACGTCCTTCTGGTGATGACGATCGGCATGATCATCGGACCGCCCGCGTATGGGCAGCTTTCGCGTCTGATGGGCGGGGCAGCGCATCCGCTGATCGTCTTTGCCGTTCTGATTGCGGCTGTGCTGTGCCTGTTGCAGGCGCTGCTGGGGACGACGGCCCTTTGGCTGGCGGCGGTCCTGATGGTTGCGCACGGGCTTCTGGGGAGCTGTGCAACGCTGAACTATGCCGCATCGCGCGCGGCTGTGCCCGAACATCTGATTGGCCGTGCCCTGACCACGGTCAATCTGGCGACCTTTGGCGGACTGTTTGTCCTTCAGGGGATAGCCGGTGTGATCATTGGCCGGTTTGAGCCGGGCGCAACGGAAGGTTATCGTGTCATGTTTGCCTTCCTTGGTATCTGTCTTGCGATTGCCGGAACGGCCTTCTGGATGGGAACGCGCAAGCGGGCGAATTGATTTCAAGCGTTTTTGTGCCGGATGTCTTTGCGGTTGTCGTGGCGGGTATGCGTTCGCATATATGTTGAACAGGGATATTGAAGGATCGGGCTATGATCCTTGAGGTTAAACAGGATGCTTGGATTTCCCGGCTTTTGGCGTGTTATCGCCCTATTTAAGGTGGGGGATTAAAAAAAACGTCACAGCGGCGAAAAACGCGCTTGACCTTACCCGACCCAATCGCTAAAAACCGGCCTCGTTAACGCGCTGCGTCCCCTTCGTCTAGAGGCCTAGGACACTGCCCTTTCACGGCGGCAACAGGGGTTCGAATCCCCTAGGGGACGCCACTCGTTAACACGGACTGCATTTTGGTGACTGTGTCCCCTTCGTCTAGAGGCCTAGGACACTGCCCTTTCACGGCGGCAACAGGGGTTCGAATCCCCTAGGGGACGCCACCAAAGCAGACCATACATAAGATCGCACCGCGATATGCGTCCCCTTCGTCTAGAGGCCTAGGACACTGCCCTTTCACGGCGGCAACAGGGGTTCGAATCCCCTAGGGGACGCCATCTTCTTCCAAAAAGATTATCCTGATTGCAATGCTCGTTCGGTTCATGACGGGCATTTTTCGTTTTTAGCCAATCAAGCAACTGAAACGCTAAAACCCGAAACGATGCTGGCGCGATGTTTTTTTATGCAGGCGATACCGCCGTGTCAGGCTTTCGCGCAATTGTTCCGCCGTCGGCCGCGGGATTTGCGGGATCAGGCGGGCCGGGGGCAGGGTGCTTTCGCCGTTATCCTCGGTCAGTTCGACGGGTGCGGTTTCTTCGGCTTCGCCAAACAGATCGGCAGGGTCGGCTGTATCAGCCGGAAAAAGATCGGCAACGCCAACACCCAACAGGCGATAACGCGTGCCATCAACTTCCTTTTTCAAAAGCGTCAGGGCGGTTTCAAGGATCAGATCCTCGCGCAATGTCGGGTAGGTCAGGCGCATGTTGCGCGTCCGCGTTTTGAAATCGGCTGATTTCAGTTTTAGGACAACGGTATGGCCCGCGATTTCCTTGCGTGCGAGGTCACTGGCAACACGTGCCGTCAGGCGTTTGGCGATATCGACCAGTTCATCGAGGTCGGAAATGTCTTCGTTAAACGTGGTTTCCGATGACAGGCTTTTACGTTCGCTGCTTTGTTCGACCCGGCGATTGTCCTGCCCGCGAGAAAAATGGAAGAACCGTTTGCCAATGCTGCCGTAACGGCCCTGCAAGGCATGTATATCAAGTTCCTGCATCTGTCCGATGGTGGTGATGCCATCGTCGCGCAGCTTGCGCTCCATCGCCGGTCCAACGCCCCACATCATGCGTACCGGTTTATCGGCAAGGAACGATACGGCTTCTGCCGCGCCGATCATTGAAAAACCGAACGGTTTATTGAGGTCTGATGCGATCTTGGCCAGAAACTTGTTGTAGGAAAGCCCGATGGAAACCGTGATGCCGACATCGCGCCGGATTTGCGCCTGAAGTTCGATCAGGCATTCGGCGGCTGTTTTGCCATGCGCTTCTTGCGCGTTGGTCAGATCAAGAAACGCCTCGTCAATTGAAAGCGGTTCAATGTCCGGGGTTATGGCACGCATCATGTCACGTACCCGGTATCCCTCGCGTTGATATTTCGCCATGTCGGGTTTCAGGAAAACGCCATTCGGACATAATTCCCGCGCCTTGAAGGCGGGCATCGCGGATCGCACGCCGAATTTGCGTGCAACATAACAACAGGTGGAAACAACCCCGCGATGTCCGCCGCCAATGATGACGGGCTGATCAATCAGTTCAGGCCGGTCGCGCTTTTCGATAGAGGCATAAAAGGCATCGCAATCCAGATGGCCGATCAGAAGATCGGGCAACTCCGCATGCGCAATCCCGCGTTTTCCCCCACAGACCGGGCAGGGTACATAGGCCCCTTGGCCGCTTTTGGCAAGCGGACGGTCTGCGTGGAAGCGCCATTTGTGATGGCAATCGGGGCAAAGCGCATAGATCATGCCTATTTGTACCGCTTTTGTTCCTGTTCTGCCAAGAGGAGAAACACGGGACAGAGCGGTCAGGTGACAGGAATTGTCAGGATCAGCGTTTCTGGGCGGCGGCCGCGCGTTTGGCCCGGCGCTGGCGGGCGATCATATTGTCGATATAGCGACCCTGGAACAGGGTAATCCCCAGCGATTGGCCGAATTTGATTGCGGTCGGACTGTCGCAACGACACAGGATCACGCGCTCCCGACCAGAGTTTTTCACAAGATTGTCCATTTCGGAGTATTTCTTGCGGATGACGTTGTCGGTCATTTCTTCGCGCCAGGCGACCTTGATGAAATCGGCCTTAAGGCTTTTGCGATCAACAAACGATAGGGCTTCAACAGTCAGGTTGTCGATCAAAACGCGATAGCCGCGTTCATGGAATTCATCGCGCAGCCGCAAATAGGTTTCGAGGTTCGAAAACAGATCAACCTGATTAAGCTCAAGGATCACATTGCCGGGCCATTTTTTGCGGACAACTTCATCAAAGCGCTCGAAGTCACGGGATGTCAGTGTTTCGAGATTAAGGTTGATCGAGAACGAAGTGGCATGTGTCTTGAAAGTCCGCTTGCACAGATAGTTCAGCATGCGTTTATCAAGTACTTCGGTCATGTGCTGGAACAGCCAGCGATTTGATGCGAGGTCTATATTGGGCATTATCGCGTTGCGAAGATCGGCGATCGAGACAAAAAACTCGTCGAAAACCGGATGCAGTTCCTTCGACCCGGCACGGGCAAAGACGCAAACCGGTTGTTGACGGATATGTTCGGACAGGTCGGCGGAATGAATGGTGTCTTCGAGCTGTGCCAGATTTTCCGCATTGATCGGGCTTAGTGCATCAATCGGTTTTTGCACCGGACGCAGGTTGTTGCTTTGCTGCAGTTTTTTGGCGCGTTCATCAAGGTGCTGGCAAAGAAGCAGGAATTCCTGAAATTCCGTATTCAGGTTGTACCATGTGCAAAAACCGGTTTCTTCGCTTTCGTCCTGGGATAGCGGATCATCGCGAAAAAGATAGCGCAGGGTATCTACAGCCGGCTCGACATCGGCAATCGATTTGTCTTTCCAAATGAACAGAAGGTCGTTGTTGCTCAGTACGAAAATACGGCCGACATAAAGCTTTACATAGCTTTCGAAAGTATTGGTCGCGACGCGAATATGATAGTCTCGCCGGTGGAAGGGTTTAAGCCGTGACAAATGAATATGAACAGCGCGGTGCCCGAATTTACGGGTTTCCAGGCGCTGGACATAGTCAAGCATCAGGTATTCCTGAAGGGCCTGTTGGCCATATTGTTTCGGCTCAATCAATATTCTTCCCCGACAGAGACAGGATTAATTCCTGATATTGTGAATTCATACAATGGTATGGAACCATCTATCAAACCATATTGTCCCTGAATGCCGCGTTAACAGGGGGCACCCGGCATATAGTATCTTTTTACAAATTATATTTTGGACATGTCCTATCGCATAGTTTCCGGGTTTGGAAAATGCTTTTAACGAATTGTTCGCAGCCATCGGGCAGACTGGACCACAATCAGGGAAAAGATTGATCTGTGCGCCTTGGACTTGACGACAGGCTGCGAAACATGCTCCCTGAATTGTCTTTAATAATAGGGGGTTGGCACCATGAAGGTATCCGCAATGCGGACCGGAGACTGGCTGAGGATCGGCGGCAGAAGCCTTGCCGTTATCGGCATGGTTTCATGGGTGTCTGGCTGTGCGCCACTGCTTGATCAGGATTTCTGGGACGAGGCAACGTCGTTTACCGATGAAAATTACACCGCCAATGGATTGCAACAGTTGGCGACCGGTGATTATGCGTCGGCCGAAAAATTCTTTGACGAGGCGCTGCGCAAGAATCCCCAGGACGGACATGCACTTTTGTGGCGGTCCGTTTTGTACCAGAACACCAACCGGGCGGATCGGGCACGTGATGGCTATGATACGCTGATTGCGATGAACCCGCCCGGAACGGTCTTGATGACAACCGCCAGCGGGACGCAACCGCGCCCGTTGCGGGATGCTGCCGAATTCAATCTCATGCGTCTGCAGCGTGGCCTTCCAGGTTCGCTTAGCATCAACGACCAGATTGCCACTGCACCGGCCGGACTTGGCACCGCAACCCAACCAATGGTCGCGCAATCAAATGCTTTGGCTGCAACGCCGATGGTTGCGGGCGCAGGGGCACGCGTGCGCACGGCAGATATGCCTGCTGGTGCGGCATTAAGCGCCGGTGACGAGGCCATTGCAAAACGGTTTGCGACGATGCGTGATTTGCAGGCCGCAGGTCTTGTCACACCAGAAGAATATTCGGCTCGCCGTTCGGCCAATTTGGGTGCACTTCTGCCAATGAGCCAGCCGGCACCGTCGGCCTTTCTGGATAACCCGCCCCCCGACAGCGCACAGGTCGAGCAGCGTTTGAACCAGCTGAACCGTGCGCTTCAGATTGGTGCCATCACGGTGCAGGAACATGTTAACGAGCGCACGACAATTCTTGATGCACTTCTGCCTGCGCAGCCACGCCAGCGTGCAACACCGCCCCCGGCGCCACAGGGGTTGATGGATGCCGCCCGCCAGATCGCGCGGATCGAGGATTTGTCGCAGATGAAACTGGTAACGCCCGATGAATTCAAGCGCGAGCGCGATGCCATCGAGGCCGCAATAGTTGAACCGGCGCAGGCAAATGTTACGACGCTGAGCTCCGGTGAACCGGTTCGTCGTGTTGCGACGGGTGAAAGTCGCGCGGTCCAGTCCGGCGGCGAGATGGCGGCTGCACCGAAGGCGGCAAGTTCGTTAGCTGCAACCGCAGGCGGCAAAAGCGTGCATCTGGCATCTTATCGCAGTCAGGCACAGGCTGAACGCGGCTGGCAAATTCTGACGCAACGCTATACCCAGCTTGCATCGCTTCAGCATGGTGTGACACAGGCAACCATTCCGGGCAAGGGCACCTATTTCCGACTGATGGCAACCGGGCTTAGCGATAGTTCCGCCAGTTCGATTTGTGCAGAACTGAAACGTAGCGGGCAGTTCTGCGAGGTTAAATAACCATACTTTGAAGGCCGGATGTTTATGGCAGCATATTACCCGGCCTTTGATCTGAACCGGCTATTTACTGCCGGTTTTCCGATTGACCGGACATCCGACATGATCCTGATTTTCAGCGATTTTGGTGTAACGGGCCCTTATAGTGGGGCCATGCGCGCGGTTGTTCATCGCGAGGCGCCTGATGTAACGGTTTGCGATCTGATGGTGGATGCACCGGATCGCAATCCCAAGGCTTCGGCGTATCTTCTGGCGGCACTCTCACGCGAATTTCATCCCGGCGACGTTGTTCTTTGTGTTGTTGATCCCGGTGTTGGCAGCCAACGGCGCGGCCTTGTTGTTGAATGTGACGGTGTATTATTTGTCGGGCCGGATAACGGGTTATTTGAGATCCTGATCCGGCGGGCCGGGAAATGTCGTGTCAAAGTTATCAACTGGTATCCTGCTAACGCATCGGCCAGCTTTCACGGACGCGATATTTTTGCCCCGGTCGCCTGTATGATTGCGAAGGGCGAGCCGGTCGCGCTAGCCGATATTGATCCAGCACAGCGCTATGTTCCTGCACAGAGCTGGCCTGACGAACTTTCGGAAATCATTTATGTCGACACATACGGTAACCTGATGACTGGGCTTGTTGCCGCACCGGGCTGGCAGAATCGTAACCTGTCGCTTCTTATTAACGGGCAGCTACTTTCGCCCGCACGGACGTTTTCAGATGTTGAACTTGGACATGGATTTCATTATCGCAATTCAATCGGGCTTTGCGAAATTGCCGTGAATTGCGGTCGGGCGGATCAGGTTTTCGGCGCAGAGATTGGTACAGCGGTTTTCATCAGAGATTAGAAATAGAACGAGGACAATTGGCTTGTCCGAAATGAGTGTTATATTTCAACCTGATTGATGCATTCCAGCTGGCGATGGCCGCAGATAGATGTGAAGGGCAGTGAATGGCAATTGACGTCAAGTTCTGGGGAGTTCGCGGAAGCATTGCCTGTCCGTCGCCCGATCATGTTGTTTATGGCGGCAATACCAGCTGTGTCGAAATGCGGATCGGAGATCAGACACTGATCTTTGATGCGGGTACCGGTATTCGAAACCTTGGCAAGGATCTGATCCGGCGCAAGGTCACAGAGGCCAGCATTTATCTGACTCACACCCACTGGGATCATATCAATGGCTTTCCCTTCTTTGTCCCGGCTTATAATCCGGTCGCACGGTTCCATGTTCTGGCAGGGCACCTGACGGAGCAGGGCGGGGTTGAGCGCGTGTTTTCGGCCCAGATGGCTGACCCGACATTTCCGGTACCGTTATCGGCAATGAAGTCAAAGCTGACATTCGAAGATTTTCCGGTTGGCTCTGTCCTTAACCCGGCCGACGGGATTGTGATACGGACAGCACCATTGCGCCACCCGAATGGTGCTACAGCTTATCGGGTCGAATATGCTGGCAAGTCGGTTTGCTATGTTACCGATACCGAACATGTCCCCGATCAACCTGATGAGGTGATCCTGGACTTTATCCAGAATGCCGATCTGGTGATCTATGACAGTACTTACACCGACGAAGAGTTTCCGGCCAAAGTCGGGTGGGGGCATTCAACCTGGCAGGAAGGTGTTCGGCTATGCCGTGCGGCAAATGCCAAACGCCTTGCCCTTTTCCATCATGATCCCGATCACAATGATGGGGCAATGACCGTGATCGAGCAAAAAGCACGTTCCCAATGGTCAAATACCTTTGCCGCGCGCGATGAAATGGTTGTTGTGATCGAATAGGGGAAGCTTGGCCACAAACGGTCAGAAGACGCGCGAATATTTCGGGAATACGCGGATATCAATGCGCCGGTTTGCTTCGCGGTTTTCCTCGATCGGATTGCCGTCGTCATCACGGTTTGGCAATTTCGGCTTGGTATCGCCATAGGAAATTGCCCGCATGCGATCACTTTCAGGATCAACCCCGACGGCGGTTAGAAAACGGACAACGGCAATGGCCCGCCCGGCTGCCAGTTCCCAGTTTGACGGGAAGCGTGGTGTGCTAATCGGGCTGTCATCGGTATGCCCGGTGACCTCGATCTGAAAGCCAAGGTATCGGGGTTCCTTTAAAAGATCACCGACATCCTTCAGGAAAAGTACGGCATCCTGTGTCAGATTGGCCGAACCGGGATGAAAGAATGAACCGCCGCCAAGTTCCATCAGGATACCTTCATCATCTGTCGAAACATTGACAGCACTGTCCATAGACATATTGAAGACGACATCCTTCAGGTCGGTTTCAAGGACCTGGGTCGGGCGCACAATATCGCGCTTGCCGATCTGTTCTGCGATACCGGACTGGACCTTTTCAAACAGCGGAATTTCAACTTTTGAAAAGCTGACCAGCATGACAAAGAATGCCATCAGAAGCGTGATTGCGTCCGCATAGGTCGCCATCCAGTCTTCGTCGACCGGTTCGTCCTTGCGTTGCCCCATGGGTGACTTGCGCCGGGCCATCATGGCCTCCTGTCTTCAAAAATATCTTGCCGCTGCTATTTGGCAGACTTGTCGATATTGAAATGGATTGCCGGATCAAGGAACGAATTCATTTTGTCCTGGATCGCGCGCGGTCCCTTGCGATCAGCCAGCATGATCAGGCCTTCTGCAATCAGATAATTGCGAAACCGCATGATTTCTTCACGCTGCTGGATTTTGCTGGCGGCCGGCATGAAAAAGAACCGGGCGGCAACGATCCCGTAAAGCGTCGTGATCAGCGCAATCGCAAGACCCGCACCAAGCTGTGTTGGGTCGTCAGCCATTTTATCAAGCATGATCACCAGACCAACCAATGTCCCGATCATGCCAAATGCCGGTGCGGCACCTGCCATGTTTTTCAGGATGGAAACCGGCACCAGATTACGGTTGAACGCGTTTTCAATCGCATTATGAAGCATTTCGGCGGTTTCATCACCGTTATATCCGGTGATCACGACTTCCATCGCCCAACCCAGGAACGGCTCATCCTTGCCGACACGCTGTGCTTCCTGTTCCAGCGCGTTGATGCCTTTTTTCTGAAGCAGATAGCCCCATTTGACCACGCGGCCGACTTCGCCGGTCAGTTGGCCACGGCCCATTTGCGGTGCCCGAAAGATTTTAAAGATAAGTTTCAGCGCGAGCAGAACATAGCGCGCTTCATAGGCAATAAAGGTCGCTGCCAATGTGCCGCCGATAACCATCAACGCACTCGACAGGCTTATGAAAACAAAATAGTTGTCGGTCGAAATGAAAATTGAGCCAATGAATAGCCCCAGTCCGACCATAATCCCCAAAATTGTCGTAAACGACATCGTTTTTTATTTTCTCCAAGCGTGAACCGCTCGAATACCCCCAACCCATTTAGAACTTTAAAGAGTTGAACCTCTTTTTTTTACAGAATAGACATATAAGCCGTTGCCGTCAGGTTAAAATTCGTGCCAAGCCGTTCACGGAAGCCATATTTTTTCATAACATGCTGTAACCATTTAATTTTGTCCTTCCTGCAGTCATTACAAGGTGCAAAAAACACAAACCCCGCAACCGTACGGGACGGCGCGGGGTGTATGGCTTGGATTGAAGTGTATTTTGTGTTCAGGCTGACCGGATACTGATCAGGAAACTATCGACTTCACTGCGAAGTTCGGTTGATAGCTGGCCGAGTTCCTCGGCAACTTTGAGAACCTGATGTGCGGCCTTATCGGTTTCCGCAACCGTATCGCTGACGCGTTCGATATTGCTGCTGACTTCCTGTGTGCCGATGGCAGCCTGTTCGACATTTTGTGCGATTTCCCCCGTGGCGTCAGCCTGTTCTCGTACCGCATCGGAAATCGTGTTGGTGATGTTGGTAATGCGGGAAATAACATCGGAAATATCGTCCATCGACTGGACTGTTTTGCCGGTTTCTTCCTGAATTGCCAGAATCTGTTCGGAAATTTCACTGGTGGCACGGGCCGTCTGGTTGGCAAGGTTTTTGACCTCTGCGGCGACTACGGCAAACCCTTTGCCTGCTTCGCCCGCGCGGGCGGCCTCGATGGTTGCGTTCAGCGCCAAAAGGTTGGTCTGACCGGCAATGTCGCTGATCAGTTCGACAATCTCGCCAATACGACCGGCGACTTCGGAAAGACCGGCAACGGTTTTACTGGAAGCTTCGGCTTCGCGGGATGCCTCGGCGGTGATTTCGGTTGAATGGTGTGCTTGGTCACCGATCTGGGTGATGGAATGAGACAGATGTTCAGCTGCATCGGCCACTGTGCGGACATTAACGGTGGCTTCTTCGGATGCGGCGGCAACTGTGGTGGCACTCTTGCTGGCCAGATCGGCGGCCCCCACGAGTGCACGGGCCGTGCTTTGCATGCGATCTGCCGAAGTCGAAACTGAACCGACAATATTGGCAATCACGCTTTCGAAACCACCGATATGCTTTTCAAGCGTCTGCATGCGTTCTTCGCGTTTGCGTGACGCAGCTTCCTGTTCGGCTTCCATACGTTTTTTGGCAATCGCATTGGTCCGGAACACATCAACCGATTGAGCCATGCGACCAATTTCGTCTTTGCGGTCCAGATCATGGATGACGAGATCGGTTTTGCCGTCGGCAAGCTCTGTCATGACCGAGCCCAGCTTGCTGAGTGGCTCGGTCACGATTTTGGAAAGTAGCAACCGCATACCAAAGATGGTGGCAATCGCAATCGCGATACCGCCAATCACAATGCTGATCAGGATCTGATTGGTTTTTGCCTGTTCGGGCGCGACCGAAAGGCTTGATGACAGAACGGCAATCACGTCGCCTTTTTCAGCTTCCATGGCACCGTGGCAGCTAAAACAAACCTCTCGCTCGGCACCCTTGGTCACGCCCAGAACAATCGGCATAGACAGGCGATAGGTCCCGTCGTCAGTATAGCGACCGATGGTTTCACCGGTTTCAATTGCCTCCTGATCAATGGCATCGCGCGGTGTTTTGAGGTCCTTGTCACCATATTCCTTCATGTAGGCCATCGTCGTTGGCCCCCAGGCAGACCACAGCTCGCCGGGGTAATCCAGATTGCGGCTTTCAAACCAGTTATTGAAAACATCGATCCCGATGTCATCCGAGTCATCGGGGCGGGCGGCCATGACATTGACAATCAGCGCGTGAAGCGATGTCAGTTCGTTCTGGCTGAGCTGATGAAGCTTGGCATCCATTGCCTTTTCTTCGGCAAACATCATCATGGCAAGTGCGATGATCACGGTTGACGTCACGCCGAAGGCCGACGCCCACATAAAGCGTTTGCGAATGCCCATGGCATTGAAAGCCGATAACAACTTCATCACTGATCCCCGATCGGATAATGCGAATGCATGCATGACGGACCACCGACGACCTGTTGATCTGTCGCCGATCCGTATCAAACTGTCCCGCACGGAGCATCGGGGTATGTGGCTTACGGGTCTTTGATTTGTCTCAAGTGACCGCGGGCAAGGGCAGGTTTATTCGGATAGGTTGCTGTCTGATCGTATAGGTTCTGGTGCGGAGCGAAACCTTGTCACAGGCCGCAGGGCAGGGCATAACGGGCAGCCGATCTTGTCAGAACAGGAAAACATCATGAGCATTTCATTTTCGGACGCGCAGAAAAAGCTCGAACAGATCACAGCCGAGATGCTGGAATTGATCCGCAAATACGGGCTGGATGCTGAAAGTCCGTTTGATGTGATCCCGGTTGCACGCGCCAAAATCGACAACCAGCAGGACTATGTCCGGTTTCTCGAACTGTCTATCGAAGGCCGTATTTACGGCGAATATGCCGATGCGCTTAAAAAGAAAATGGACGAAGAAATCCGCCAGGCCGACGCCAACAAAAAGATGCATTGAGACGATCCCGGTATCTGCGAAATGGCGGATTTTTTCAGTCAGCCAAAATATTGTTTTATAGACACTTTCGCCGATTAAGGCGGGGTGTCACAAAATATTCCCGATCTTGTCACCGTCCTGCCGTTGAGACGCGGCCTTTAGGGGATTATATCGCTGCTTGACGATGCGCTGGGTTAACCGGGCGTTGTTATTCCGAAGGGGATTGTCATTCGGAACATCACGAGCAACAGGATGGCTGACATGAACAAAAGTTATGTCCAGACCTTGATGGAAGTCGAAAAAGTATTTGGTCAGATCAATGATCATGATTACCGCCTTTACCGTGCAGTATGGGGTAACCGGCAGGCAGCCGGGACTGGTTTGCCGCGCGGAACGCGTGCTGAAATCAGCAAGAAACTTGCCAACGACTTTGTTGCAGCCAACGGTGCTGTAATGCACCGAAGCGCGGCACACGCGGCCTAGTCACCACTGCGGTATTTGCCGCCAATATTCCGGAACGCTTGATTTCAAACCGCCATCTGGTGTTAAAGATGGCGGTTTTGTTTTTCAGGTTAACCTCGACCGGAGTTCTCCCATGTCGATCAAATCGCTGATCCGTACCATTCCCGATTACCCGAAAAAGGGAATCATGTTTCGCGATATCACAACACTGTTTGCCGATGCAGACGGCTTGCGCGATGTGGTCGACGGTTTTGCCGCCGAATTCCAGGATAAAAAGATCGACGTGATTGCCGGCATCGAGGCGCGCGGCTTTATCATTGGTCCGGCCGTGGCGGTCGCCCTTGGTGTCGGTTTTGTTCCGATCCGCAAACGCGGCAAACTTCCGGCCGAGACCATCGAAGTCGAATATGAACTTGAATATGGCTCGGACGTGATCGAAATGCACACCGATGCAATCAAGCCCGGTCAGCGCGTTCTGGTGATGGATGACCTGATTGCGACGGGTGGTACGGCGCTTGCCGCGATTGATCTGATTGAAAAGGCGGGGGGCGAGGTTGCCGGTTGTGCCTTCATCATCGATCTTCCCGATATCGGCGGGGCGCAAAAAATCCGTGATCGTGGTGTCGATGTCTTCCATCAGGTCGAATTTGAAGGCGATTGATGCCTCAAAACCGGTTCTGAACCTTGAAAAATGACGATTCTTGTCTCTTTTGGGTCGTAATTGGGATATAATCTTACAGTTGAATGATGCTGTAACATGTTCCGGTTTCGGCTGGAGAGAGGAAAATGGTCGTACCTGCCGTCAATAACCAGTCCGTAAGCCAAGTCAGCCAGTATGGCAGACTTGCAGCCGCTGGTGCGCGCGGTATGGCGACGGTTGACCGCAATGCCCAGGTTCAGGCACCCAGCGAACATTACACCTATGACCCCGATAATGACGGTATCCTGTTCAATGCCTATATCGATGGCAAGGGCAGCAGAAATTCCGGTCAGGGCAGCGCAGGTGAGCAGAAAGACCAGCGCGCGGAGCAAAGCCGTTTTTCCGCCGCCCGTCGTGCCAGTGACCGCGAAGGGGCGATTTCGTCTGAAAGCGATATCGATTTCGCAAGTTTCCTTGATCCGGAAATCCCGTTTGATCTGAGTGTGAATAGCGGCACCTCGTTCTATGCGGTTGTGAACGCCGTCGTGCATGGGGCTGGTGTTCGCGGTACGCGGGTGGACGCCTATATCTGATATGCCGGGCGACAGGCCCGAGCCTTCTTCAAAATTGAAAACATTCTTTACCGGTCCTTGTTGTCCCATCCTTGCGGCATTATGATCACGGCTTGATCATGCGTTTCCATTGCTGGATCTGATATGCAGAACAAGCCGGTCCTCAATTCCGTTTTCGAAGCCGTTTTTCGCCTGATTGATCATGCGCTGAACGATAACGAATATCTGCAACCGCAAAAGCTTCATCGTCTGCTGTATCTTGCACAGGCCTATTACGGTGCGAATTATCATGGTCGGATGTTGATGCCCGCCGTGTTTGTTGCTGACGATATCGGTCCGATTGAACCCAATGTTTATGCAGTGATGGAAGAAAGCCGTCCGGACGTGCGGCTTAAATCGGTTGATCCCAAAACGCAGCATTTCATTGAAAGCATCTGGTCGCAGTTCGGCCATCACTCGGTCGAACATCTCAGCGAAACCGTGCGCAATCATCCACCTTATCTTGATGCCTATAAACAGGCACCGGGGACGTTGATCCCGTTTCAGGTGATGGTCGATTTTTATGCCTCTGTCCGTAAAAGTGCCACTACGCCCGAGGCAAAGGAAGTTGTCCGCCCGCGCGTCATGCGGTCGCACAAGGGTAAGCCGGTCGCGACCACTGACTGGTTGCCCCGCCGTATTAAATAACCGATCAAATCGTCACGATTGCAGATGATTATTGGCCGATATTCATGTCTTCGCACGGATCGGTGCGTGGCAGATCATTGGTAAACCACATGAAATCCGCAATATCTTCCGATCCCATCCGCAGGGCATAATCATTCACCCCCGGAAGGTTTTCGCCCGGATCGTCGGCCTCGACCAGGATGACGACAGCAATGTCATTATCGGGCAAATCTGGTGAATAACGACGCAGGTGATAGGGCACGGCGATATCGTCGCGCACATGCATGGCACCGGCAATCAGGAATGCGCCGTCGATATTTTTGTCGGCATCTGCATCGATCATTGCACGTGCGAGCGACGCATCGCGGGCAAACTGCACAAGCGAGAAAGCGGGCAGTTGCGATTTGGGCAGCATGTTGCAGTGACCCTCGGCAATTTCCTGATCAAAGCGCGCGGCAATGCCATCGGGCAGGGGCGGTAATGCAAGCTTTTCTGCAAGCTCTGTCGGCAGGGCGCTGATACCTTCGCTGATCATGGGGCGCAGGACATTCTGGGGCAGGTTGCCAGCAACCATAGATAACCCGTTTTCCCGGGCTGCCTCGGCAATCGGGGCATAGTCGTGCCAGGAAGGCCAGCCGCTTTCTCCCCAATTCATTTCACTGCCGAGTTCATCGGGGGATACAGTCTGCCACGCCTGATCAAGGCTTTCCTGCTGGTCGCGATTAAACATTTCCCAGACAACCGCGCGCTTGGTGTTTTCGCGTTTGCTTAGCGCGCGGACCAATTGGGCCTGATGATGATGGTGGATCGGGTTGTCATGTTTTTCACCAATCAGGACAAAACGGGTCCCGGCAAGGCGCGAAACCATGTCGTCAAACATGACATAGCGCTGCCCGGCCATATCAAAAATCAGTCCGGGGGCCGGTGGCAGGGCATCGGCATCGGGAATATCACGAATGCTTGCCGGTTGGCTTGGCCCGGTGGCTTGTGCCTGTGCCGACCGAACTGGAAATTCCGTCGCCGCGATCATTGCCGTTACGACAAGACACAGTGAAAATGACTGTTTGAAACAATATCGTGTGCGGGCACGAAACGCAGTTTTCATCACGCGTGGAATTTCCAGTCCATTGATTGGCCGATTTAGAACCCGACTTTATTTACTCAAATCCAAGGCGGTTTCAATATCATGGATCAAGTCATTGATATCTTCGATACCAACAGACAAACGCAACAGATCATCGGGCACCGGGCTTGTCGGGCCTTCGACCGACGATCTGTGTTCGATCAGGCTTTCGACCCCGCCAAGTGATGTCGCGCGTTTAAACAGCTTGCACTGATTATGGAAATCCACGGCCCGCGCGCCGCCGCCCTTGACCCGGATCGACATCATGCCGCCAAAGCCGCCATTCATCTGGCGTTTGGCAATGTCGTGGCCGATATGGCTTTCAAGGCCGGGATACTGGACCTGTGCGACTTCGGGGTGGTTTTCGAAATGGCGGGCGATTGCCATTGCATTGATACTGGCCCGTTCGACGCGGATTGACAGGGTGCGCATACCACGCAAAAGAAGCCATGCTTCGAACACGCCCAGAACTCCACCGCCGCCTGCATGCTGCTTGCAGACCCGTTGCCAGAATTCGCTGTCCTTGTTTGCGGTGGTCAGGGTGCCTGCCAGAACGTCGCTATGCCCGTTCAGATATTTGGTGGCCGAATGCATGACGATATCAGCACCCAGTTCAATCGGGCGGGTCAGAAGTGGCGTGGCAACCGTATTATCGACCGCAACAATCGCACCGGCCTTGTGCGCGGCATCGGCAACGGCGGCGATATCGGTGATCTGCCAATCCGGGTTGGCAGGCGTTTCCAGCCAGACCATTTTTGTTTTACCCGGCTTGATATGGCTGACCCAATCGGCTGTGTCGCCATTGTCAACGAAATCAAATGTCAGACCGCCCCGGACACCGCTATCAAGCATGAAACTGCGCAGTGCCCAGTACATCACCTTTGGCGCGACAACATGATCGCCCGGCGACAGTGCATGCAGCAACGCAACCGCGGCGGCCATGCCCGATGCGAAAAGCCGTGTCTGTGCGCCGCCTTCCAGCGCGTCAAGAACCGCACCGGCCTGATCATAGGTCGGGTTGTCGGTCCGGGTATAGCATCGGCCATCGTGATAGCTAAGATCGGTATTGCGTTCGAACGTGGTCGAGGGATAGATCGGCGGGGTGACCGAACGGGTGGTTTCCTCGACCCAGCCCAGTGCCTGGGCCGTGATGGTTGCTGGTTGCTGTTTCTTGTTATCGGCAGACATGGTGGCACCTGATTTTGTTGTCATTTATTGCCACGCAACATAACGTGGAACGCGCCACATCCCAAAACGAAAACAAAAGAACGACCCATTCAAATGCCCCACACACCGAACGCCCCCAAAATTGACCTTCCCGAACAATGCGATGTCGTCGTCATCGGCGGCGGGATTCACGGTTCTTCCAGCGCCTATTACCTTGCTAAGGCGGGCATGAAGGTTGTCCTTCTGGAAAAGGATACCATTGCCTCGCACCAGTCCGGGCGTGCATGGGGTTTTGTTCGCCAGCAGGGCCGCGATCCGGTTGAATTGCCCCTGATGATCGAATGCAACCGTATCTGGCAGGGCCTTGAAAAGGAACTGGACGCTGATTTGGAGTGGCGGCAGGGCGGGGTCATGTTTGTTGCCCGCGATGATGCGGAAATGGGCGAATTTGAACAATGGATCGAAGACGCCAAAGGATTTGATATCGAAACGCAGGTGCTTGATCCCAAGGGTGTCGCCCGGATCGCGCCGGGCATCACGCGGCCCGGTGTCGGCGGGATTTATACGCCCTCTGACGGGCAGGCGGAGCCCAAAAAGGCCGCCCCTGCCATCGCAAAACGTGCTGGTGAACTTGGTGCTGTCATCGCCGAGGGCTGCGGAGCTATTGGCATTGAAACGAGCGGCGGCGCAATCAGTTCGGTGATATCCGAACGTGGCGAGATCAAATGCAAATATGTCATCTGTGCTGCTGGTGCGGCGACGCATAAATTCGTCGCCAAATTCGGCCGTCGCCTGCCGCAGCAAACCACGCGCGGTACGGTGATCCGTACAACTCCGGTGCCGGATATTTCGGCCGCCGGAACGCTGGCATCCGGCCTTGCGTTTCGTCAGCGTGCCGATGGTTCGATGAATATCGCCGACGAGTTCATGACCGATCTGGATTTGACATTGGGCCGGTTCAAATATGCCCGCGATTTTGCGCCGGGCCTGTTTGCCAACTGGGCGACCTTCAAATTCCATCTGAACAGGCGGTTCGTTGATGATCTGGTCGATCACCTGCCGGGTTCGGCGGCATCAAAGCAGCCATTGATCGGCCGCCGGGAAAATCAGGCACAGCCATACGAAGTGCGGGTGAAGAACGCGATGGCCAATTTGCAAAAGGTCTTTCCGCAAATCAAACAGGTGGATGTTGTCGACAAGTGGGCTGGCGATATCGACGTCACCCCAGATGCGGTGCCGGTGATTGATCAGTTGGACAATCCAAAACATTTCTTTGTCGCCACCGGTTTTTCCGGTCACGGATTTGCGATGGGGCCGGTTGTCGGCAAGGTGCTGGCGGACTGGATCACAACCGGGCAGCCATCCATTACCCTTGCCGGGATGGAGCTTTCACGGTTTGAGGATGGCACCATTCGCAAGCCACGTACGCGGGTCTGATTTTATCAGGACGAGGAATGACCTAATGTCGGGGCCGTTTAAACGGTCTTGACGCAGGGTATCTCCCGTGCAATTAAATGCTATGTTATAACATAACATTTAATTTGAGGTTCATGATGAAATTTGCATCGGTCGTCGGTGTTGGTCTGGCTCTTTTCGGGGCGGCACAAATCGCCAATGCGCACGGCGTCTGGGTTGCGCAGCGCTGGGATGAATATGGAATTATCTATGGTCACGGGGCCGAGGATAATGATTATGATCCGGCCAAAATCAAATCGGTTACGGTTCTGACCGAGGATGGCAAGGTCAGCGAAGGCAAGGTCGAGACCCGCGATACCCACGCCATGATCGTACCGGGTGAGGATGCGGCCATTGTCCTGATCGATTTCGATAACGGCTTTTATACCGAGGGACCGGATGGCAAATGGGTCAATCAGCCCAAATCAGCCGTCGAGGGGGCAAAACAGGCGGGCCATTATCTGAAACATTCGGTTTCACTGCTGCATATTCATGGCGATATCCCTGCCTTGCCAGCACAGCCGCTGCAGATCGTGCCACTTTCCAACCCGACCGAACTTGAAGCGGGTGACGATTTCAAGGTTCGGGTTCTTTATGAGGGCAAGCCCCTGCCGGGTGTTGCGATCATTCCCGATTATGTCAATCTGGCCGAAACCCTGATTGGCGAAACCGATCAGGATGGCGTTGCCGATATCACGGTTCGTAATGACGGGCTTAATGTGATTGCGGTCAAGCATTCTGTGTCGCTTGAAAACAATGCGGATGCGGACCTGATCCAGCATTTCGCAACCCTGTCATTCACCGCAGGGGGCGAGCACAGCCACTAGTCAATTTCCGTAGCCGAAAACGCGTTTGCAGTTCTCCCAAACATTGTGATCGCGCTTTGCGGCTAACGAAGACCGGCAACGATCTGCACGTTGCCGGTCTTCATCTTTTTACTGGGCTGCTTCCGTTTCGTTATCCGCGTTTATCGGATGGCTGATTTTGCCGGGAAAGAAGCGTGTTGCCCCAACGGGGGCTGAAATGAAATCATCGTCGGCAATGCCGGCATCCCTGCGCGCCGATGCCAGCCGCAATGGCGGTTCGTCAACCGGCTCGGCGGTCAGGACGAACGTGCCCCAATGAATGGCAAGCGCCTGTTTGACGCCCATCACCTGCATGATCTGAACGGCTTCTTCGGGGTTGGTGTGGGCATGACGCATGAAATCGCTGGGTTCATAGGCCCCGATCGGGATCAGGCCAAAATCGATCCCGCCATATTGTTCGCCCATTTCGGCAAAAAGCCGTTCGTTCCAGCCTGTATCACCGACGAAATAGAAACGATAGCCGTCGGCGAATTCAAGGATGTATCCACCCCACAGCATTTCCTTGCGGTCCTTGGTGGTGCGTGCTGACCAGTGATTGCTGGGCACATGGGTGATTTTCAAATCCCCGTGCGAAAGGCTTTGATCCCAGTCGAGTTCGTCATAGCGATCCGGGCGGATCCCGGCGGTTTCAAGCAGCACACCGTTTTTCAGCGGCAGGATATATCGCGGCGCATTTCCAATCTTTCGTAGGCTGGCGATGTCGAAATGGTCGTAATGATTATGCGATAGCAACACCAGATCAAGCTTGGGCAGTTCATCAATCTGCAATCCTGGCTGGCTGTAGCGTGCGGGGCCAAGATGGCGGAACGGCGATGCCCGTTTGGCAAAGACCGGATCGGTCAGGATATTGAGCCCGCCATATTGCACCAGTACCGTCGCATGGCCGATCCAGGTAACTTGCAGGCGTGCCGGGTCCGGATTGTGGATGGCATCCAGATTTGGCGCCTCGGTCGGGATTTTGCCGCGCTGATGTTTGGCTTTCGGCCAGTTTTCAGCCCCGAAATAACGCCGTTTCATAAAACGCCAGAATGACCGTTTGACCAGATCGGGCAGGGGATAGCGGTTTTCAAATCCGGAATCGGTGTGATGTGGCGGTCGGTTATCATTCGTCACGTGGTCAAATCCCCTGATCGGCTGATTGTTGTTTTGATCCTATCAATGTGTCGCGGATCGGGAATTGTGCAAGTGGGATCACTGTCCGGATTGGGACAAAGAAAAGGCCGGAACCGGGGCGGGTTCCGGCCTTCATGACGACACCTGCTTCTGACCGGCAAAACATCACCGGAGAAATCAGGTGCCGCGGGGGGGAAGGTTCGGGCAGATTATTCGATCACGGTCACGTAGCTATCAAGTGCCGGAACGGTTTCGATAATGCCCTGATCCTTGAGATAGGTGGCAAAGCGTGCATAGCGGGTCCGGTCAATCGCGGCTGGACGCAGCGCAAAGCGCGGCAGCGTATCGGCCCATGCCTTAATGTTGAGTTCGTCATCAAGGTTTGGGTATGCGGCAATAAACGCCTGCCAGCTATCATCGGGATGGTTCACCAGATACTGCACGCCTTCTTCAAGGGCGGCCAGCATGCGCGCAAAGCGCGGATCATCGGTTTTGTCGTTGCGCACTGTCAGGATCAGTTCGTCATAGGGCGGAACGCCTTCTTCCTCGACATAGAAAGCCTTGCCCGGCTTGCCTTCGATTTCCATCTGGTTAAGTTCGAAATTGCGATAGCCGCCAATGATGGCATCGACCTGCCCGGAATAAAGCGATGGCGAGAGCGAGAAGTTGACATTCACCAGCTCGACATCATCAATCGAAACCCCGTATTTGCCCAGCATCGTGCCAAGCAGGGCATCTTCAAACCCGGCCAGCGAATAGCCGATTTTCTTGCCTTTCAGATCGGCGATTTCCTTGATCGGCCCGTCTTTGAGCACAATCAGGCTGTTGAGAGGGGTTGCGACCAATGTGCCGATCCGGGTCAATGGCAGGCCTTCGGCGGCCTGCACGTGAAGCTGTGGCTGATAATTGACAGCAACATCGCCCTGACCGGCGGCAACAAGACGCGGCGGGGCGGATGGATCGGCCGGTTCAATCAGCTCGACATCCAGATCATGCTTGGCAAAAAAGCCCTTTTCCTTGGCGACGATCAGCGGTGCGTGATCGGGATTGACGAACCAGTCGAGAAGAATGGTGAGCTTGTCGGTGGCAAAGGCCGGGCTGGTCATTCCCATCGCAACCGCGCCAATCGTGGCCGCGGTGATCATGGATTTCAGGCGTGACATGGGTGAACCTCCTATCGGATATCGGATATATTTGTGATGTTCTGCCCCGCGGTTTTCGCGGGGAATTCGGTTTATTTTGCCGGTTTCAGGCTGTCGGGTTGCCAGGGCAAAGCCGCACGTAACGCCCGGTCGACAAGGAAATATTGCGTGATTGAAAAGGCACACAGGATCAGAAGGCAGGCAAAGACCATATCGATCTGAACCCGTGCATTGGCATGGAGCATCAGATAGCCAAGCCCGTGACTTGACCCGACCCATTCGCCGATCACAGCCCCGATGGGGGCAACCGCGGTCGCGACCCGAAAACCCGAGGCAAATGAAGGCAATGCGGCGGGCAGGCGCACATGGGTCAGCAACCGCCAGCGGCTGGCACCCATGGTGCGGGCAAGGTCAAGGAAGCCCGGTTCGGTGCGCGATAACCCGTCAAAAAACGCGACCGTGACAGGGAAGAAAATGATCAGGGCCGCCATGGCGATTTTTGAGCCCAGGCCAAAGCCCAGCCATAATACCAGAAGGGGGGCCAGCGCAAAAAACGGGATCGCCTGCGACACCAGCAGGATCGGCATCAGCCAGAACCGCACGGGGGCAAAAAGCGCCATCGGAAGGGCCGCCAAGGCGCCCAATGCCGCCCCGGCAAAAAGCCCGATCACGGTTTCGGCAATCGTGTATCTGGCATGATCAAGCAACACGTCATGACGCTTGATCAGGGTCAGCCAGACTTCATAGGGGGCGGGCAGCATATATTTCGGCGCGCCGGTCACTGTCACGACAATCTGCCATGTCGCGATCAGGGCGGCGATGATGATGACGGGCCGGGCGAGTTTCAGCAGACGCCGTTCGGTAAGAGGGGTGCGAGACGTGTTTGTCATGCCGTTCCCTCCGCCCGGTTGAGTTCCTCGGCAGTGGCGCCAAGCTGCCGGAGGAGTTCTGCCTGATGGCGGAGTATCTCCGGATCGGTGACATCACGCGGGATGCTACCCGCCGGAAGCATGGCGTCGCTCAGGACCGCAGGGGTGCCGCGCAGGACATGAACGCGATCACCAATCCGAAGCGCTTCGAGCGGATCATGGGTGACCAGCAAAACCGTTTTGCCGCGCAATACCCGTGCGGCGAGGTCCTGAAGGCGCATGCGGTTAAGCGGATCAAGGGCCGAAAACGGTTCATCCATCAGGACAACCGGGCGGTCTTCCATCAGGGTGCGGGCAAGGGCAGCGCGTTGCTTCATGCCGCCGGAAAGTTCGGCCGGGCGCAGGTGGGCGGCGTCTGATAGCCCGACCTTGGCAATCAGCGCATCGGCACGCGCAAGGTCGGGGCGTTCATTGCGAAGCACCGCCCCCAGAACGACATTTTCCCGCACACTGCGCCACGGCAGAAGCAAATCCTGCTGCGCCATATAGGCAACCCGGCCCAAAAGCGGCCTGCCATCCGAGCAGGCAATATCTCCGCCCGCCTCGCCATCGACCAGCCCGGCGAGATAGCGCAACAATGTGCTTTTGCCGACACCGGACGGGCCCAGCAGACAGGTGATGCTGCTGGCGGGCAGGGTCAGATCAAGATCATGGAAAATATCGTCGCCGTTAAAGGCCACGCGACCACCGCGCAGATGAATATCAAACGGCGTCGTATTGCCCGGCATGACGGGGGGATTTGGGGATGTTGCCGGTTTCGGCACTGGTTCTGTCTTGCGCATGCGATCCTTCCTACGCCGGTCTTAACCGGTTCAGGTTCAAAGGGTCGTCCGGCAACACCGAACCTCTCAGCCGATTCACGATCGGCCCCCCTGGAGATGACGGGACTATGCGCAGATCATGGCGGGACGTCAAGCATTGGAAAAAGTTCTTGATTTGTTCTTTCGTTTGTGGCATAAAGATAAAGTCAACGGGAGAAATGCACCCGGACCAAAATCCGCAAAGCCATACAGGCTCTGCGGGTTTTTGCGTTTGGGGCCGGATCAAAGAGGGGATTAGGATGCAGCGGCAAGGATTGAGGCAGGGCGGCGGGGTGGTCCGCAGGATATGGGTCGGGGGATGGCGGAGCCATTACGGCGGCGTTTCGCGTCGGTTCTAACAGGTTTCGAACACGCTTGTTTGTCATGACAGGAGAGGTGCGTCTTGTCGGGGAAGGGACCCCGAATTTGCCGAAAGCGGCAGCAATGGCAGCAGAGGCGGCATCGGATTGTGGCCCGTCGGCGGTGGACAGGTTGGGGCAGTGCGCCCGAAAACCGTCTGCTGGTGAAAATGGCAGCAGCCCGAGGTGTGTCTGGACGCCGGGGTGGCAGGCTGCCGCCGTGGCCGGAAGATGATCGAAGTGGGCAGCGAGCCCCTGGACCGTCTGCTGGCGAACGCCCGAGATGCGTCTAGGCGGCAGAGAGCCCGATGATTGTCCGTCGGCGACGGTTGCAGGAGGCCCGAGTTTTGTTCCGGCATCGGTGGTCGGTGGTCATGGCATCGTCGAAAGAGCCCGAAGTGGGCAGCGAGCCTTTGGACCGTCTGTGGACCATCGGTTGGCGGGGCTGGCGGCGGCCCGAGGTGTGTCTGGACGCCGGGGTGACAGGTTGCCGCCGTGGCCGGAGCGGGCCACGAGCCGGTGGGTGTTCCGTGGGGTGTGAGTTGGCGAGGTTGCTGGAGGCCCGAGATTTGCCCGGGCTTCGGTGGTCATGCCATTGGCGCAGGTAGTCGGAGCGGGCAGCGAGGCTGAGGGCGTTTGCGGATCGTCTGCTGGCGAGGATGGCGGGGGCTTCAGGTTTGTCCGGGCTTCGTGATCGTGGGGTTGCCGAAAGGGGCCGGAGTGGGCAGCGAGGCTTTGGGGTGTCTGGTGGCTGGTGGAAGCGCGCGGTTTGTCCAGCGTTGCCAGAAGTCCCGCATCACCGGAAGCTGCCGTGGAGGATTTGCCGGAAGAGGCACCGGAAGAGACAGCAGTGCCAGCATCGGGCCATGTCCCGTCGATGGTGGACAGGTGAGGGCCGTGACCCGAAGGTTGTCTGCTGGAGGGGCATGCGAAAGCCCGGGATTTGTTCGGGCTTTCTGGTTGCGGGAGGCTCGGTTTGCGGTTGCATCCGTCCGGATTTCGTTTGGAGCGGCATCACCAGACCGGATCGGTCGTTCGAAGTTTGCCTGCCGGGTGATCCCAGCCATGTGCGACGCCATCAATTGTGGCCGGGAAACGAACACGCCGGGCCTTGCCCCAGCTTGTGGTTTCGATATGCGGGGCGATGTCGTTTTCGGTTTCGGGGGCGATGGTTTGGGTTCGGGTCGGTTGTGCGGTCTGGCAGAGCAGATGGGCGGTGCGGGCCAATGAGTGGCGGGCGGTGGTGATCTGGCCGGTCTGGCTGCGGAGCAACAGGGCCTGGATCGTGCTTGCCGCCATCAGATAGCCGGTGGCGTGGTCAAGCGCCTGAACGGGAAGAGGCGTTGGTTTTGGCGCATCGGCATGTTTCATGCCGAAATCGGCGATGCCGCAGCTCATTTGTACCAAGCTGTCAAAGCCGCGCCGCTTGGCCCACGGGCCGGTCCAGCCATAGGCGCAGAGTGTCACATCTATCAGACCGGGATTGATGCGGCGAAGTTCGTCCGCGCCATAGCCAAGACCGGGCAGGGCATCGGGGCGGTAGCCATGCAGCAGGATATCAGCACCTGCCAGAAGGCTTTCAAATGTTTGGCGATCCTCGGCGGATTTAAGGTCAAGCCCGGCACAGCGTTTGCCAAGGGTGATTTCGGGGATTACCGCCCCCTCGTCCCAGTGGGGCGGGTCGATGCGCAGGACATCCGCGCCATAGGCCGCGAGAAATCGCCCTGCGACCGGACCGGCCAGAACGCGGGTCAGGTCAAGCACGCGGATCCCGGCCAAGGGGCGGTCGGGCCGGATAACGTGGCGGGATTTTGCGATGACGCCGTGATGCTGCCAGCCGATCAGCGGTTCCGCCGCAATCGCCGCCCCCTGCGGGTGGGATTGCCAGTCATCGAGGCTTCGCATGGTGGCAGCACAGCCACCCGCATCAATCACGGCGGCTTCGAGGTCATCGGATTTCCATCTGGCAACAATCGGGGCGAGGGCTTCGCGGTCCGGGTAATCGCCCAGAACCGACAGGGCGGCGGCACGGTGATGCGGGGCGTTGGTGTGCAGCCGTATCCAGCCATCAGCGGTTTGATAGTCACCGGCAATCGCATCCCAGACCGGCGGCAATTCCCAGCCAATCGGGCGGATCGTCATATCAAACCATTTCGATGCCAGCCGTTGATCAATGGTGACCGCCGCCAGATCGCCGGTAGCCAAACCGCGATAGCGGGAGATCATGGCGGCTGCGATGCCCATCGAGGCCGTTGCAAGATCGGTGACGGCAAAGAAGGATGGCAGGGCGTCCGTTCCGGTGATTTTGATATCGGGCAGGGCGTTTGTGCCGGTCGGAAGATCAGGGGCGGCGTTAAGGGCATCGGTAATCGGGGCGATGAACGGATTGGTCTTGTCGGTCATGGCGGTCATGTTGGTGGCTCCTTTTTCCGCATTGGTGGCGCGGGGCCGGGGATTGATCGGTCAAGCATCACGCGGGGCTGGACAAATCGTCAATCTTGATCAAGATAATCAATATGAAAAATCTGGATGATCCGATGAATGAAACGGCGTTTTTCACGCTGTCGGCACAGGAAGTCTGTGCGGCGACCGGCATATCGCGCGATACGCTTTATGCCTATGTCAGCCGCGGGATCGTGCGCGCCATTGCCCATCCCGGCGATGCACGCAAAAGCCTTTATGACCATCGCGATGTGCGCAAAATCATCGATGGCAAAAAACGCGGCCGGTCGCGGCAATCGGTGGCGGCATCGACGATTGACTGGGGCGAACCGATACTGGTGTCGAAAATCACCCGCATTGCCGATGGCCGGTTTTTCTATCGCGGCAGGGATGCGGTGGGGCTGTCTGATACCATGACGCTTGAAGATGCTGCACGACTTCTGGCGGGATTGCGGGTCGATCAGGATCGGTGTTGCGCGCCGGATTTCATCCCGGCCAATCACGCCACCCCGTTTGACCGGATGATTGCGATGATGGCGGGCGAGGTGACAAACCACCCCGCCGGGGATGGCCGCCCGGTGGCGGCGAAGCTGATGCGGCTTGCGGCATTGGCAGCCGCTGGTATGCGCGATGACGGTGAAAGTCCGATCCATGTGATGCTGGCGCGGGCCTGGTCAAAGCGACCGGAGGCCGTGGATTTGCTGCGCCGTGCGCTGGTGCTGTGTGCCGATCATGAATTGAACGCGTCGGCCTATGCGGTGCGGGTGGCGGCATCGGCAGGCGCGAGTGTCCCGGCGTCGTTGCTGGCGGGGTTGGCGACTTTATCGGGCAGTCGGCATGGCGGGTTAACGCCGCGCTGCCGGGCATGGATGGACCGGGTGGAAAAGCGCAATATTGATCCGGTGCAGGACGGCGTGCCGCCCGGTTTCGGCCATCCGCTTTATCCCGATGGTGATCCGCGGACACGTGCAATCATGCAATCCTGCGGGCAGGTTGGCGATGCGTTCTGGGCGCGGATTGCGGATCGGGTGACGGATGAAACCGGACAATATCCCAGCCTTGATTTCGGGCTGGCGTTGCTGGAACGCGAACTTGATCTGCCGAAAGGTGCCGGGCTTGGCATTTTTGCCGTCGGGCGCATGGCAGGCTGGATCGCGCATCTGTTCGAGCAGCGCCAAAGCGGGAAGATCATTCGGCCGCGGGCGGCTGTGGCCGGGTAAGGGTGCGGAATTCTGCCCTGGTGTGGAGCGTGCGGTGAGATGGACTCCCGCGTTCGCGGGAGTGACGATTGAAGGGGCGGGAGTGACGATTGAGGGGGGATTGCCCGCAACAAATATTGTCATTTCCGCGCAGGTGGGAATCCAGAGGGCAGGTCAGAGAGGGATGATTTCGACCAGCATTAGGCAGTACGTCGTTCAGGGACAGGCAAGCCCGCGCGCGGGTCAGGCGCGTGATCTGTATCACATTCTTAACTTGTGAAATCATGCCGTCCGGCTATCTTTCAGATCGACAGGATCGCGGAAGGTACAGATGCAGGACCGGCAAAGATTTTCCATTCATCATGGCATCGAAGATGGTCATATCGACAAGGCGCTTGACCTTTTCTGGCAGGCGTTTCGTCAGAAACTGGCGCCGGTGATGAAGCCCGAAGACAAGGCGCAATTATTCCTGAGGCGGGTTGTTGATCCGGCTCATGCGATCAGTGCGGTTTCGCCAGATGGCGATTTGC
Organism: Thalassospira lucentensis; assembly: GCF_032921865.1. Lineage (NCBI taxonomy): Bacteria > Pseudomonadati > Pseudomonadota > Alphaproteobacteria > Rhodospirillales > Thalassospiraceae > Thalassospira > Thalassospira lucentensis. The sequence continues at coordinate 3,442,986 of NZ_CP136684.1, forward strand.
TGGGCATTGCCGGTTTCAAGACGGCGCAAGGGGCGTTTATTGGCGGGACGTTATCGGATGTCTGCGCGATTTATGGCCTATGGGGTGGCTTGTGGCGCGGGATTTTGATCGAGACGCTTGAACGGGATCTGTCCGAGGGTGTTCTGTTGATGGACGGGATTTTTGTTGATTCTGATGCGCGCGGCAGGGGTGTCGGGACGGCACTTCTGGATGCGATTGCAGGTGAAGCCCGGATGCGCGACCTGAGGCAGGTGCGGCTTGACGTGATCGATACCAATCCGCGTGCCCGGGCACTTTATGAACGTTGCGGCTTTGTGGCGGGCGATGTGCAGGAACTTGGACCGCTTCGTCATCTTTTCGGGTTTCGCACGGCAACAACGATGATGTTACAGGTTTGATGCCGGTTATTTTGCAGGATGTTGGGCTTCCGTGACCTGTCTGATCCAGGTGATGATGTGATCCATCGCGCCGGGGGCATAGGCATGGCGCCCCATCACGACAAAGGCCAGTTTGACGATGTCGGGCATCTGTTCGGCAAGCTGATAATTAAACAGACCTGCGCGTAGCAACCCGTGTGTCGCATCGGTAAGGGTGATGACCCTGTTTAGCGGATTGTTGGGCAGGGCAAGTTTGCGATAGATCGCCGCGTTATGCGCCGGATCAACATTCAGGTCATCCTCGCCCCAGAGGGCGAGCAGGGGGGATGTGATTGTTTCAAGCGACCCGGTGGCATCCGATCCGATATTGCGTTTCACAAACTCATAGCGGTCCTTTGCCATGACTTCCTGATCATGGGGTATGGCGAGATAGTCCTGATAGGTGCTGTCGGGGCCTAAAATCCGGTCATCCATATTATGCGCGGTTTCAATGCGCATGGCGATTTCATCGGGCCGGGTGCCAAGGGCCGCGAGGCGCGTGCGCATGTAATAGGTTCCCTGTCGCTGCCAATTGACCGCCGCGCCGATCAGGATGTGAAAGGCGGCATCGGGCAGGCGATTGGCGATATCGGGGATGACCCAGCCGGCCTGCGAGAAACCGAGAAAACCGATTTTGCGGTTCTGGTTGCCATCAATATTGCGTAGGGCGGCGAAGGCCGCCATCGCCTCGTTGGCGCGATCATTCATGGATTGATCAAGCCAGTTTCCCGTGCTGTCGCCCACACCTGCCTTATCCCAACTGTAAACGCCAATCCCGCCATCCAGCAGACTATTGATCAGCGGCAGGTAACCGTCGTTTGAAAAGCGGTCCTGCGGGCCGTCGCCATGGATCAGAAGAACAATGGGGGCGGTATTGGCCGCCGCACCATCGGGCAGGATCAGGGTGCCCGAAAGCCGGTTGCCGTGATCGTCAAATTCGACAAGGCGGCTATTGCGACCTTCAAGATCAAAATCGGCAAGCCCCGAAAGGGCAAAGCCAGCGCCAATCACAATAACGATGATCAGGATCGCGAGCCCCGCGAAAAGGCGGCGGTGTTTTGATGTTTTTTCGGGCACGGGTGGGGCTCCGACTATTTTGGGGCGGTGGCGGTGATGACTGATTGAAAGTGATCAGGGTGATGTCATGAAACGGGTCAGAAGGGCCTGATTGGCGGCGTCAAACGTGACGCGGCCAAGGGCGACGCGGCCATCAAGTGCCTTTTCGACCGCATCAAAATCCGTATCGGAAAAGCCGCCGCAGGTTTCAATGACCTCTATCCCGTCCTTGGCAAAACCTTGTGCGGCGACGATCAGGGCCGCGATATTGGACGCGGCAAAGATATGGGTGGTGAAGCCATCGCCGGGCAGGGTGGTTTGCGTCCCCCGCACCGGGTATCCGTCGGCCTTGATCAGAAAGGCATAGTTTTTGATCGGCATGGGGCTGCTCGTCGTTTAAGAAAGGAGAAAGTGTTCCGGGAGCAGAGTTACGCGGATGCGTTTGCGCGTCAATCCTGCGATGCCCCAATGAGCCCAGCCCGAATGAACCATGAATGGTCATGATGCCATCTGATGAACCTGTTCTGAATTATCCCGATCATCGCCGCCATGATATCCGTCCGCGCATGATCGCGGCCGAGATTTACCGCGGGTCGAGTTACGGGCCGAAACACCCACTTGCGATCCCGCGGGTGTCGCTGGTGGTGGATATGGTGCATGCGATGGGCTGGGTCGATGGGGATAATTATCTGATCGGGCCGGTGGCGACGCCCGCACAATTGGCACGCTTTCACGATCCCGACTATATCGCCGCCGTGGCACAGGCCGAACGCGACCGGATGTTGCCCGAAGACATGATGGTGAAATACGGATTGGGGAAAAACGGCAATCCGATCTATCCGGAAATTTTCCGGCGTCCGGCGACGGCGGCCGGATCATCGATTATGGCCGCACGTCTGATTTCGGATGGTGGCATCATCCATCACCCGGCAGGGGGCACGCATCATGGATTGCGCGACCGGGCATCGGGTTTCTGTTACTTCAACGACCCGGTTCTGGGCATACTTGAATTGCTCGATTCGGGGCTGGATCGCGTGCTTTACCTTGATATTGATGCCCATCACGGGGACGGTGTGCAGATTGCATTTGCCGATGATGACCGTGTTCTGACCGTGTCCATGCATGAAGAAGGGCTGTGGCCGAAAACCGGGCATATCGATGATATTGCGGGGGGATTTGCGCGTAACCTGCCGATGCCAAGCGGCATGAATGACGATGAAATGCGTTATGTCCTGAACGAGTATTTCCTGCCACTCGCGCAGCAATTTTCACCACAAGCCATTGTTTTACAATGCGGTTGTGATACATTAGCAGAAGATCCATTATCCAGACAGATGCTGGGAAATCAGGCCATTTGGGACGTGGTCGGGGCCATGATCAAAATGGCACCCAGATGTCTTGTACTGGGGGGCGGAGGATATAATCCTTATGGGGTTGCGCGCTGTTGGTCCGGGGTGTGGGCGGTTGTAAACGAAATCGAAATACCCCCTGTGTTATCCGTCACAGCGGAAAATATCCTGCGTGCCATAAAATGGGCACATAGCCGTGGAAAGCAGCCGGACGAAAAAATGCTGACCAGCATTAGAGATCCGTGGCGCGGCGGGGACATACGTGACGAAGTCAGGACACGCGTCCATAGACTGAAGGGGTATGGGTTATGAAGTCGTTCATTCAAATGACCTTGGTCGTTTGCTTCATCAGTGCTGCCGTTGTGGCGGGACTGAATGCAAAGGCGACAGGGTTTGAACGATCGCGCCTGCTGGTCGATGGCAAGGTTTTCAATGTTGAAATGGCAGTAACACCTGATGAACGGTCGCGCGGATTGATGTTCCGCACCGAAATGGCCGACGATGCCGGGATGCTGTTTGATTTTGGCCGTGCCAGCGACATTTCGATGTGGATGAAGAACACCTTCATTTCGCTTGATATGCTGTTTATCGACAATAATGGCGTGATTGTCGGCATTGAAAAACGCACCGTGCCGAAATCCGAAACCATCATTCCGGGGCCAAAGCCGGTGCGCTTTGTTCTGGAACTCAATGGCGGATCGGCCGACCGGTTGGGATTTGAAGTTGGCGAAAAGGTCGAAGGGCTGCCGCGCTAAGACATCGTAGCGGCACCCGTGATAGGCCCGTTGCGGCCACGCGATCCTCAATCAGCAATAGCAAGGCCGCAGATGATCTCTGCGGCCTTTGGTTTTTTGCCTGCATTTTATTTCCAATCCGGGCAAAAAACGCATAATGCGGTCTTGCCCGTGCGGAATTATGGTGCTAAATCCACATCCGCGTCGGGGAGTAGCGCAGTCTGGTAGCGTACCTGCTTTGGGAGCAGGGGGTCGCGAGTTCGAATTTCGCCTTCCCGACCATTTTTCCCTTTTGCCATACGGACACGTTTTCATGTGCCGGCAAAAGGTGTAAAAGATGATGTGACAGCGGGTGTTAGAGAGCCCCGCATTGTTGTCATCTTATCCGACGGTCAAGACGAGGGTCCCGATGAAGGTCCGTGTTTACAAACCTGCCAAAAACGCCATGCAGTCCGGTCGTGCCGCGACCAAACACTGGGTGATGGAATTTGAACCGGGTGCAAAGAAGGTTGCCGATCAGCTTATGGGCTGGATCGGATCGACCGATACCCGTGGCCAGGTGCGCATGTATTTCGATACCCTTGAAGAAGCACAGGCATTTGCCGCCCGTCACAAGCTGATTGCCGATATCGAACAGCCGAAATCGCGCGTCCGCCGGGTGCAGGCCTATGCCGACAACTTCGCGTTCAAACGCGTCGTCTGATCTTTCGGCCAGCAAGGCGGTCGAACACCATCATCGGGGCGGTTTCCGCCCCGTTCGTCTGACAGAAGACGTTAAAGACTGAAAAGATATCATGCCGGGCAGGCGTCCAATGCTTTGCCCCGGGGCACCAACCGGCCCCCACAGCGGTCCCTTAGCTCAACTGGATAGAGCAACAGACTTCTAATCTGTAGGTTGCAGGTTCGAGTTCCTGCAGGGATCGCCATTTTTATCTTTCCCATATGGCTGCAGTATGAAAATCTTATATTACTTAGCCTGAAAAATGGGAATGATATGGATACTTCCAGCATTTTAACAGCCGTGGCAAGCTTTGTGGTTTCTCTTGGAGGTGGTGCCGGGATTTGTTTGATGATGTCATCATGGATCGGGCGCTTGTGGGCTGATCGGTTGATGGCTCAAGAAACAGAAAAGTTTCGCAAAAATACGGAGAGAGAGCTTGAGTTGCTTCGCTCCGAGCACCGTAAAACATTTCACATACACAGCTTACAGTTTGAAACCGAGTTCCATGCGCTTCGATCACTTTGGGCTAAGCTTGGCGAAGCGTCTGTTGCTACCTCGGCGTTGAGACCTATGTTTGAAATGGTTGATCAGAACGAGAGCAAAGAAAGTCGAAAAATAAGAAAAGGGAATTGGTTTATTGAATCCTATAGGGAACTTGAAGTGAGCTTTGCTAGTGAGAGACCTTTCATTTCAGAGGATCTGGAAATGGAAATAGCATCAATTATGGCAATAATGCTGGAGGAATATATCGATTTTGATGAAATGGATGATGGAAAAATTATAAGATATAAAGAAGCAAAAGAGCGTATTAAAAAGATGAACGCGTCAGTGGAGAGCCTTTCTAAATTAATTCGAATGCGTATTGGCTTAATAAGTCAAGTTAATGCAGAGGCAGATGTTGTTAAATCTGGTATATAATTGAAGTAATAATTTGGGGGTATGGTTTTCTGAATTAAATAATGTTTGGGGTGAAATTTGCTAGCCACAATTCTGGGTTTGCTCACTGGAAAGACAAAAATTAAATTTACCGCTTTAGTATCTGCGGCAAGTTTACTAGTTTTTGACTCATTGGATTTGCTCGAAATTCCCCAAAGTGAGATTGGTGCATGGTTCCATTATGGGCTTTTTGTAAGTGTTTGGGCTCTTTTGGTCTCTCTCGGTATCGATTGTTTGATATTGATTGTGGAGAATATTCGAAAAATAAAAAAGGAAGAAAAAGAGAGGTTCGAGCAAAGTGAAAAAATAAGAGAAAGTATTATTGGAAGTTTCAAGAGCTTGAATAAATCTGATTTATTTTATGTGTTGGATGTTTATTTTGATCCGTCTCGAACAAAGTTTGTTGAGTTAAAAGATTATTCCCTTACTCCTACCCCATACGCCAATCTCCTCGATCAGCGTGTACTGCGAAATGCGGGTACATCAAAAATTCGTCCAAGGGTAGTTGTGGATGATTATGTGGCGGAAAAGATTGAGGAAAACTTTGATAGTTACTACAAGTTTTGGGAAAGCGGGGGGGGCTGAGTAATACTGCAACTTCAGTTTTTTCAGCTTTGTGGGTTGATCCTGCAGCATTTTGGCCACGGAAATATTAGTAAAGTGGTGTTTGGACGGGTTACCGCGCCGCCAAATACCGGCCCGGACGATGATTGAGTGCGATGATCAGGTTGAGCACGACGGCGCCGAGGATCGAGAGCAGGACCTTGTCAAAGGGCAGGGTCAGGAAGGCGCAGGCGAGGATGACCAGATCGACGGCGAGCTGGAAATAACCGGCACGGATGCCGAGATGTTCCTGCAGGTACAAGGCGAGGATATTGATCCCGCCGAGCCCCGCACGATGGCGAAACAGCATCAGAAGACCGATCCCCATCAGCGCGCCCCCGGCAGTGGCGGCGAAGATCGGGTTGAGCATCGAAAAATCGATCCACATCGGCATCAGTTTTGAAAACACCGAGACAAGCCCGACCGCGATGAAGGTCTTGATCGTGAAAGCAAGCCCCATGCGTTTGAAGGCCAGCCAGTAAAACGGCAGATTGATCGCAAAGAAGATCACGCCAAAACCGATGCCGGTGGCATGTTCGATCAGAAGGGCCGCGCCCGCCGTGCTGCCGGTGACCAGCACGCTTTCGCTATAGAGCATCACACCGAGCGATACGACCATGGTGCCGAGCAGAAGCGCCAGCACATCCTCATACAGGCGGTGGCCGAGATCGGGTTTGGTGGTTTCGGCGGTGTTGGTTGTGGTGCTGGTCATGAAGCGATCACGGGTCTGGGGATTGAATAGACTGCCAAATTACGCTTTTCGCATGTGCGAAACAAGCCGGGGTTGGTGACCGGGGGAAATTCGGCGGTTTTTGGCGGGGTGGGGGGCTTTGACGCAAAAGACCGGCCTGCTGGGGGCCGGTCTTGGTGGTTTTGTGCGTTATGCCGCTGCTTCTCAGGCGGCGCGATCCCATTCCGGGGCGAAATCGGGATCAATCAGGCGGCCATCGGGCTTGGCGAGTTCGTAGATGTCGGCCATATCGGCGTCCGACAGTTCGAAATCAAAGATATCGAAATTGGCCCTGGCGTTTTTGGGCGAGCCGGATTTCGGAATCGCCATCACGCCATCCTGTTGCAGCAGCCAGCGCAGGGTGACCTGTGCCGGGGATTTGCCATAGGATTTGGCGATGGCCACCAGCGTTTCGTCATTCATCACCTTGGCACGTGCCAGCGGGCAATAGGCGGTCAGCAGCATGTCATGGCTGCGGACGCATTCAAGCACCTTGGACTGGTCAAGATAGGGGTGATATTCGACCTGATTGACCGCAAGGGGCGCGTCGCTGTGGCCGACGGCGCGTTCGATCAGGGCGGTCGGGAAATTGGAAATCCCGATCAGGCGCGTCATGCCGAGGTTTTTGACCTCGTTCAGGGCCGCGATGGTTTCGCGCAGCGGGATTTCATCATTGGGCCAATGGAGCAGCAGCAGATCGACATGGTCAAGATCAAGCTTGCGCAGGCTTTCGACCACGGAGGTTTGCAGATCGCCGCTTTGGAATTTGTCGGGCCAGATTTTGGTGGTGAGGAAGTAATCATCGCGCGCAAGACCCGATGATTTCAGGCCGCGGCCAACCCCTTCCTCGTTATGATACATCTGGGCGGTATCGAAATGGCGATAGCCGATTTTGGCGGCTTCGGCGACCATATGTTCGGCGGCCGCGTTATCGAGCTCGTATGTCCCAAAGCCAAGTGCGGGGATTTTCGTACCCTGCCAGTTCCGGAAAATCATGATGTTCTACCCCCTTCGATTTGATTTGTTTGATTGTTTTGAGAGCTGTCACAAAGATAAGTCGCTGTTTGTGCCAAATTTAGTGCAGTGCAGCGGCATCGCAACCTGTACGGTTGGATGATTGGTGCTCTCCTTCGGTTTGGCGAGGGGATAGAATGCCGCTGAAAAACGGCAAGAAAAAGGGCGATCACCAAGAATGGGATCGCCCGAAGTTCAGGACTGAGGGTGCGGACTCGTTAATCTGACCGGAATGGCAACCGTTATAATTGCGAGATACAAGGAAAAGCCCGCAGAGCGGGACGCACCCCCGGTCAAGGGATTTGACGCAGGAGCTCGCAATTATAACGGTTGTCCTTCGGATCGTCCGGATTTGCACGGGCTGCTTTGTCGCAAAATCTTGAAAGATATATATCTTCCTGCGATTTCGCTTCGCGCATCCGCACAAATCCGGGCGACCATTTCGATCAGATTAACGAGGCCGCACCCTGGAGTGAGGCTGTATCAAGCCAAGACCCAATCTGATCCAATTTCGGGTTGGGGGCCTTGATGTGGCTCAAATGCCAAAAACAATCAGGATTTTTCGGCTGTTTCCGAGACGGCGGCATTCAGGTGATGAAGCGATTCCCGGATGACCTGCGGGCCAAGATCCTTTGTGATAAACACGATTTTTGACCGACGATCGTCGTCGGGCCATGCGGGCAGGGTGGCCGGTGGATGGAAAATATGCTGCACGGCATGGATCGCGACCGGGTTGCTTTCACCCACCAAATTCAGGATGCCCTTGACGCGCAGAAGGCTTTCGCCGCGCATCTGGGTGAAGATTTCCGCCCAGGTGACAAACGCATCCCAATGCAGCGGTTCGTCAAAGGTGATGCAGAAGGAGCGGATATGGTCGTCATGCCGGTTGACGTCGTGGGAATGGTCGTGATGGTGATCGTGGTCATGATGGTCATGCGCGTGATCATGATCGTGATCGTGATGATCGTCGCCGTGCTGCTCGTATGCCTCGTCGCGCAGCCATTTCTGCACATCCATGCTTTTGGTCGTCGGGTCATACAGCCCGGCATTGAACAGCTTGGCCGGGTCAATGTCGCCCATGGTGACGGCATGGATCGGGGCGGCGGGGTTAAGATGCCGCAGGCGGGCTTCAAGGGTTGCCAGCGTTTTGGCATCGGCCAGATCGGATTTGGTGATCAGGATGCGGTCGGCGACGGCGGATTGCTTTACACTTTCGGGATGGTCATCAAGCTGCCCCGCGCCATGCAGGGCGTCCACCGTGGTGACCACGCTATCAAGGCGGAATTTGGCGGTCAGCAACGGATCGGTCATCAGGGTATGCAGGATCGGGGCGGGGTCGGCCAAGCCGGTGGTTTCGATGATCACCCGGTCGAATTCCGGTACTTCGCCGCGGGTGCGTTTGACAAACAGATCACGCAGCCCCGAAATCAGATCACCGCGCACCGAACAGCAGATGCAGCCGGAATTCAGCAGTACGACATCCTCGGACACCTCACGCACCAGAAGGTGATCAAGGCCGATTTCGCCAAATTCATTGATCAGAACGGCGGTCTTTGCCATGCCGTCGTGAGCGAGAAGGGCATTAAGAAGGGTTGTTTTGCCACTGCCAAGGAAGCCGGTGATGACGGTGGTGGCAACGCGGTCAAACTGTTCGTCGGAAATCGCCATATCTGATGCTTACTTTTTGCCGTAAAGGTCTTCGACGGCGATTTCGGGTTGGGAAATCACCACTTCCTCGCCATCGCGGGCGGCGAAATAGAAACAGTTGCGACGCCCGGTGTGACAGGCAACGCCAAGCTGATCGACCTGTACGAGCACGGTGTCCTGGTCGCAGTCATAGCGGAAATCGATCAGTTTCTGTAGCTGGCCGGAGCTTTCACCCTTGCGCCACAATTTCCCGCGCGAGCGCGAGTAATAGCAGACCCGGCCGGTTTCAAGCGTTTCGATTACCGCATCGCGGTTCATCCAGGCCATCATCAGAACCTCGCCGCTGTCATGCTGCTGGGCGATTGCCGGGATCAGGCCGCTTTCATTGAATTTCAGTTTGTCGGCAATCTTTGAATTGGCGGCAGTTGTGGTCTCGGTCATCGAAGGCTCCGGTCGATGGTTGTTGACTTTTTGCGGCAGTCACGTCAAGAAATGATATATTATAACATATCACCCTGTGCCATGGCTTTTTGCAGATTAACGCAAATAGCCCGGCGTGACTTCGGATGTGCGACATGACCGATCTTTTCCCGAAAAAGGGCCACGATCACGACAGATGTATCGATAGCGCAATCGCGCAGGCAGAGAAAGTCTGCGAGGCGGAAAATGCGCGTTTTACCGATATGCGCCGCAAGGTGTTCAGCCTGATATGGCAATCACACAAGGCGGTGACCGCCTATGAGCTGCTTGATGCGCTTCAGGCCGAGGGGCAGCGCGTGCAGCCGCCGACCGTGTATCGGGCGCTGGAATTCCTGACCGATCTTGGGCTGGTGCATCGTATTGAGTCACTTAATGCCTATTTCGGGTGTGATCAGCCTGATTGCGATCATCTGGGGCAGTATTTCATTTGCACCAGATGTGGGCGCGTTGCCGAAACGGTGGATGAGGATGTAAGCATTGCGGTCCGCAAGGCGGCCAAGCAGGTCGGATTTAAAATCGAAGCCACCACTGTTGAAATCAAGGGCCTTTGCCATGACTGCACCACTCATTGAAGGACGGGGACTGATCCTGTCCTTTGGCAATGAACGGGTGCTTGATAACGTGACGCTTTCGATCAATGCGGGCGAGATCATGACCCTGATCGGCCCAAACGGGGCGGGTAAATCAACACTGGTCAAAACCCTTCTGGGGCTTCAGAGCGCCGATCAGGGCGAGGTGATCCGCAAGCCGGGTCTTCGTATTGGCTATGTGCCGCAAAAGCTTGCGATTGATCAGGTTTTGCCGATGACGGTGAAGCGGTTCCTGACACTGACCCGTTCGGCATCGCGCGGCGATTGCCAGAAGGTTCTGGAACAGGTCGGTGCCAGCCATGTGATCGATAGTCAGATGAGCAGCCTTTCGGGGGGCGAGACGCAGCGCGTGATGCTGGCGCGGACATTGTTGCTGCGCCCGGATTTGCTGGTGCTGGACGAGCCGACCCAGGGGGTTGACGTGACCGGGCAGGCGGAGCTTTATCGCCTGATTGATGATATCCGGGCCGAGCTTAATTGTGCGGTTTTGATGATATCGCATGATCTGCATCTGGTGATGGCAAAGACCGATCAGGTGGTGTGCTTTAACCGGCATGTCTGTTGTTCCGGCATTCCTGAAACCGTGCGCCAGCATCCTGAATACAGATCCCTGTTTGGGGATCGGGCGGCGGATGCGATTGGCATTTATACCCATGCGCATGATCACGAACATGACCTTGCCGGGCATGTTGTTGATGGCGGGGATGGCCATGATCATCATCATGGCCATGTTCACGGGCCGGGATGCGCGCATGGCCATCATCATCATGAAGAAATCGACGAAAAAGATCGGATATGGCGGCCGCAATGATGGATGATTTTCTGACCCGTGCGGTGATTGGCGGGATTTTGCTGGCATTTGTCTGCGGGCCGTTCGGGGCGTTTATCGTCTGGCGACGCATGGCGTTTTTTGGCGATACACTGGCGCATTCGGCGTTGCTGGGCGTTGCACTTGGACTTTTGATGGGGGTGGATGTCCGGATCGGGATGATTGCCACCTGCCTTGCCGCCGCCCTGATCCTTGCCATCGGACAACGCCAAAGCCGCCTTGGCAGTGATACGGTCCTGGGGATGCTGGCGCATTCGACGCTTGCCCTTGGCATGGTCGCCCTTGCCTTTGTGCAGGGGATTGCGGTTGACCTGATGGCCTATCTTTTTGGGGATATTCTGGCGGTCAATGTTGCCGATATCTGGCTTTTGGGGCTTGGCGGTGGATTGGCGCTTCTGGTGCTGGTCTGGATGTGGCGGCCTTTGTTGGCACTTACCGTCAGCCCGGAAATTGCCGCGGCCGAAAGCATCCCGGTCGAACGGCTGCGTCTGGTTTTCATGTTGCTGATGGCGCTTGTGATTGGCATGGCGATCAAGATTGTCGGGGTTCTTCTGATCACGGCCCTTTTGATCGTGCCGGCGGCCAGTGCCAGGTTCTTTGCCAGAACACCCGAACAGATGGCGATTGGTGCGGCCCTGTTTGGGGCGGCGTCGGTTATGGCCGGGATCAGCCTTTCGTGGCATGTCGATAGCCCGGCCGGGCCAAGCATCGTGATTTCGGCGGCGGGGTTGTTCCTGCTGGTCGGGATGGCATCCCCCGTGATTTGCCGTTTGCGGGGATAACCCGGTATCGGTAATGTTTGGATTGCGCGCAGTTATAAATGAAACAGGGACGGACAATATGCGGGTGATCAGGGTTGCGATTGCGGGTTTTGGGGGCGTTGGCCGCGCCACGGCAAATCTGCTTTTGGCACGGCGGGCGCATTACCGCAGCGTTTACGACACGAATGTCCGTCTGGTGGCGGTGTGCGGATCGCGTTCGGGCCTGCTTGATGCAAACGGGCTTGATGCCGATCAGTTTGATGCGCTGGAACCGGGTTTGAGCGGGCCGGACTTTATCAGCACGTCCGGGGCAGATGTCCTGATTGAAGCCGGACCCAGTGATTTCCGCACGGGTGGTCCGGGGCTTGCCTATATTCATTCGGCCTTGTCGTCCGGGCGGGACACGATTGTGATTTCCAAGGGCGCGCTGGTCCATAGCGGGCGGGAATTGCGCGATCTGGCGAAGGTATCGGGGGCGATTTTAAAGCTGAGCGGCGCAAGTGCCGCGGCCCTGCCGACCATTGATCTTGTGGAACATAGTCTGACCGGGTGCCGTGTTTTAAGCGTCGAGGGCATTTTGAATGCCACGACCAATTTCCTTCTGGATGCGATGGTTTCGAAGGGTGTGGGCTTTGACGCTGCCCTGAAAGAGGCGCAAAAAGGCGGCTTTGCCGAGGCTGATACGCGCAACGATACCGAAGGCTGGGACACCGCATGCAAGCTGTTGCTTCTTGCCAATTTCGGACTGGGGGCGGAGCTTGTGATGGATGACCTTGTTGTCGAGGGCATTCACGGCGTGACCGCAGACCGGATTGATGCGTGGCGGGCGGAGGGCCTTGTTCCGAAGCTTGTCGGCAGTTTGGATTGCGCGGATGACGGGACAATTTCTGCGCGTGTCGGTGTCAGGGCCTATCCGAATTCCGATCCCCTGGCGCAGGTCAGCGGCAAGAACAAGGCAATCCGGATCACCACCGATGCAATGGGCGAGACAATCGCCATCGGGTGCGGTGAAGAACCGCTGGCGACAGCCGCCGCAGCCCTAAAGGATTTCGAACATATCCTGAAAGCCAGAGTGGCCTGACTTTTGCGCCGATCTTTCTTCTGGCCAGTGTGTGCGAGAGGTCTAGTGCTGTGGATTGGACGGGCATTGCGGCATGACGCCATTTGCGAAGGCCGCTGATAAAACCTCGATCAGGCAGCGAACCCGTTTGGGTTGGTTGCTGCCAGCAGGATATACGATTTGAAGGTCGCTTTCGGGGGGTGAAAAGTCGGTCAGGACCGGAATTATACGGCCTTCCCTGACGTCGTTTTCGATATCCCAGTGGGCCTTCATGCCGATCCCGTATCCACCCAGAACCCATTGACGAATCAGGGAGCCATCATTGGCACTTTTATTGCCGCGAACCGGGATCATCTTGCGTTTACCATCAATGACGAACGGCCATTCCTGATCAAGCTGATTGCCAAATCGCATGACAAGACAGTTGTGATTGGCAAGGTCCGCCGGGGTTTCGGGGGTTCCGTATCTGGCAAGATATTCCGGTGATGCGCAGGCGAGGCGATAGCTTGGGCCGAGGCGACGGCGCATCAGGCTGCTGTCTGTCAGCGTTCCGTAGCGAACTGCAAGGTCAATGCCTTGGGCAACGATATCGACATATCCATCCGACAGAACAAGATCGATCCGGATAGCGGGATGCATTTCCATGAACTGATCAAGGATCGGCGCCAGCCGGTTCCGGCCCAGGTCGAAGGTGGCACTGATGCGGATCAATCCTGAGAGGTGATCTACCCCATGTCGAATTTGTGATTGCAGATCGCTGGCTTCGCCAACCAGTTGCCGGGCGCCGTCCAGAAGCAGGCGGCCTTCATCGGTCAGGCTGATGGCCCGGGTGGTACGATTTAGAAGTCTGGCACCATAATGATCTTCCAAAGCACTGACGCGTTCGGATACCGATGCCGGGGAATAGCCAAAATCGCGCCCGGCGGCGGCAAGCCCGCCTTTTTCAACGATGCGGACAAAGAGTGACAGGTTGGCCAGCAGATCCATTGTTCGGATTTCCTAAAAAGAATTTGCGAAATTTTGCCAATTATTTTGAAAAACCGCAATTGATAAGGTTGCCTCAATGACCCCCAACGCCCCGGTCATACCGGAAAGATTGCCGTGTGATTGAGTTATCAGCAATTTCGCAATTTGCTGTTCGCCCCAACCCCGCAATCACGCGGACCTTGTATGGCCGGGGCATCTGAATGGATGGAAAGAGACGTGACGATGAAGAGCTTTTTGTTCGCAAACCACGATCTGCGTGGGATTGATGTTCCCAACCGGATCGTAATGGCGCCGATGACCCGTTGCCGTACCGATCAACCGGGCGATATTCCGAACGATCTGATGGCAACCTATTATGCGCAGCGTGCGACTGCCGGTCTGATCATTTCCGAGGCAACCCAGATTTCCAAGCAGGGGCAGGGCTATTCTTTCACCCCCGGGATTTATAGTGATGATCAGGTTGCTGGCTGGCGCAAGGTGACCGATGCAGTTCACAAGGCTGGCGGGCGTATTTTCCTGCAGCTTTGGCATGTTGGCCGGATGAGCCACGAAAGTTTCCATGCGGATGGCAAGCCCGTTGCACCATCGGCCCTGTCGCCGGATGCACAGGTTTGGGTGGCCGATCCTGTGACGGGGGTGGGGGGAATGGTTGATTGCCCGGTCCCGCGCGCCCTGACACTTGAAGATATTGCCGGTGTGATCGAGGATTTCCGCAAAGGGGCGGCCAATGCAATTGCCGCCGGTTTTGACGGTGTTGAGCTGCACGGGGCGAATGGATATCTGATCGATCAGTTCCTGCGGACAACATCAAACCAGCGCGACGATATTTATGGCGGTAGTCAGGAAAACCGCATTCGGTTCCTTAAGGACGTTTGCAAGGCGGTTGCCGATGAAATCGGTGCGGACCGGGTCGGTATCCGTTTGTCGCCCTTTATCACCCAGCGCAATATGAACGATCCGGAAATCATTGATACGATGCTGAAAGCATCCGAAGAGATCGAGCGTATCGGGCTTGCCTATATCCATCTGTCGGAAGCCGATTGGGATGACGCGCCGCAAATCCCCGAACAGTTCCGCAAGGATTTGCGCAATGTTTATTCCGGCACGATCATCGTCGCGGGCAAATATACCAAGTCGCGTGGCGAGGCGATCCTGAAAGCCGGTTATGCGGATCTGGTGGCCTATGGTCGTCCGTTTGTCGCCAACCCTGATCTGGTGGCGCGTTACAGAAATGATCTGCCGCTTGACGAGCTTGATGGGGCAACGTTGTTTGGTGGTGACGGCAAAGGTTACACCGACTATATGCCGAGCAAAGCGGCATAAACCGTTATATTGGTTCGATGTATTAAAAATGGCGCGGATGTTTCCGCGCCATTTTGCATTTTGGGGGTGTCTTTGCCTTAGGCAGTTTGAAGTCGCGCAAACCCGGCTTCCAGATCGGCGATCAGGTCGTCGGTGTCTTCAAGGCCGATATGAAGGCGGATCAGTTGGCCGTCTTCGTCCCATTTGGTCGCGGTGCGGATGTTTTTGGGATCAGACGGCAGGATCAGGCTTTCGAAGCCGCCCCAGCTAAATCCCATGCCAAACAGGTCCATGTGATCGACCATATTGGCGAGCTGCGGCTTTGTGACCGGTTTCAGGATAAAGGAAAACAGGCCGCTTGCGCCGATGAAGTCGCGTTTCCAGATGGCATGGCCCGGATCGTCGGGCAGGGCCGGGTGCAGGACGCGTTTGACCTCTGGGCGGGTTTGCAGCCATTGGGCGACCTTAAGGCCGCTTTCATGATGCTGGCGGAGGCGCACGCCAAGGGTGCGAAGCCCGCGTTGTGCCAGATAGCAATCATCGGGACCAACCGCATCGCCCGAGATGATGATCTGTTTCTTGATGGTCAGAAGGTCTTCTTCGGTCGCGGTGGTGATCGTGCCCAGCATGACGTCGGAATGGCCGACGATATATTTCGTGCCGGCCTGTACCGATACATCAACCCCCATGTCAAACGGGCGGCACAGCATCGGCGATGCCCAGGTGTTATCAAGCAAGACCTTGACGTTGCGCGCACGGGCCGCGGCCGAAATCGCCGGGATATCCTGCATTTCAAAGGTCAGAGAGCCCGGGCTTTCGCACCAGACAAGCGCGGTATTGTCGCGGATCAGGCCTGCGATATCGCCGCCGATGGCCGGGTCATAATATTCGGTTTCAACGCCAAAGCGTTTGAGAAACGTGTTGCACAGATTGCGCGTCGGGTAATAGGTGCTGTCCGTGACCAGAATATGGTCGCCCGGTTTGACAAAGGCCAGGATCGCATTGGTGATCGCCGCCACCCCGGACGATACGCACAGGGTGCCAAAGCCGCCTTCAAGTTCGGCAACCGCTTCTTCAAGCAGGAAGCGTGTCGGGGTGCCGTGCCGCCCGTAAGTCACCTTGCCCGGTGCGGATGCCCCGGCCTTTTCAAGATCGGCCAGGGTTTCAAACAGAATGGTCGAGGCATGCAGAACCGGCGGGTTGACCACGCCGTGATATTCACTGGATCGGCGACCGGCATGGACCAGTTTTGTTGCGGGCTTTTGGGGGCGGTTACCTGACATGGGTGGCTTTTCTCCTTGGATGCGCCGGAGTTGACGACGCGACGAGGCTCGGGGGGCCTTGAATTTGTTCCATAACTCAAAGCATTTCATGTCACCGGGTTCAAGGTTTTTTCACCGCAAAGAGTTGTGAAATCGCCATTTTGCGATATTTCAGTCCTTATGCCTCGCGTCCGGTTCCGGGCCGCGTTACAACAGACAAAACCCGTCCAACCAAGTCTGACTTGCAGGAGGCCCCGTGCTCGAACTTCAGGATTTTCGTGCCGCGCGTCGCGCCATTTCCGAACATGTGCGCCTGACGCCGGTATTTGCCGCCGGTATTTATAGCGACAGGTCGGTTTTCCCCGACCGGGATCGCATCCCGGACCTGTATCTGAAGCTTGAAAACATGCAGGTATCGGGCTCGTTCAAGGCGCGCGGCGCGATGAATGCCGCCCTTGCCCTTGATGAAGACAAACGCGCGGTGGGGCTTTGTACCGCATCGGGCGGCAATCATGGCATGGGGGTGATCAATGCGGCCCGTGTGCTGGGCGTGCCGGTCAAAATCTTTTTGCCGACCAATACGCCAAAGCCCAAGGTCGAAAAGCTGCGCAAGCAGGGTGTTGACGTCGCATTGACCGGGGCGGTCTGGGACGATGCCAACCGGGCAGCCATGGATCATGCACGCGAAAGCGGCATGGCCTATATCCATCCCTTTGCCGATCCCAAGGTGATTGCAGGGCAGGGAACGATTGCGCTTGAGATGCTTGAACAGCAGGCCGACCTTGATACGCTGGTGGTGGCGATTGGCGGGGGTGGGCTTATTTCCGGTGTGGCGACAGCGGCCAAGCTTTTGCGGCCCTCGATCCGGGTGATCGGGGTTGAGCCGACCGGCGCCCCGACCTTGTTCGAGAGCATCAAGCATAACGAGGTCGCGACATTGCCAAGTGTGAATACGGCAGCAACCAGTCTGGCACCGCGTCAGTCATCGGCATTGAATGTTGATCTGATTGGCAGGAATGTTGATCGGATCGTTCTGGTCAGTGATGATGAAATGCGCGATGCGGCGCGCTGGCTGTGGCGGGAGTTGGGCATCGCGGTCGAGCTTTCGGCGGCGGCCGGGATTGCCGCGGTACTGACCGACCGGCTGGGTGTCGATAATCCGGGCAAGATCGGGATTGTGATTTGCGGTACGGGATCGGACGGAATGGCGTGATCAAATAAAAAAGGACGAAGCCGCGGGGCTTCGTCCTTTTTTAAACCAAACGCCATCCGAAAAACGGATGGCGCGGAAACTTGTAGCGTCGCAAACCGCCAAAGAGCCAAAGCTCTCCGGTGCGGAATTACATCTTCGGCTCGACCACCTGACGACCACGGTACATACCGGTGTTCAGGTCAATGTGGTGCGGGCGATGCAGTTCGCCGGTTTCTTTGTCTTCGCGGTACGAGCCCTTGGCGAGCTTGTCATGCGAGCGACGCATGCCCTGACGGGACTTGGTCACTTTTTTCTTTGGCACTGCCATGGGTCATCATCCTCTGGCTTGGGTAAACTCAGGCGCGCTTGTTAACGTGCGCGCTCGGGAAAGTCAACGATCAAAGTGCCGGAATTTTCATTTTCCTGCGACCTGTCGGCATTTTTGCCGTTGCCCGGACCGGCATCATGATCAACATGATGGTCGATATGCGGGATCAGGCCGGTATCACGCGGATCGTCAACAATATCTGTTCGCTGGTCGTATACACCAAAGCCTGCCTTCTGGTAAGCCCCCAAAGCAGTTGGATGATCCAGCGAGCATGTATTGACTGTTATGCGTTGCGGTTTAAGGCCCCAGGCGGTGTCAATCGCCCAGTTCAGAAGGTATTTGCCATACCCCTTGCCGATGAAATCGGGGATCAGGCCCATATAATGCAGGTCGATCACGCCGTTTTCTTCAAGATCGGTCAGGTCCAGTTCGGCGAAACCGGCCGGGACGCCTGCGACATAAAGCACGTAAACGTGGGTTTCGGGCTTGGCGAGGATTTCGGCAAGTTCTTCATCGCCCATCAGGCGGCGCAACCACCACAGCCAGGGTTCGCCGACCGTATTATAAAGGTAGCGATAAAAGGACAGGGTGGGGTTTTCGGCGCGCACGATGGCGACCTTGCCTGGCGGGATGGTGGCCGCAGGGCGATCTGGCGGATCAAGCATTTCAAGGAAGGTGACGACGACTTCCAGCTTGCGCGGATTGGATGCACTCATGACTTCAGCCTTTTTCGCATAACCACAAAATCGTTACCGATTTCAGATGTTTGCGCATTGGTTCGCGGGACGGTTTCGATAATTTCATAACCGAGCTTGCGATAAAAATCACGCACTGCCGGGTCTGTGACGGTGACCTTGTTTACAGCAAGGCCGGTGGCGGCAAGGATATCCTCGGCCAGGGCCAGAAGGCCCGTCCCCAGGCCGGTGCCGCGGGCATCGTTGGCCACGGCAAGATAGTGAACCCAGCCACTTTCACCGTCATGACCGGCCATGACCGTGCCGATGATTGTAGCGTCTTTTGCCGATCGTGCCAAAATCACGCTGCCGCGCCCGGAATTCAGGCATGTGGCGAGATCACGACCGGCATCGTGGCCCGGTCCGGTCAGCCCGGATTTCTGCCAAAGGGTGCCGATGGCGGCGATGTCGTGGGTGGTCGGTGATTGCAGTCTTTCAAGAAAAAAGCCCGGTTCTTCCTTTCTGTCACTTTTGCCTGCCGCTTTGTTCGTGGCGGCAACGGTTTGGGACAGGGGGAGGGAACCGGGCATTTTCATATCTGTTGATGGTTGGCGTTATGCCGGGCCTTTGTCGACCGGGCTTCCTTCGGTGCTGGCCCATTCGGCCCAGGAACCGTCATAGACCGCGACTTCCTTTTTCCCGGCGATATAGGCACCAAGGGCGAGCACGCAGGCGGTCACGCCCGAGCCGCAGGATGTGACAACCGATTTATCAAGATTGACACCGGCATCATGGAAAGCGGTGCGAATGGCATCGGCGTCCTTGAAGGTGCCGTCAGCATTCAGGAGCCTGTCAAACGGCAGATTGTAAGAGCCCGGCACGTGGCCAGCCTTGCCCCACGGTTCGTCGGCATCGCCGGTGAAGCGTTCGGTTGCGCGGGCATCGACCAGTTGTTCGCGTTTGCTTTTGACGTTTGCCAGCACCTGATCATATTCGCGCAGCAGGAAGCTGTTGGCGCGCGCGGTGAAATGGCGTTCGCGCGGCGGGGTTGGTGCATCGGTCACCGGGCGGTTTTCGGCAAGCCATTTCGGCAGGCCGCCATCAAGCACGGCGACATCGTGATGCCCGAAATGGCGCAGCATCCACCATGCCCGGCAGGCGGCAAGGGCCGATCCCGTCTGGCCGTAAACCACGATGCGGACACCGTCGCCAAGGCCAAGCTTGCGGACCTTGGCCGAAAACTTGATCGCGTCGGGCATCATGTGGGGAAGCGGTGCGCTGTCATCCGCGGCGATTTCGTCGATATCGAAGAATACCGCGCCCGGAATATGCTGCGCGTTATAAATCTCGCGCGCATTTTTGTTCTGGGCGGGCATGTACCAGCTCGCATCGACGACGCGAACGTCGGGTGCATCAAGGTGATCCGCAAGCCACTGGGTGGAGACCAGTGCGTCGGAAGTTGGGTTGGTCATCAAAGAGACTCCGGTTTGCAATGGTGGGTATTGCGCGATCCGGGGCGTTTCCGCAGATCTGTATCTTCAAACTCAAATGTTTCTTGTTTTAATTTCTATCCGTCCTGAAAGCGCATGGCAATATCCCGACTTGATTTGTGGATATGCCGATTGCGCGTTTCCGGTGGGATCACTCATCAAAGACGATATTGATGCGGCGGTTCTGGCGGCCTTTCTTTTCGATTTTGGCAACCAGAACCCTGCCGATTTCGGCCGTACTTTTGACATGCGTTCCGCCGCAGGGCTGATAATCGATCCCCTCGATCGTGACGGTACGGATGCTGTTGCCATCCATTGGTGGTTGCACCGACATGGTGCGGACCAGTTCGGGGTTGGCTTTAAGCTCGGCAATGCTGATTTCACCGTCATAAACCTCGGCATTGCGTGCGATCAGTTCGTTTAGCCGAGCGGTCAGCTCATCCTTGTCCGGGGCTTCGTCGGGCAGGTTGAAATCAAGCCGGGCCTTGTGGGCGGCGATATTGCCGCCGGTGACGTCGCCTTCGACAATCGCGCACAGCAAATGCAGGCAGGTGTGAAAGCGCATCAGGCGATGGCGGGTTTCCCAATCCAGTTCGGCCGTGATGGTATCGCCGATTGCTGGCAGGTCGTGACCCTCGGCGATGATATGCAGGATTTTGCCGCTGTCGCGGTCCTTGATCGTGGTTGCGACCGGCATTTCGCGGCCATCGGCGGTTTTGAAAATCCCGACATCCCCGGTCTGGCCGCCAGCGGTGGCGTAAAACACGGTCTGGTCCAGTTCAATGCCGCGGTCCGAGATCGAGATGACTTTGGCGTCGCAGTTCCGGCGATAGGCGTCTTCACGAAATAAAAGGCGGGTCACAGACTCCTCCATAATTGGTGGCGATCAGATCGCGTGACCGTCAGTTTGCCGCCTAAATCGGGGCGGCGGTGGATGCGCCTTTGGTGGGGCGGGGCAGCATCACAAGGACGGTCCGGTCTGAAATCTTGCAGTGAAATCATGGTGCTGCCGGAAGGCTTGGTTTGTCGAGGAGTTTTTGTGAATTCAGTTTATGTATAATATAGTACATATTTTTTGAATTGATGTTGATAATCATACGAAATGTATGTTATCCCCTTGGCCCAAATTGGGGGTGAAAGAAACTTGGCTGCTGTTATTCATGTCAAACTGACGGGCGAAGGTGATTTCGGGCCGGTGGATCTCGAATGTGCGATCCCGCCTGCGCGCCTGCCGTTGGTGATGGCGGCCCTGTTTGGTTCTCCGACCAGTTTGCGGGCGGGGGCGGTGCAAGGGGGCGGTGCGGTTGATCATGGGGCAGCTTCTTCGGGGGCTTCGATGTCGCCTGCCATGTTGGCTGCCACGTCCTCTACCATGTCACCTTCGGCATCATCTCCGTCTGCGCCATCTTCGTCATTCGGGCCTGGTGGCTCTTTGTGGGAAATGCCTGCTGGCGGGCAATTCCCTGTAACGGCGCGGTCGGATCGATCCGGCCCGGTTCTTTCTCCGGCCCGGTCGGCTATTACGAGCGAGGCTGAAACTGGACCGGAAAACGTACCGGGGCAGGCGGCCGGGCAGGCCGTTGGGCGCGATTTCGGTGGGGCCGGTCTGGTTGGCGAAGGTGCTGCGGATGCGATTGATCCGGCGAATTTCCTGATTGGATATATCGGCAGTCTGGGCGATCT
The DNA here is from genome assembly GCF_032921865.1 of Thalassospira lucentensis. NCBI lineage: Bacteria > Pseudomonadati > Pseudomonadota > Alphaproteobacteria > Rhodospirillales > Thalassospiraceae > Thalassospira > Thalassospira lucentensis. The sequence goes on from NZ_CP136684.1 coordinate 3,464,830, forward strand.
GATTGCCCGGCTGCAGCCACGTGGTTTTGCCGAAACGATCCTGATTGCCGCGATCTGGCTGCATTACCGCGACGGGCGCAGCTTTGTGACGCGTGACGATATCCGGCGGCTGTTACGGCGGCAGGAACATCTGCGCATGCCAAAGAATTTCGGCCGTGATTTTCATAGCGCAATCACGCGGGGCTATATCGAACCGGCTGACGGGGATGGGGGATTTGCCGCCACCGGGACCGGATATCAGTGGTTTCGTGATGCTTGTATTAAATGATACAAAAAGTCGATAAAGTGGTTGACGTAATGTATTGATAATGTATCATTCTCGACGTGGGACAAGAAAACAGGCGGGGACAAAATGCGGGAATGGGAAGTACGGACAAGCTGCAGGGTCTGGCGTGGCCGATATGTGATCCGTGGGGGCGTTGATCGCATTGCCAGTGATATCGTCACCCTGCAGCAAAGCCGCTTTCCGGGGATTGAAACCGGCAAGGTTTCTCTTCGGGTGGTGACCATGGCGGTGATGGCGGTTCTGGCCGAGGAATGCTGCGAAGATGGCGTGACGGCAGCGGAACTTTCCTTTTTGCTGACCACATGCCTTGGTCGGCCGATTTCGCCGACCCGGATCGAACGCGAAATGGAAACACTTTCGGGTTTGGTCTGGTCGGGGCCATGGGGTGCGGAAACACTTTATGTTCTTGAAAAGCGCGGCCTTCGCTTTTTCGAAAGCGCGCGCATGATGGCGATGAACGACACCGACGCCCAAGGCAAGGATTTGACAGAATATACAGGCGCGGAGGAAGGCGTGGACGGGCAGGAAATTGATCCTTCAATTATTGCCCGTCCGGCCCCCCACGTGCGTTATCGACTGGTTTAAGCTGCACATTAAAGCAGGTTTTCAGGCGGAGGTGATCAAGAGGTCACCTCCGTTTTTCGTGTCATGATTTTGATGCTGCCCTTGGCTTTTTAGGCGATGATTTCAGTGGGCAATCCGCGAGGCCAGATCGCTGTCTTCTTTGGCACCAGCAATCAAATGCGACAGTTCCTCAATCCGTGAAATCTTGCCGTCCCGCATTTCGTAAAAAGTCAGAACCTTGCATGTCATTGTTGATCCATCTTTTTTGATGGCATCGACGATATGGATGTCGGCGATGCTGTTATTTGACGTGATGATCTTTTCAAACCGCACATGCGCGGATTTCAGGATTGATTTCAGCGTACGGGCATGTGCGAGGAAATCCTTCAAATCAAGTGTTTTACCATCGGCAATCTGAACATAATCCGATGTGAATAGATGCAACATATCCTCTACCGGGCGTTCGGGGTCGAGCAATAACCCAAACAGGTTTTCGAGAAAGATGCGTGTTTCGTCATGTGTCATGGTGCTGTTCCATTGATTGAAGAGGTTCAAGCCACCTTGACGATAGGTGATGAAATATGGCCAATCTAACCCATCGAAGCCAATCGATACGGTGTTTTGGCCATGTCTGACTTTTTGATCGATCCAGATGTTCTTGCGGCGCTGAAAAAGCCTGCGTCATCACAGGCGCGGAGTGCAAAGGGGGGCATTGAGGTTGATGTTGTGTCAGGCAGCGAAACCCGCCTGGCCGTTCGGGTTGTGATGCGCGAAACCCCAATTCCACGGGAAACCGGCGCGCATTCCCATCCGCAGGGGCAGTTGATCGGAGCGGTTTCAGGATTGCTGAGTATCTCGACCGATCATGGTAAATGGGTGGTCCCTGCTATCAATGCATTCTGGGTGCCGCCGGGAATGGAGCACGGACTGGTTTCGCACGGGCCGTTTCGCGGATGGAGCGTTTATGTCGGCCCCCACCTTTGTGCCGGGTTGCCAGATTACCCAAGGGCGTTGCGTACCAGCGAGCTGATGATGGCGGCCATTCGCCGTGCTGCGGGTTGGGGGGATGGGCCGCAATCGGATACCGAGGCACGCATAGCCCGGATTATCCTTGATGAAATTGCGACAACCCCAAAGGAAACACTAGGATTGCCGATGCCAAAGGATCTTCGTCTGGTGCGTCTGGCGCAAGCCTTGATGGCTGATCTTTCTGATGGCAGGTCGATGACGCAATGGGCCGACTGGGCCGGAATTCCGTGCCGCACATTGGGGCGACACATGTTACGGGAAACAGGCTTTGGTTTTGGTCAGTGGCGGACGCGGGCGCGCATGCTTGCGGCCCTTGAGATGCTGGCGGCCGGATTATCGGTAACGACAGTCGCACTCGATCTGGGATACGAGAATATCAGCGCGTTTATTGCAGCATTTCGCAAAACCTATGGCGTAACGCCTGCACGCTATTTTGCACCCGACGGACAGTAAGGGGATTTCCAGATCGGGCCTGCCGGTAACACGGCTTATGGCAATTTCACCTGCCCCTCAGCGCCGGGGCGATCAGGGCCGCTGCAATCAGGGTTGACCTGACAGCATAAGGTACGTAATGATTTGAAGATGGAAAACATTGTTACACATCAGAACGCCTATTTTACGTCGTGCACATAGCGCGGCGCCTGTTGATGTGTTTGTAAATTAAACCAAGACCGGCTGCCCCAGGGCGGCCTTTGTTTTTTCCATAAACCGGTTTGCCCGAGGTGGCCCCACCAACAAGGAAACCGGAAAATGACCCATATCTCCCTTGCTGATCGCATGCCGACACTTGATTTCACGCCCAATGCCCTGAAAGACGGGATCGGGGTGGTGCCGCTTATTCTGATGGCGGGTTTTGCCGATACCATTACGGCGGCGAGCGAACTGGTCGCAAGTGGTGCTGTCATGATCGAGAACAGACAGATTGTTGATCCCGATCATCATATCCTTAGTTACGCGTTTGATGATGGCGAAGTCTTGCGCCTTACCGTTGGTGGCCAAAGGACGATGCTGATCCGTCGTGCGGCGTGATCGGGGCGGAGTGATCGGCTTGGTGCCCGCCGGTCGCGCGAGCAGGGCTTGGGGGCGAGGGGGCGATGTTGCTGGTGATCTCAGAACAGCGACATCTGCCCGTTCGCGTTCGGGCGGACAAATCCGCTGCAATCAAGGTTGAGCGACCGGCCGGTCATGCCGTGTTTTTTGCGTGCTGCATCAAAGCGTCTGGCAATCAGATCGGCAATCGGGCCGGTGCCGCGCATGCGGGTGCCAAATTCGGATTGATAGCGTTCGCCGTCGCGCATCTGGCGGATCAGCGACATGACCTTTGCCTTGCGGTCGGGATAATTGGCTTCGAGCCATTCTTCGAACAGATCGGCGATTTCAAGCGGCAGGCGGACGACGATGTGGGATACGGACGTTGCCCCGGCATCGCGAACCGCAGCAACCAGATTTTCGATTTCCATGTCATTGAGGCCGGGAATGATCGGCGCGCACAGGACCGTGACCGGGATACCGGCATCGGCAAGTTTGCGAATGGCATCAAGTCGACGGTGCGGGGCGGAGGCACGCGGTTCAAGAAGGTTGGATAATCTGTGATCAAGGCTTGTAACCGATACCGCGACCGACGCACGGTTTTTTGCGGCCATTGGCGCGATCAGGTCGATGTCGCGGGTGACAAGTGCGCCTTTGGTGATGATCGAAAAAGGATGGTGGCAATCGCCAAGCACCTTGATGATGGATCGGGTCAGTTGCTTTTCACGTTCAACCGGCTGATAGGGATCGGTGCTGGTGCCAATGACAATCGGGGCGGGCATGTAGCTTTTGACGGCGAGCTGTTTGCGCAAAAGTGCTGGGGCATCGGGCTTCCAGAACAGTTTTGTTTCAAAATCCAAGCCCGGCGACAGGCCGAGATAGGCGTGGGTTGGTCTGGCAAAGCAATAGATGCAGCCATGTTCACAGCCGCGATAGGGATTGATCGAACGATCAAACGGCACATCCGGGCTTTGATTTTTGGTGATCACGCTGCGCGCGCCATCAATGCCAAGGGTGGTACGGATGCGCGGCGCGTCCTGATCTTCCATCAGGCTGGTCATCCAGCCATCATCGACCGCCTGATGGATATGGCGTTCAAATCGGCCATCAATGTTCGATACCGCCCCGCGGCCTTTTTGCCGGCGCGCGGGCAGCAGATCCGGATCAAAATCCGGATGGCTCCATCCTTCGCCCGGTTGGGCGGTTTCGATGTGATCGGATGTCGGTTCGATGATGTTTCGCATATGTTCAAAATATAGAACAAAACAGGAACATTCAAGCGAAATACGCAGTGCCCAGGTTGCCCGCGCAGATATCAACGCGGACAGCGGCAGGCCGTTGATTTGACATCATCCGGTTATCAACAGCATTCCTGATTACGGGCAGGTCGGCGTTGCTGTCGTGAAACTGATGGAGCCGGTGTTTGTCCCGCCACCGACATTGCATGTGCTTACATTGCCGCTGTTACCGGCGCCGGAGAGATTCGTATTGTTAAGGTTAAAGAAGATCAGGTGGTTGGTTGCCGCCCCGCTGACATTGAGTGTGTTGTTCTCGAAGACGAGGTTGTCTGATCCGATGACTGACAGGGCATAGGCAAACGTATCGTTACTGGTGGCTGTGATCGTATTACCGCGAATGACGGTGTTTTGTGCGTTTCCGATAACCTGTATGCCAAAGGACGTGTTGCCCGTAGCGTTGCTGGTCAATGTGCTATTGATGATTTCGACGTTATTCACGCCGTTGATCCGCACTGCTGTGGTCGCACCCGCGGAGGTGGTTGAGACAGTAACGCCAACAAGGCGACTATTGTCGGCCATGTTGAAAATATGGCTTGGACTGCCAAAGCCGGGCGGAGTGCCGCCTTGGCCGCTCAGGCTGGCACCCGGTGTGGTGATGGTCAGAGTACGACCGGAAGGTGTTTTAACATCAAGATTGCCCGTTCCCATGATGGTTTGGCCGTTTTGAACATCAAGGCGGCTGTTCACGTTGGCAAAACTGCCATTCAGGACCACGGTCGAATTGGTACCGGCGGATGAGATGGTCGTGGCGAGGTCGGCACTTGCTGTTGTTGCGCTGCTGACAAGCGTGATGGTGTTGCCGTTGGCCGTGCTTGTTATTTCCTCTGCCGTGGTGAATTGCCCGGCCTGACTGACGATATCAATGTCGCGTATGATCGGGTCGGTCATGCGGCGTTCGATAGCGTTCAGGCGCGGTTTGGGATTGTCGCCAAAATCCTGAAGCGGGATGCGCAGGCGGAAGCTGGCAAAGCTTTGTGTGCCGCGCGGATCGTCATGCTGGATTTCAGCCCCCAGCGAAAAGCGCGAGCCTTCCCACAGGAACGGTATTTCATCAAAGGTCAGGTCAAGCCGCCCGCGAGGTCCCTGTACTGTGTCCACATCGTCGTCGGTAAAGCGATAGCCGCCTGCGTAAAGGCGCAATTGTTGTGGTGCTGTGGCTTCAAACAATGGTGCGCGCCAGCCGATTTCGGCATCAAAACCGCGAAGGGCGCGTTCTTCGCCCTGACGGTACATGATCGTGGTGCCGGAAAAATCCACCGTACTCAGGCTGTCTTCGATATAGCTTGTCTTGCCGACCGGCATATAGGTATTGGCGCGAAAATCCCAGTCAAGCGAGAGGGCTTCGGCCCCGAAAGTCACCTGATTGAATTTGTTGTCATACGCGCTGTGGCGGCGATCAAAATAACCATAGCCGCCAATATTCCAGCCGCTATCAAGCATCTGGCGAATGCCGACACCGAAATTGCCTTCGTGACTGTTGGCATCATCCATCCGTGCGCGGATATTGGCAAAGGTCAGGGTATCGTCATCCTGCCATAGCGGAATGAACAGATCGGTTTCGCCAAGGTTCCGGTCGGTGCCGGCCTTGCCTTCCAGGTCGATATGCGGTCCCCATTTGTTGCCGCCTTCCGCGTCCTGAGCATGCGCGGATAGCGCGAAAGCAACGACGCAGCTACAGACAAATCCAACCGCATATTTTTTCATTTTTTGTCTTCAATCATTTTGCTCTGGCTTCTGTGCGGCAGGAAAAATCGCTGACATATCGCGCATCAGTCAGGCCGGCAGTTAAGCCAGTTCATGAAATGCAAGTCCGAGGATTAGGGGATTTGTGCATGGGTCGCCACAGCAATGGCAGGGATGCGATATTTTCCTGCGCAAATTGGATAACCACTGCGCTTTATGGATAGAAAACAGGGCGAGGCGCGTAAAAGAGGACTATTGAGTCGCGTTTTTCATCGACCTTTTAAATTGCCTTTTTGATTGCCATTTCGGGGCCATTTTTAGGTGTTTTTCTGTCGGGTAAGAAAAAGACCAACAGGATAAAGGTGTTAGTGATGCGCGTCATGGTGACTGGCGGGGCGGGATTTATCGGATCAGCCCTGTGTCGTTATCTGGTTCTTGAACGTGGCTGGGAAGTACTTAACCTTGACAAACTGACCTATGCCAGCGATCTGCGCAGTCTTGATACCATCGATCATCTGCCGAATTATCAATTCATCAAGGCCGACATTGCCGATCCGCTTGCGGTTGCGGCGGCCCTTCATGATTTCGGCCCGGATGCGGTCATGCATCTGGCGGCGGAAAGCCATGTGGACCGGTCGATTGACGGGCCGGGGACGTTTATCAACACCAATGTTGTCGGGACCTATCACTTGCTTGAAGCGGTGGCCGTTTACTGGCGCGGCCTTTCGCCGGATGATCGGGAACGGTTCCGGTTCCATCACATATCGACCGACGAGGTTTACGGATCGCTTGGCCCCGATGATGGGCTGTTTACCGAACAAAGTCCGTATCGGCCCAATTCCCCCTATGCCGCAAGCAAGGCATCATCGGATCATCTGGTGCGGGCGTGGTGCCATACCTATGGCCTGCCGGTGGTGATCAGCAATTGTTCGAACAATTATGGTCCGTTCCAGTTTCCGGAAAAATTCATTCCGCTGATGACCATCAATGCCCTGCGTGGCAGGAAGTTGCCGGTTTATGGCGATGGCCGCAATATCCGCGACTGGCTGCATGTTGATGATCATGCCCGTGCGCTGGCGTTGATTGTCGAGCAGGGCCGGGTCGGGGAAACCTATAATGTCGGCGGGCGGAACGAGGCGCGCAATATCGATATGGTGCGCCAGATATTCGATCTGGTATGTGAACTGGCCGAGGATGTGCCGATCACGAAATTCGATGATATTGTTGAATTCGTCACCGACCGTCCGGGGCATGATCATCGTTATGCGATTGATGCGACGAAGATCGAGACCGAGCTTGGCTGGAAGGCGACGCATGATATCGCATCGGGCCTGCGCGAGACGGTGAAATGGTATATCGACAATCGCGACTGGTGGCAGGCGATTCTTGATCATGAATATGATCTGCAACGGCTGGGGCAGGGCTGATTTCGCCCTGCTGGCCGGGATAAGGGGCGATGTATCGGTACAATCGCGCGCTTGCCGGTTTTTACAATCCATTTATAGTTTCGTGGCCACCCCCTTTTAAGGAGCCACCCTGATGGATTGGGCACAGTTTATCAGCTTCACACTTGTCACTGCCCTTCTGGTGATGTCGCCGGGCCCCAATGGCGTCCTGATTGCCAAAACCGTTCCGACATCCGGCCTCGCGGCAGGCTTTGCCAATGTTGCCGGTTTCGTGACTGCCTTTTACCTGCATGGCACATTGTCGATTTTGGGGATCTCGGTGATCCTTGTGCAGTCGGCGCAACTGTTCATGATGGTTAAGATTGCCGGTGCGGCATATCTTTGCTGGGTCGGGTTCAAGGCGCTGCGCGAGGCATGGCGCGGGGTTAAAACCGTTGCAGAAGTCGCGCCGGCCAAACGCCGCAGGACGCTTCTGGTGGCGTATGGCGAAGGGTTCCTGACCAATGCGCTTAATCCCAAGGTATCGATTTTCTACCTTGCGGCATTTCCGCAATTCATTCCGGTCGGCGAGGGCGCGATTACATCGGCCTTCATGCTGGTTTGTGTGCATGCCAGCATCAATATCATCTGGTTTTCGACCATGATCATTCTGTTGTCGCGCCTGACCGGGATGGCACGCAATGGATCGTTCCAGCGCGCGTTAAAGGCCGTGACCGGCAGCGTGTTTATTGCGTTTGGCATCAAGCTTGCGATGTTCCGGCCTTAACGGCGTTTCATACGCTGAAATCGGACCTGGTTGCCGTGTCGGGTTGTCTTGCTGGGCAAACCGGCAGGGGCTGCTTGTGTTGACAGTGTAAAACGATCGTTTTACGCTGTGCCCATGGATATCAAGACAAACCTTATTGCAACGGCCGAGCGGCTTTTTGATCGTAATGGCTTTAGCGCAACCGGCATGGATCGGCTGACGCAGGAAGCGGGTCTTTCCAGTCGCACACTTTACAAACATGTCGGCAGCAAGACAGCGCTTATGGCGCTGGTGCTTGGCGCGCGCGAACGGCGTTTCATGGAACGCCTTGATGTGCAGACCGTTGATGAAATCTTTGACGTGCTGGCGCAGTGGACGCGTGATGAAGGCGGGCGTGGATGCCTGTTTTTGCGAAGTTACGGTGAAACCGGGGGTGACATCCCGGAAATTGCCAATGTTGTCCTGACACACAAAGAGGCAACCAGAGCCAAAATTGCCGAAATCGTCCAGCGCGATCTGGGGGCCGGGGATCATGGGGAACTGACAGAACAGATTTTGGTTTTGTTTGAAGGAGCCGTGGCCGCCGCAGTTTATCGCGGGATGGATGCCATAAGTGCCGCACGCAAGGCGGCGGCCATTCTTGTTGCACAGGCGCGTTTATGAAGCCCGATTTCAAACCTGCCGTCAGCCCGGCGGTTCAGATTGGTCTTGTCGGCTTTGCGCTGATTGCCATTTGTTATGGTTTTGCCCGATTTGCCTTTGGGCTTCTGTTACCGCAAATCGATGCGGAATTGTCACTTGGCCCGACGGTTTCCGGGGTGATTTCCGGCGGGTCATTTTTGGGCTATTGCCTGTTCATTATTATTTCTGCGATTGCGACCGAACGCCTTGGCCCCCGTGTGGTTGCGACGGCGGCGGCATGTGTTGCCGCGGTCGGCATGGCCGGGATTGCCGTCGCGCCGGATGCGGTCTGGCTGGCGGTGGCTGTTATGATTGCCGGGGCCAGCACCGGTCTGGCATCGCCGCCGATGGCCGCGGCTGTTGCGGTGGCAGTGCGACGTGACCGGCAGGATATGACCAATACCGTGATCAATGCCGGGACCAGTATTGGCGTGATGTTATCGTGGCCGATTGCGTTGATGATTGGTGGCCAATGGCGGCTTGTCTTTGCGGTATTTGCCGGTGCCGCCATTATCCTGACGATTGCCCTTATACGGACAATTCCGCGCGGGACAAAGGCCGCGGCCAAGCAGGCCAAAGGTGGAATGCCGTCCCTGAAAGGGGATGTCGCCAGACTGATTTGCGCGGCCTTTCTGATGGGGGCGGCAAGCACGGCAATCTGGTCATTTGGCGGGCAGCTTGCACGGATGCAGCTTGATCTGGGGGAAAGCGGCAGCGGTGCATTGTGGGTTGCCATCGGGATCGGTGGCATTGCCGGTGCATGGGCAGGGGCATTTGTGGCCCGGTTCGGGATCAACCGGGTGCACTGGGCTTTTCTGGCACTGATGGCGACCGGTATTCTTGCCGCGGGAACAGGCACGTTTATGGCCGTAACGTTCTTGGGCGGGGTTTTGTTTGGCGGTGCCTATGTCACGTTAACGGGGGTGTATCTGGTGTGGGGGGTACAGGCACTTCGGGATCGGCCCGCCACCGGGTTGATGATCGGTTTTTTGACCATTGCCATCGGTCAGACGGCTGGTGCACCGGTTTTCGGGTTCCTGCTGGACCGCATGGGGCCAGATAGTGCCGTGGTTATTTTTGCCTGTCTTGGCCTTCTGGCCGGGACAATGAGAACACGCAAAAAACGGGTTGCCGTCGATCCTGAAATCCGGCGGGCAACTCCCACCGGCTAGCAGCTATTTCTTGATGACGATCAGGGCCATGATGGCCGCAAACAGGCCAAACAGAATGCCGCCCACCGGTATGCCAGACAGGATGCCAGCAAGGGCGGAATCTTCGTTGATCAGGGCTTCGAACGCGACCAGCGGCAGGATCAGGGACGCCAGAAACAGAAAGACCGGGTTGAACAGTTTGTTTTTCATGGTCTTATCCCCCGATCATCGCAATCAGCAACAGGCCCAGTGCCATGAAGCCGCAAAGGGCGGTCAGAAGCACACCGGTTTTCAGCACGACCGATAATACCGGTCCTTCCTTGCCCGAAAGCCCGACCGTCGAACAGCCGACCAGGATTTTTGACGGGGCCAGCATGCTGCCAAGCGATGCGCCGGTTGCCTGTGCGGCCAGAACAAGGGCGGTGGAAATGCCCGAAAGTTCGGCGGTGTGGCGCTGGAACATGCCAAAGACCACGTTGGAATTATTCGTGCTGCCGGTCATGAAGGCCCCCAGGGCGCCGATGGCTGGTGCCACCACCGGATAGGCGATGGCGAAGGAGCCGGAAAACAGCGCAGCACCGCCTTCGGCCAGGGCATAGGTCATGCCCGCGTGATCCATGATAATCGCAAGGCCGATGACCGGCACCATGCCGATGCTGGTCGGAAGGCCGCTTTTGACCGTGCGTTGCCAGATGCGTCTGGCGATGCCGTTATCATAGCGCCCGCGGATTTTGAAAAAGGCAAAGCTGATGGCGGCGGTATAAAGCAGCAACGCGCCGGGATGGCCGAAAATGGCAATCGGCTTGGCGCTTTCGGCGTCGATATTCCAGCCAAGATCGGTTGAAACCGCCGGGAAATCGAAGGTCAGGCGAAGGCCGGACAGAAAATCCTCGACCGGGGGGATGAAGGTTGCGATACCGACAATCACCATGAAGACCAGGTAAGGGGTCAATGCCTCGATCAAAGGCATGTGGTGATGGTCGTCTTCGGTGGTTTCGGCAACGTCATCGGGATGGGGTTTCCAGAACCGGGTGACGATGATCGAGGTGACAAGCCCGGCAATCCCGGCAGTCAGCCCGCCCAGCGTCCAGACGCCGTAATTCGCCATCAGATATTGAACAACACCCATGACACCGGCAATCAGTACCAGCGGCACGATCCGGCGACGCACGGTGCGAAAACCGCCATCCAGCCACAGAACCGCCGCCCCGCAGGTAAAGCCCGACAGGCCAAGCAGAATGGCGGAATAATGTGTGAGCTCGGTCCCGGGAATGCCGGTAACGCCGATCAGGGCCTCGAACGAGGTTGCCATATTGCCAAACAGCACCGACCAGCTATGGCCGATCATCGGGGCGGCAACCGCGATGACGGGCGAGAACCCCATGCCGAGCAAAAGCGGTGCGATCACCGCAATTGGCACCCCGAACCCGGCAACGCCCTGCAGGAAGGTGGCAAACACATAACCAAGGATCAGCAATTGCAGCGGGCGATCATCGGTTAGCTGGCGGATGGCGCGCCCGATGGTTTTGATGGCCCCGGCTTCTTCGGCCGCGAAATAAAGGATCAGGGCGGCCCAGACGATATAAAGGATATAAAGCGCCAGCATCACGCCCTTGGCCTGGGCGATGATCAGCATATCGGTTGGGGCACCAAACGCGATCATGGCGATGGCAACGGTGACGAACCATGCGGCCGCACCGGCGCGTGCCGCGCCCCAGTTTGCCTTGATCATCAGAAAAAGAATGGTGGCGATTGGCAGGGCAGCCAGAAGGAAGTCTGTCATGGGGGCGAGCCAAAACCTTTTGGAACAATGTGTTGCGGTTGATTTCCCAACCGGGCCGACATCTTGTCCCAGTGCTTCTGCAAGCGCAAGAAAACAGTTGGGGTCAGTGCGGATGCATTTCATATGATGAAATACAAGAACGGGCCCGATCAGCATGGATCGGGCCCGATAATTACCTGATGAATTGTTTCAGGCGCAGTTTCATGCGATTTTTTCGGCCTGTTCGGCGTCAAGTTCATCACGCAGTTCGGCGGCAATCGAGAATGATTTCAGCCGTGCCGCGTGATCAAAGATATTGGCGGTGACCATGATTTCATCGGCCTTGGTCATATAGATGAAATCGCGCAGTTTCTTGCGTGCGGTATCGCGCGAGCCGATTGCGGCACAGCGCATGGCATGATCAACCCCGGCCTTTTCGACCCGGTTCCAGATGTCATCCATCGATTTGACCGGTTTGGGTAATTGGCCAGGCGAACCGCGCCGCAAATTCAGGAATTGCTGCTGCATGGAGGTGGCAATAAATTCGCCTTCCTCGTCGGTATCGGCGGCGAAGAAGCCCATTGCAGCAATCGCATAGGGTTTATCAAGCTGTTTGCTGGGTTCGAACCGGTGACGATACAGCGACAGCGCATCCATCAGCATATCGGGCGCAAAGTGTGACGCAAAGGCAAAGGGCAGGCCAAGACGTGCCGCCAGATCAGCCGAAAACAGGCTGCTGCCCAGAAGCCACATCGGAACTTCGGAGCCATAACCCGGGACGGCGCGGATTGGCGGGTTGCCTTCAAGCGGGGCAAGAAATTGCTGAACCTGAAGCACGTCCTGGATAAAGCGTTCCTCGGTCCCGTGCATGTCGCGGCGAAGGGCGGCGGCGGTGCGTTGGTCGGTTCCCGGTGCGCGCCCGATGCCAAGATCGATACGGCCGGGATACAGCGCATCAAGGGTGCCGAACTGTTCGGCAATCACCAATGGCGCATGGTTGGGCAGCATCACACCGCCCGAACCAACCCGGATGGTTTTGGTGCCCGCCGCGACATGCGATATGACAACCGAGGTTGCGGCACTGGCGATGCCGGGCATGTTGTGATGTTCGGCCAGCCAGTAACGATGAAAGCCGAGCTTTTCGGCATGCTGGGCCAGTTCAAGCGTATTGCGCAAGGCATCGCGCGGATGTTCGCCCTCGTTAACGGGGCAAAGATCAAGAACGGAAAAACGGGGCATAGGCATAATCCCAATTGGGCGCAGGCCGAAAACGGCGCGCCGGATTTCAGTGTTGGGGTTAATCTAGCCCAAAATCAGATGCTTGCCAGTGCGGGAGTGTCGGTTTTAGGGTCAGGGCCGGAGAAAGGATAGAATATGCTGATCATTTTTGGCGGTTTGCCTGGTGTTGGCAAGACATCCATTGCGCGTGCGCTGGCGCAAAAAACCGGTGCGGTGCATCTTCGGATCGACACGATAGAGCAGGCGATCCTTGATGCCGGGGTACCGCCCGATGATGATATCGGCCCGGTCGGCTATATGGTTGCCAACCGGCAGGCGACCGATAACCTTAAGCTTGGCCTGACGGTGATCGGCGATGCGGTCAATTCGGTTGAAGAAACCCGAAGCGAATGGCGACTGGCAGCAAGGCGCGCCGGGAAACCCTATGTGCAGATTGAACTAATCTGTTCCGATCCGGCGGAGCATCGCCACCGTGTCGAAACCCGGCCCTGCGATATTGAAAACCTGCATCAGCCCGACTGGGACAAGGTCCTTGGCCGTCATTACGAACCGTGGCACGGGGTTGATCTGATTATCGATACGGCAAAGATGACGGTCGATCAGGCTGTTGATGCGATCTGTGAGGTCATCAATAAAAACAAATAATATTCAATCATTTGTATCATTTTTCTGATCTTCTGCGCGATGCGCATTCAGCGTGCGGCCAACGAAGTTGCGCAGCACGGTCGAGATATCGTTACTGCGGTAGGCCAGTGCCAGATGTGCCATCGGGACATCCCCCGCGACCTTGCGATAGACGACCCCATTGACCTGCAATTGTGCCATGGCGGCGGGGACCAGCGAGAAGCCAAGTTCGGCAGCGACAAAGTTGATCACCGATCCCAATTGCGGTGCGCTTTGCCCCATGACCGGTTCAAACCCGGCGGCACGGCAGGCGGCGACGACGATATCGAAATGGGTCGGCCCGACCTGTCGCGGGGTCAGGATCAGGGCATCATCACGCAGGGTTTCAAGCGCCACCGTTTCATGCCGGGCCGCAGGATGACCGGCCGGAAGGACGATCAGCATCGGTTCGGATGTCAGGCGATGCAGTTTTATGGCATCGCTGTTGGTGGCACCCTGGCGCAGAAAGACGGCATCAAGCTGTTCATCCATAAGCGCATTCAAAAGGCGGGCGGAATTGTTTTCTTCCAGCGTCATTTCAACACCCGGATAGGATCGGCGGAAATCACGGAAAACGCGTGGGACACTGGGGCTAAAGGCGGCGGATGCGGTAAAGCCCACCCGGATCGAGCCGATTTCACCGCGACCGGCGCGCTGTGCGGCGCGGATGGCGCGTTCGGCCAGTTCGGGGAAATGCTGCACGATATCGCGAAAGGCAATTCCGGCCTCGGTCAATTCCGCGCCATGCGGGACGCGGTGAAATAGCTGGGTGCCGATTTCGGTTTCAAGATCGCGGATCTGCTGGCTTAGCGGCGGCTGACCGATGCCGATGCGGGTTGCGGCACGGGTAAAGTTCCCCTCGCGGGCGACTTCAAGAAAATATCGAATATGGCGCAGTTCCATCCGGTATCTCCAAAACATATCGAAATTGACTGTGACATATATTGGACGGATATCGGGAAAGCTGCAATCCTTTCGGTCAGATCAGAATTCTTCAAAACGAGGCCGGAATATGAGTGCCCACCGGGCGAAAAGCCCCGCAGCGCAGGCTGCCAATGATGATATCAAGCCAGCGACCGCCGGGGCCGAGCCGGTTTATACCGAGCCGGGATCGCCGGAATTCCGCCGGATCAGTCTGGCGCTGTTTCTGGCGGGGTATGCGACCTTTTCGCTGATTTACTGCGTGCAGCCGCTATTGCCGGAACTGGCGCGCGACTTTGCCGTCAGCCCGGCATCCAGTTCGCTTGCGCTGTCGCTGACGACCGGGTTTCTTGCCTTTGCCATCCTGCTTGCCGGGGCGGTATCCGAGGCATTCGGGCGCAAGCAGTTGATGTTTGCATCCATGTGCGGCGCGTCGCTTTTGAACCTGATTGCGCCGTTGCTTTCCGACTGGCATGCGTTCTTGGTGGTGCGTGCGCTTGAAGGCCTGATTTTGGGCGGGGTTCCCGCGGTTGCGATGGCGTATCTGGCCGAGGAAATGCATCCGCGCGGCCTTGGCACCACGATGGGCATTTACATCAGCGGGACCGCCCTTGGCGGTATGAGCGGGCGCGTGGTGATCGGCATTCTGACCGATATGCTTGGCTGGCATCTCGCGCTTGGTGCGATGGGCGCACTTGGGTTGCTGGCGGCCCTTGGATTTGTCATCCTGTTGCCGGCATCGCGCAATTTCGTGCGCCGCCCCGGCTTTCAATTGTCCTATCATGTCCGGGCGTGGGAGGGGCATCTGCGCCATCCCGGTCTGCCATTCGTGTTCCTGATCGGGGCATTTGCGATGGGCTGTTTTGTGACGGTCTATAATTATGCCGGGTTCCGTTTATCCGCTGCCCCCTATGACCTGAGCCAAGGGCAGATCAGTCTGATTTTTGTGGTTTATCTTTGCGGGATGGTGACGTCTTCCATTGCCGGTGCCATGTCCGACCGGATCGGCCGGGGCCCGGTTTTGCTGGCGGGGATCCTGATTACAGGTGCTGGGGTTGCCCTGACACTACTTTCCAGTCTTTGGGGCATGATCGGCGGCATCATGGTATTGACCAGCGGCTTTTTCGTGGCTCATTCGGTGGCAAGTGGCTGGGTCGGGCGAATGGCGAAACAGTCCAAGGGACATGCGTCGTCGCTTTATCTGCTGGCCTATTATCTGGGGTCTAGCATCATGGGATCGGTTGGCGGCTGGTTCTGGTCACATGGTGGTTGGGACGCGGTGGCGGCGTTTGCTGGCGCACTTTTGATTGGTGCGGCGATTTGCGGGACTTACCTTTGGCAGGCCGCAAGACGGGCCGAGGCCGTTGCCTGACACACAAAAAGAAACCCCCGCCAGAAGGCGGGGGTTTTTGTTTGATGGCCGGTAACAGGCGGGCTTAGAGCCAGTCCGGGCTCGGCAAACCTTTTTCCCTGAGGAAGGTCGGGTTCCACAGCTTGCTTTGATAGCGGGTGCCAAGGTCACACAGGATGGTGACGATGGTTTTGCCCGGGCCGAGTTCACGGGCTAGACGTACCGCACCGGCGATGTTGATCCCGGTCGAACCGCCCATGCATAGCCCTTCCTCCTTGAGCAGGTCAAAGACGATCGGCAGCATTTCATCATCTGAAATCTGGAACGGGTGGTCGATATCAATGCCTTCGAGGTTGGCGGTAATCCGTCCCTGACCGATCCCTTCGGAGATCGAGCTTCCTTCGGATTTCAGTTCGCCAAATTTGTAGTGGCTGTAAAGGGCAGCCCCCATCGGATCGGCAAGGCCGATCTGAATGTCCTTGTTGCGATCCTTAAGCGCCATCGACACACCGGCAAGCGTCCCGCCGGTACCGACCGCACAGATAAAGCCATCAATCTTGCCATCGGTCTGTTCCCAGATTTCGGGGCCGGTGGTATCGATATGGCCCTGACGGTTGGCGACGTTATCGAACTGGTTGGCCCAGATGGCGCCGTTCGGTTCGGTCTTTGCCAGTTCTTCGGCCAGACGGCGCGAAACGTGAACATAGTTGTTCTGATCGCGATAGGGGACGGCGGGGACTTCGCGAAGGTCGGCACCCAGCAAACGCAACAGGTCTTTCTTTTCCTGGCTTTGCGTTTCGGGGATGACGATCACGGTGCGATAGCCAAGTGCGTTGCCGACCACGGCAAGACCGATGCCGGTATTGCCCGCAGTGCCTTCGACAATCACGCCGCCCGGCTTCAGAAGGCCGCGTTTTTCCGCGTCACGAATGATGGCAAGGGCAGCGCGGTCCTTGACCGATCCGCCCGGATTGGCATATTCCGCCTTGCCCAGAATGGTGCAGCCCGTAAGCTCGGAAACCTTTTTAAGTTTCACAAGCGGGGTGCGGCCAATGGCTTCAATGGTGCCATTGCGAATGTCCATGACAAACTCCAAGCGTGGTTAGAATGTGTTTTGTTACCTGTTGATTGGGTCTTTTATACACAAAAGTCAAGATTGATTAAAAGTTACCACTAAATTTGTGTGTTAATTAACTTGCATCCGGCAAACACGTTCACACGCCCGAAACCCCGGCTTCCCTGCGAATACGGTCGCGATTGAGCATCAGCCACTGAACGGCAATCGTCGCCGTTGCATTACAGAGTTGTCCGTCACGCAACATGGCAAAGCATTCCTCGGACGATACCGTATAGACGCGGATGTCTTCGCCTTCTTCAGCGAGGCCATGCAGGCCACCGGCTTTGGACGCATCAACCCGACCATAATACATGGTGACTGTTTCGCTTGAACAGCCGGGGGTGACATAATAGCGCGAAATCAGTTCAAGGTCGCCGATGACCGAACAACCGGATTCTTCCATGGTTTCGCGGTGCGCGACATCCTGCATTTCCTCGCCGTCCTCGACGATGCCAGCGACAATTTCCGTCAGCCAAAGCGGCATTTCAGGGAAACGCTGATGGACCGAAATGGCACCGGGGCGGAATTGTTCGATCAAAACAACTTCATCACGTACCGGGTCATAGGGCAGGACCGCGACGGCATGCCCGCGTTCAAGGACTTCGCGCTGCAGAACCGCACTTTGACCACCGTCAAACAACTGATGGCGGAGCTTATAGACATCAAGCTTGAAATGCCCGTCCCAGCCGCGTTTGCGTTCAAGGATTTCAACATCGTTTGCATTCATGTTCGGTCCCTTTTTCCGGATTGGTCCTGTTTTCAGACAGAATTCGTGATCAGATGATTGATACAGACACTAGTGTGCCAGCCGGTATCTGAAAACCGGTTTTCGACGATGTTGTTTTTGTTCGGTAAGGTTGCATTGTTTTTGAGAAAAGATCTTTTAGGTTTAATCCAGATCAAAGATTTTTCTGCGAAAAAGAAGTGTACTTCGCCGGTTCAGTAATCCTTAGTTGGAGGATCTGGTTATGACCGAGAACAAGCAAGCTGTATCCGAAAAATCACCGGAAACCGTAGGAAAGCCGGAAGTCTGGCATCCATTTAACAGTCTGCGCCGTCAGGTGGATCAACTGTTTGACGAGTTTTCCCCAGCGGCCTGGCATTTCCCTTTCAGGCTCTCTGCTGCGACACCTGTTGATAAATGGTGGGCTACGGTTAGCCCTGAAACAGCAATGTCTCCGGTGGATATTACCGAAGATGACGCTGCTTACAAATTAAGTATCGAGCTGCCGGGCCTTGAGGAGAAGGACGTTCAGATCAGCGTCTCGAACGGTTATCTCGTCGTAAGTGGCGAGAAAAAGGAAGAGAAGGAAGAAAAGGAAAAAGGACGTTATTTGTCCGAACGGCGTTATGGCCGTTTCCAGCGTTCCTTTGCCGTTCCTGATCATGTTGATGTCGCCAAGGTAGATGCCGTGATGAAAAACGGCGTGCTTTCGCTGGTTCTTCCGAAAACGGCCGAAAGCAAAAAGGACGAGGTTAAAATTCCCGTCCGAAAAGGATGAGAAGCAATCCCGATTGAGGGATTGTCATCTGTAGGAACCCGTCCTGTTTCAGGGCGGGTTCTTTCGTTATATCAACCCGGTAAATGCTGACACCAGTTTAATCCCGATTGATCGGGCCTTGTGGACGAAACGGGCGTCTTGTTCTGTTGTTCCCAACGACGGTGTCATGATTATTTTTATATTTCACGCATTCTATCTGGTTATGGTTCTGGAATTATCATTCTGGAGACAACATATATCCCATGGTTTCACAACAGCTTTGCGAAGAGAGGGGATGAGCGGAAATTCGCAATTGGCGAAAGAAATTATGGCATCGCACGCAGAAGGACCCCTTAATATTGCAATGCAACTATTCGCAAGGGTGAAAGCGACCGTGCCGTATTTTAATTATTGTTAATATAGTATAGCATTTGATCAATTAGCGCGCGGAATAAACGCCACCAAACAGGATAGATGGCGCGTTAGATCGCATTGGCGGGGATGATGGGGCTTTGATGCGATTCGAACCGACAGAAATCGCGCGTCTTTACGGGCGGTCGCGGGTGGGAGTTGTCGTGCACAGGGATTTGACCGCTGTGTATGTCAATGATGCCTACGCGAAAATGCTTGGTCGCAAGGATGTGAAGGATTTCATGTCGGAGCCTGACCTTCGGCAATATATCCCGCCAAGTTTCCATTACGAAGCGGCCAAGCTGGTGGCGGAATTCCAAAAAGCCACCGGGTTCCATGGCTGGAAAAAGGTTTATAACCTTCGTACCGATGGCACGCCGGTCTGGATGGAGATCAGCGACGAAACCGTTGAATGGGCCGATGAAAACGCTGTGCTGACAACAGCGCAGCTGATTGATAACGGCACGACCGCGATGCAGGTCGATCATATGCTGGGCCGGTCCTTTATCGGTGTGATGGTCCATCGCGACATGACAGCGCTTTATGTCAATGATGCCTTTGCGCGCCTGATGGGGGCGGAAAATGCCAGTGCATTCATGGAAAAGCCCAACATATTGCGATTTATTCCCGAAGCGGATCGCGAACGCGCCTTAAAGCATGTTGCCGATATTCTGCATGGCGAACGCGAAGGTGAACGCCATCGTGTGCGCGACGTTCTCGATAATGGCAATATCGTCTGGCGGGATCTGACCGATGAACGCATCCTGTGGCATGATGGTCGCCCGGCTATTTTGACGACCGCACATGATGTGCGCGAAGAAGTCGAAATGAACGAAGCCCTGATGCGCACCAAGGCCGGTCTTGAAGAAGCCGTGACCGAAGTCATCCGCATGGTGCCGTCAGCCGTTGCAATGCTTGATATCCGTCAGAATGTTGTGAATTACAACCGCGAATTTGCCCGTCTGTTCGGTACAGAACAGGGTAACAGCGATGATGCGCCCGTCTTTGATATCACGATCCTGCGCGAGATGTATGACGCCATGATCAAAAGCGGCCACGGGCACGCCAATAATGAAAGTGTCAAAACACCATCTGGTTGCCATGCCGATATCCGCATGAACCTGATGGAAGATGGCGGCGTGATGGTGTCCGCACTGGATATTTCCAGCCATAAACGCAAGGAACAGCATCTTGATGCGCTGGCGTCGACCGATCCGCTGACCGGGGCATTGAACCGGCGCGGATTTGAATCAGCAGTCAGCCGACTGCGCGAAATCCGGCAATTGAAGGGCAAGGTCTGGCAGTTCGGATTGGTGGTTCTGGATGTCGATTATTTCAAATATGTCAATGATACCTATGGACATTCGGTCGGTGACCGGGTTCTTGAGAAAATCGCAGTAACCCTGCGCCAGGCGCTTCGCGATGATGATCTTGTCGTGCGTCTGGGAGGCGAGGAATTTGCCGTTCTGTTGCCGTCGGCAACAGCAGCAGTGACCAAACGGATCGCCGAACGGCTGGCAACAATGATCCGTGCAATCGAAATACCGGTTGGTAATAGCGGTGATGAGAACGTCACCATCACGGCAAGTTTTGGTGTCACCGTTGGCGGGGAATTGCGTGGGCAGTTTGTCGAGCTGGAGCAGGCGATGCTGACGGCAGACCGGGCGATGTATGCGGCCAAGGAAGCCGGTCGTGACTGCATCAAATTCCTGACCTTTGATGACGATATCGACAGTTGATCCGGACTGAATTACCGTATCGCTTTGCGTAAAGTGGCAGGCGAAAAATGAACATTCGCGATATGCAGGCGATGGATGGAAACGCGGTTGTCGATATCTATGACCGGGCGCTGAAATCCGGTCATGCATCCTTTCAGCAACATGGCGGAACATGGGCCGACTGGGATGGCGGGCATTCGACGAAATGCCGCTATGTCGCGCTTGACGATGCCGGACAGATAACCGGCTGGGCCGGGTTATCCGCCGTTTCGGGGCGGTGTGCCTTTGCCGGTGTTGCCGAGGTATCGGTTTATGTCGATCCGCAATGTCAGGGGCAGGGGATCGGAAGCCGTTTGATGCAGGCATTGATCGAAGGTTCTGAACAAAACGGTTTTTGGTCACTGGAAGCCGGAATATTTCCCGAAAATACCGGAAGTGTCGCCCTGCATCGAAAGCACGGGTTCGAAGTCCTGTGCCGCCGCACAGGGTTCGGACGTATGGGATATGGACCGATGCAGGGGAAATGGCGCGATGTGTTGCTGCTTGAACGGCGGAGCAGGAGGATCGGGATCGACTAGTTAGCGCAGCCACCAATCCGGAACGGAGTTTGCGTAAAATCCCTTAGATGATCTGGAAATTGATCCGCCGATGCGTTAAGCAGCTAGGGCACCCGCGAAATGCCCGTCACATACGCGGCAAATAAACGATACAGGAGAGCGCCACCGTGAATGAAATCAGCAAAATTGCCCCGGTTGCAATCTGGGAGAACTTCCAGAAACTTTGCGACACCCCGCGCCCGTCGACCAAGGAAGAAGCCGTTTTGCAGCTTCTGGAAAAGATGGCCGATGCCAAGGGTTTTGAGCATTTCCGCGACAGCGGCAGCAACCTTGTTATTTCCATTCCGGCGAAACCGGGATTCGAGAATCGCAAGATGGCGATCCTTCAGGCCCATGTTGATATGGTGACGCAGGCCAATAGTGGTTCGACTCACAATTTTGATACCGATCCGATCCGCATGCTGATGAATGGCGAATGGATCACGGCGGATAACACCACCCTTGGTGCTGACAACGGCATCGGTGCGGCGGCGATGATGGGATTTATGACCGAAGAAGGTCTTGAACACGGTCCGCTGGAACTGCTGTTCACGGTTGATGAAGAACGCGGTCTGACCGGTGCGATGAATCTGGAGCCCGGTCGGCTTAAGGGCGAAATCCTTCTGAACCTTGATACCGAGGATGAATACGAGCTTTGCGTGGGCTGTGCCGGTGGTGGCGATCTGGTCGCGAGTTTTGCCTATACCCCCGAAGCCGTTGAAAGCGGACAGGTTGCACGTGAAATTGCCCTGACCGGTCTTAAGGGCGGGCATTCGGGGATCGATATCATCCTTGGACTTGGGAATGCCAACAAGCTGATGGCGCGCTTCCTGCGCACCGCCATTCGTGATCTTGGTGCGCGGATTGTGACCATCAATGCCGGTACGGCGCGTAACGCGATCCCGCGGGAATCCTTTGCAACGGTCGTTTTGCCGTCCGATAAGGCATCGGCCTTTGATGGTGCACTGAGCGCCTTTGCAGCCGAGATCAAAGACGAGATCGGCGTGATCGAGCCGAACTTTGCCATTGCAGCCAAAGATGCCGAAGTGCCCGCAAAGGCGATGAGCGCGACGGATTCCAAACGTTTCAATAATGCGGTTGTCGGAGCACCGAACGGTGTGCACGCCATGAGCACCAGTGTTGAAGGTGTTGTTGAGACGTCGATCAATCTGGCGATTATCAAGCTGGCCGATGGCAAGGCGGATGTCACCCTTTCGGCGCGCAGTTCGATCAATTCGGCGCGTGATGCCCTTCGCGAGGTTGCGACATCGGTGTTTGAAAATATCGGCGCCACGGTCAAGTGGGGCGATGCCTATCCGGGTTGGAAGCCGAATGCGGACAGCGAAGTCGTTAATATGATGAAGGCCGTTCATCGCGACATGTTTGGCAAGGATCCTGAAATCCGGGTCATTCATGCCGGTCTGGAATGTGGTGTATTGGGGGCGAAATATCCGCATTGGGATATGGTTTCATTCGGCCCGACCATTAAACGCGCACATAGTCCGGACGAGTGCGTCCATGTGCCAAGTGTCCTGCGTTTCTGGGATTATCTTCTGGCGGCGCTGAAGGCGATTCCGGTCAAAAACTGATTTTGGTTACTTGGTAACCTACAGATTAGAAGTCTGTTGCGACTGATCGTATCTGCGGTCAGTCGCAACTGTTTGTGGCACACCACTCATCGCGTGCCTTTGCGCCGCTTCCGGGTACCAGCGCATCCAGATTGACAAAGCCTGTCTCGCCAAGGGCGGTTTCAATCTCAATCCAGAAATCCTCGCTTGGTCCGTCGACATAGACGGTTTCAAAGCGTGCCAGACGCCGCATGACCGGATATTCGACACCGGGACCTTCGCGCATGTTCAGAAGATCACGGTCGATGTAATAGGGATCGCGTTCCTCGCCGATGATTTGTTCGACTTTGCGCGTCAGTTCACTGGTCTTTTCGGACACAAGTTTTGGAATGTCGTGACTGACAAAGCCCTGTCCCGGCCCAAACGCCACCAGCAGACAGAAAATGGCAACAAATAGCGGGCTTAGATGTAAAAGGGCATCGAGCATCCCGGCCTGTTTCCATTCGCTGCGTACCCGGCGAAGGGGCTTTCCGTCATCCAGACGCCGCAGATTGGCGCGAATCTGTTCGGCCAGTACTGACCGGTTGGTGCCGATGAAATCATTGGCCTGTAACAGGACGGCACGCGCAAGCGGCTTGTTACCGCTGCGTTCGAATGCGGTGGCCTGCGTGAACAGAAGTTTTGCATTGCCTTCCGGGGGCAGGGTGCCGCCCCGCATATTGCCGATGATCGCCCGCCATGCCGGGATGAAACTGCGCCAGCCCCAGAAACCCCGCAGCCATGTTTTGAAACTGGCTTTGAGTGCCATGCGCTTTGCCCCCTTCGGGGCAAGGTTGGCGGTGATCTTTTCGATTTTCAGGGAATTCAGAAAACCGCGAACAATGGTGAATTCCACCTGACGGGGTTGGGCTGATACGACTTCGGTGACCGCACAGCGTACAAATCCGGCCTGATCCGGGGTCGTGCGGTTTTTTGCATGGCGTTTGGCCCCCGGATGGATGTTTGATTTGCGCGCCGCGTTGCGTTCCTGCTGCTGGCGATAGGCCTCGTTGGCACGTGCAAACCTGTCTTCTTCGCTTTCGCGGCTGGTTTCGGCCTTGCGCCCGGTACCGGCAAATCCCTGTCGGGTGCGTTGCGAACTGGCATTTTTGGCCCCGGCAGCCTGCGGACCATAGGGGCCGTTTTGCTGTTTGCCTGCCGTTTCGCCTGTGCTGTTTTTACCGTTGCGAGGCGCATTTGGGGGAGCCTTGCGTATGCCGATCAGGATTTCATAGGCTTCGGTGATGTCCTTGAATTTTTCTTCGGCATCGATATCTGTATTTCGATCAGGATGAAATTCAAACGCCAGTTTGCGATAGGCAAGCTTGATCTCTTTTGCGCTGGCACCCGGCGCAATTTTAAGCAGGCGATAATAGATCCCGAGGTGATCCTGGCTCATTCGTGAAAAGGCATCCTGCACATAAATATTGTCCCGAAGCCGGACAGGTAAAACATGTTGAATTTATATTCGTGTCGACGTCGGGATCATATGATTGAAATCTTAACACGTTGTCACTTTTGCGTATTTGCCATATTTTGCAAGAATTGATCCGTCCACCGCGAACCGCTTAGCGAGTATCTGCCTTGAAACTTAAATTCTGGCAACGCAATGCCGACCATGACGGCGATGTCCTTGACCACGGTGGTGGTTACGGTGGTGATATGCCCGAATTTGTGATGCCCGATGGCCACAGGCTTAGTCTTGCGACAAAGCTTCGCGCCCGTTGGCAGGGCTATGACAACCCGGTTGAATATTATCTTTTGCAAAAAGAAATAGATGATTACCGGGCGTGGCTTCACAGAATGCGCCTGTTTCTTGCGAGGCCGGTCGAGCCGGAACTGGGCGAGCTTGACCTTGATGATGAAATTGGTCGCTGGCCGCCAGAACGGGTCAAGCTTTATGCCAAGCTGTTTGATCGCGGGATCATGATCCCCGGTGGCCATGATTATGCACTGGAACTGGCAAAGCCGCTTGCGCTTGACGAAACTATGAGCTGCCTTGAAATCGGTGCGAAGCTTGGTGGGGTGGCGCGGTTGCTTGCCGACAAGCTGGGTGTCTGGGTCACAGCCTATGAACGTGATGGTGAATTGGCGTTGCTGGGCATGGAGCGATCCGTTCAGGCCGGTGTTCAGAAAAAGGTCCCCGTGCAGGCATTCGATCCGTCCAACCCGGAATTGCGCAAAGCCTATTTCAACGTGGTCTATTCGTTTGGGGACCTGTTCCACATTGAAAACAAGGATGTTTTGCTGGTGTCGCTGGCGGAAACATTGCGCGATCACGGCCAGATATTGCTGACAGACTATGTCCTAACATCCGAAGGGCACGAAGATGCCATTGCTGAATGGGCAAGGCACGAGGATTTCCGGCCTTACCCCTGGACGGCGGACCATTACAAGAATGCGCTGGGCAAGCTGAAATTCGACATTCGCATCGCCAAGGACGAGTCAGATGTCCATGTAAAGCAGATCAAGGCAGCCTGGATGGCCATGCTTGCAGATATCCAGAATAGCGGGTTGGACCCGGATGTTCTGGCATATC
This sequence comes from Thalassospira lucentensis, assembly GCF_032921865.1. Classification (NCBI taxonomy): domain Bacteria; kingdom Pseudomonadati; phylum Pseudomonadota; class Alphaproteobacteria; order Rhodospirillales; family Thalassospiraceae; genus Thalassospira; species Thalassospira lucentensis. Next base: position 3,490,107 of record NZ_CP136684.1, read on the forward strand.
TGGTGCCGGAGATGGAAATGTGGATGAATCGCGTAAAAATGCTTGAAAACGGAACGCTGGCATTTTATCGGTTCTACGCAACGATCAGGTGATCGACCGGTTTGATGTCTGCTGTTGGCGACGAATGAATGGACTTTGTCTGGAATTCTGTCGCTGCAACCTGTTTTAGGTGTTGACAGGGGCAGGGTGTACTTCTATTTTCCGGCTTCCTCGAAGGGGCCAAGTTTCTAAGGTTTACTATTATGAAGATCCGGAACTCATTGAAATCCGCGAAGCTGCGGGAAAAAGGCTGCCGTATCGTGCGCCGCCGTGGCCGCGTATACGTGATCAATAAAAAGAACCCGCGTTTCAAGGCGCGCCAGGGTTAATTCCCGGTACCTTGTTCTCACAGGTTTTACAAAACGCCGCATCGGTTCATCCAATGCGGCGTTTTGTGTTTTGTGGTGTGCCGACCGGTTTCCTAATCAATGCCGTCAATCGGAATGGTATAGACAGCGGTGGTTTCACTGCGCCCGCGCAGCAGGATTTCATCGGCAAGGCGGGCCTGGGCCGGGTCTGAAAGCTGTTCGAATGTGGTGCTTGCGATCAGGATGCGCGTGCCGAGTTCCTTGTTCTTGGCTTCCAGCCGGGCGGCACTGTTGACCGCATCGCCGTGTACGGTAAATGTCAGACGGTCCGGTGCCCCGACATTTCCCGCGACCAGCAGGCCGGTATTGATCCCGCAGCGACAGCGCAGTTCTTCACCGTCAAACAGTTCATTATGAACCAGCTTTTGCAGGGCGACTGCCGTTCGCACCGCCGCATCGGCGTGATCGGGCACCTCGTCAAAGGCGTTGAACACGGCAAGGATGGCATCGCCCTGAAACTGGGTAATGATGCCGCCGTTTTCTTCGATGATTGTGGTGGCCTTCGCGAAATAGGCATTCAGGATCGTTACGATCCGTTGCGGGTCGATCTTTTCGCTAAGTGTTGTAAAGCCCACCAGATCGACAAACAGGATCGATGCCTCGCACTGGTGCGATTGCACATTGCCAGTGTCATCATCAGACGCCAGCAGTTGTTGGGCAATGGCAACAGGCAGGAATTTACCAAACAGCCGCCCGATGCGTTCCCGGTCGCGCAGGGTAATCGCCATATTGTTAAAGGATCGCGACGCATCGTTGAATTCGATGATGTGGCTGCCGGGCAGGACCGGCAGATCATCAAGAATGCCGGTTTCAAGTTGCCTTGTGGCGGCCGAAAACCGTTTGAGCGGTCGTGTGAAATAATGCGCGATCAGGATCGCCAGAATGATGGCAAGAACCATGATTGCCGTTCCGATCAGTGTCGCCAGTTGCAGGCGGTCCCATTCGCGGGTGAAAACGGCTGGATCAAAATGCATGCCCATCAGGACAGGAAGGCCTGCCGATTCTTCGAATTTTCGGGTGATGATAACGTGATAGCCGTTTTCGGTTTCCAGTGACGATGCCTGTGACCCGTTGGTTCCGCCCGGTGACGGGACATCGTCAAAATCAAATGCCTGCCACTGGCCCATATTTGCAAGAACCGGATCGGCAAGATCATCCACACGGGGCAGGACGCCAAGAACATCATCGGTTCCCGTGTTCTTGGGCGGGTGCAACTGATGCCAGTCCGACAGGGTCGGATGGGCAATGACATGGTCGTTGACGATGACAAAGGGGGTACGTCCGGCCTCGGTCGGGTCGGTTTTCAGGTCATGTGAAAAATCGCCAAGCGAAACAAGCTGCACAAGTGAGCCGACATATAGCCCTTCCTGAAACAGGGGGATCATTTCGCTGATCACGACCTGATTGACCAGACTGTTCCAGCGCGGAAACTGCGTGATGCTTTGGCCCGGGCCATAGGCGATCAGGGATCGGGCGATGATGTCTTCCGCGGGGTCGGCCTTGCCGGAAAGAGGTTTGTCCGTCTTTGGATCATAGCCCCGGAAATGGCCATCGGGGGTCAAAAGCCCGATGGCTGTGACGTCACGTTCATTGGTGACAAGGGCGGCCAGGGTATTGTCCCATATGGCAACATTATCCGGTGACAGATCGCCATGCGCCACTTCGCGTGCAACCCATATATTGCGGCGTTGCATGCGTTTGATCCGGTCGCGCATGGCGTCTTGCGCGTCTTCCAGATCGGCATGTGTCATCGTAATCCAGAGATTGCGGGTATTGTCATAGGCCGTATCAAGACCAAGATGAAGTGCGAGCCCAACACCCAGTACGCTGGTAATGAAAAACGCACCCAGCAATACACCAAGTATTGAAAAACGCCCCCTGCGTTCAGTCATCACATTCCCCGTATGCCCCCGAAGACCCGGCTTGTGTTGCCGGGTTGTCGGCAAAGCTTACTGATGATTGATCACGATGGAAAGAATATCGCGTGTTTTAGCGACGGCAGGTGTAAAGCTGGGTTTGAGTATGGCGACCACGCAATTGAATTTGACCGGCTTTGACCACCCGTTCCGGATTGGAAAGCAGGTCGCGTGTGCTGTCTGAGAGCAGGATGCGCGTCCCGAGTTCCTTGTTTTCACGTTCAAGTCGGGATGCGGTATTAACGGCATCACCGTGCACGGTAAAGGAAAGGCGGGCACTGGCACCGACATTCCCGGCGATCATGCGCCCGGTATTGACGCCGCAACGGCAATGAATGGAAAGCCCGTCAAACTGGCGGGTTTCAACGGCATGCTGGATGGCAATGGCCGAATCAAGTGCGGCATCGGCATGGTCGTGCAATTCGTCAAAGGCGTTAAACACTGCAAGAATGGCATCGCCCTGGAACTGGGTGATAATCCCGCCATGTTCTTCGATAATGCCGGTCGCGCAGTCGAAATATGCGTTCAGCATCGAAATGATCTGTTGCGGTTCGAGTTCTTCGCACAGGGTTGTAAAGCTCTCGATATCGACAAACAGGACCGTTGCCTCGCACTGCTGGGGCGGGAGGACGCCGGAATCGGTTCCCGATGCCAGAAGTTTGCGGGCAATCGATGCCGGCAGGAATTTACCAAACAGGCTGCTGATCCGTTCGCGATCATGCACGGCCTTGATCATGTGATTGAAGGACCGGGCCGCATCATCATATTCGCGAATGCGGCTGCCTTTCAGGTCAGGGAAATCGTGGTTTTCGATGCCGTCTTCCTCAAACGCACGGGCAGCAGCGGCAAAGCGCCGGATCGGTTTGGTAAAGTGACGCGCAATGATTACCGCAACAATGATCGACAGCAGCAGGACCGCACCGCCCATCACAGATGCCAGAACAAGCCGGTTCCATTCGTCATCGAACAGTTCTTCTTCGAAATGCAGGCCAATGATGATTGGAGAGAAAGGCGTATCCATCATCTGTTTCGTGACGATCATTGAATAACGGCCGTCAAGATCAAGGCCGGAAAGACGAAGATTGCTGGTTTCGGGGCGTTGTTTGCTTTCATTGCCGATATCGATGGATTCGGATTTTCCGATATTTGCCAGTACAGGGTCGCCAATATCATTGATCGTCGGCAAGGGGATCGGACTGCGCGCGATATCAGCACCATTTACGAGTGCCGATGCGGTGCTATCCCCCCATTCGCGAAGGCGAGGGTGGGCCATCACACGGTTTCCGGCAATCAGGACGAAAGGTACGCCCGGCAGGTCTTCGCGCCCGCGGATCAGGCTGTTCGACAGGTTAGAAAGCGACAGATACTGAATGAAAGTGCCAAGATAACGTCCGTCGGCAAACAGGGGAATCCAGTCGGCAATCACCGTCTGTTTGAAGTAGGGATCCCATCGCGGGAAGCTGGTGTGATTGACGGTTGGCCCGCGCAAATGCGCCAGTTCCGAGAAAAGCACGTCATCAACGGGGAGGGTACGGCGGATTTCGCGCATGTCTTCGGGGTCATAACCGATGAACTGGCGATCCCCCGTGATCAGGCCATAGGCCATCACATCCATTTGGGATGCCGAAAGTGCGCGCATCGCATTGTTCCAGCCGTATTGAAAGCTTGGATCAAGGGCGCCACTGGCGACCTGATCGGCGACCCATATGGCCCGTTTGCCCACATTTTCCATCCGTTCATGCATGGTTCGCTGGACCGATGTCAGGTCCAGATCGCTTAGCATGACCCAAAGATTGCGGGTGTTTTGATAGGCCGCGCCAAGTCCGACATAAAGCGCAATGCCGACACCAAGAATGCTGGTGACAGAAAACCCGGCAAGCAGAACAGTCAGGACGGAATATCTGCGTTTTTCAGCCAATTTTTTGAAAATTCCCGAACAAAGGTCCCCCAACCCGAAGGCAGTCTATCGTCTATCAAATTTTGTGGAAAGGATGATTGAGCTTGCTGTGCGTTTAATTCCGGGCAGGGCACCGATTTGATCGAGAACGGTATCAAGTTCCTCGGACGTATCGGCAGCTATTTCCGCGATCAGGTCATATTCTCCAGAAATCGCAAGGCAGCGAATGCAGTGGGTGATTCTCTGAAGCGCACCAACAACCCCGGCGGATTGTTTCTGTTCGACCTGTATCATGACTTCGGCAAGCAGAAGTGATCTGGCTTCCTCGCCAAGTTGCACGGTGTATCCCGTTATGATTTTTGACTTTTCAAGTCGCTCGAGGCGTTCCTGAACGGCACTGCGCGACAGATCGACATCACGGGCGAGTGCCGCAATCGGGGTCCGGGCATTTTGCTGTAACCGGGCGATCAGGCGGCGGTCAATTTCATCAAGGTTACGTTTCATCGGAATTGCCCGTCATTTTAACGGTTAAATCATTGGAAATGACAGTATCGCCGGGTTGTAACCGGCAGTCCAGCGGAAGACCATCAAGGCAGCATAACAATAACGTTATCAGGGCCGTAATCAGGCGGGGCAACGCATCACATGCGGTCTCAGACGTCAAAATGGGAGTTTGCTGGAATGAAAAAAGTTTTGATCCTTGGGGCGGGTAAAATCGGTCGCATTGCCGCAGTCATGTTGAATGAAAGTGGCGCTTATGCGGTGACGCTGGCGGATTCCAACGGGCATATGCTTGAAATTTGTGCCAAGGATGACGCGGCAACGCTGGTAAAGGTCGATGTCACCGACGAGGCCGCATTGACGGAAGTTGCCAAAGGCCATGATGCCATCCTGTCGACCTGTCCGTTTTACCTTAATGTTGCGATTGCGCGTGTGGCGCGGGCGGTCGGTGCATCCTATTTCGACGTCACCGAGGATGTCGAAACCACCCGTGCGATCCGCGATATTGCCAAGGATGCCGATGGGGCGTTTGTGCCGCAATGTGGTCTGGCACCGGGTTTTATTTCGATTGCAGCCCATGATCTGTTCAAGCGGTTTGATAGTGTTCAGAACCTGCGTCTTCGGGTTGGTGCCCTGCCGCAAAATCCGACCAACCGTTTGAAATATAACCTGACCTGGTCGACGGATGGTTTGATCAACGAATATCTGAACCCGTGCGAAGCCATCCACAAAGGCAAGCGAATAGAAGTTCTGCCGCTTGAAGGGTATGAGCGTTTCACGATTGATGGCACGGAATACGAGGCTTTCAATACCTCGGGCGGGGTAGGTGCGCTTTGTGACATGCTGGAAGGCAAGGTCGAGAACCTTGATTACAAGACCGTGCGTTACCCGGGGCATCAGGAAATCCTGAAAATCCTGATCGAAGACCTTGGGCTTGGCAAACGTCCCGATCTGATGAAGGAAATCTTTGAAAAGTCACTGCCGATCACAAGCCAGGACGTGATTGTGATCTTTGCCGATGCCATCGGCACCCGCGACGGCGAGCTATGCGAGGAAAACTTCATCCGCAAGGTTCATGGTACGGCCATCGGTGGCAGGAACTGGTCTGCGATCCAGATTACGACATCGGCGGGGCTTTGTGCCGTCATGGATATGGTTCTGACCGGTACGCTTGCGGGCAAGGGATATATCCGTCAGGAGCAGGTCGCACTTGATGATTTTCTTGCCAACCGTTTTGGCCGTTACTTCAGCCACGAGGGCTGATTTATAACCCCCGCATCATGCTTTTGGGCATGGTGATGAACTTTGCCACCCGGTCTTGTCAGGCCGGGTGGTTTTTTGTGCGTCCTTGCCATAGTCACGACCCATATTTTGTGGCAAAGACGTGGTTTGTTAACGCTTGGTCACTATGGTGACCGATTAAACAAACTCTCGGGTGGCGATACGATCCTTGTCTGAACTTGGCGAGATGTTCCGGTTTGCAATCGACCTGTTTGAAACGGGTCAACTGGCGGAGGCTGAAAGCGCCTGCCGCAAGATGACGCTTGCCTATCCGCAGGCGGCAGAAGCCATGCATCTGGCCGGTCTGGTTGCCATGAAACAGGGTAATGGTGATATCGCAGCCGAACGTATGGGCCGCGCTGCAATAGCCGATGCCAATAACGCCGAAATCCAGCATGACCATGCGCAGGCCCTGAAAGCGGTCGGCAAGCTGCGCGAGGCCGTCGGTGCCTTCAAGCGCGCGATTTGCCTATGCCCGGATTCCCCGGCACTTTATTGCAATATCGCCAATACCTATCGCCAGCTTGATGAACTTGAACTGGCGCATGAAAACTACATGCTGGCTCTTCGTCTGGCACCCGATGTTGCCGAAATTCATGCCAACCTTGGTGCCTGCCAATATGCCATGGGTGATATCGCAGGCGCAGAGGCATCCTGCACAACCGCACTGAAACTGCGTGACGATATCGTCAACGCGCTGGTTTTGATGGGGCAGATCAGGCTGGATCAGGGACGGACGGTTTCCGCATCCGAGCCGCTTTTGCGTGCCCTTGAACTGCAACCCGGGCATCAGCGTGCCCTGACGGCTTATGGCGATGCGCTTTTCCGACTGGGCCAGTTCGCCGGGGCGCTGCATTGCCTGCGCCAGGTGCTGGCACTTGATCCACAGGATGCGGGGGCGCGGCGCACGCTGGCACTGCTGTATTTGCGGACCGGGCAGGGGACCGAGGCCATTGGCGCGTTGGAAGCACTTTTGCGCGCAAATCCAGAAGACCCCGAACTTCTTTTGATGATGGGCGAGGCATTAAGCCTTGCCGGGCGCCATAGCGAAGCCGTGGAACGGTTCGGTGCCGCGATTGGTGCGGGAGGTGGGGATGATGCCGTCTTCCGGCTGGCTGTCGAACTCGCAGAAGAAGGCGATGCGGCATCCGCCCAATCGGTTCTGCAAAACGCAATAGATCGCAAGATTGCCATTGGGGACAACACGGCGCTGTTCAGAACAGCCCGTCGGCTGCTTTTTGCCCCGGTTCCTGCCGATCTGGCGGCACAGAATGACGAAGTTGTTCGTGATCTTCTCGACGATACGCTGGATGATGACGATCTCGACCTTGATCTTGGCCAAAGCGACCTGATTGATCCGATCACCCTGACACGGTTCCCGCCGGTATGGCGTGCGGCGCTTCGCCCCGAAGGCGATGCGCAATTGCGCGCGGTTGGTCATTATTGGGAACGGCTGGTTTCTGGTTATGACGTGCCCCATGTCGCGGCGCGGGCCCGATCAAAGGGCGGCAAGGTCCGGCTTGGCGTTGTATCGGCCAATATGCGCGATAACGGTATTGGCCGATGGATTGCGGGGCTGGTCCGTGCGATTGACCGCGATCGGTTTGATATCACGGTGATCCGTCCGCCACTGGGCGAGGATGACATAACCGCGCGCATAGATGCCGAGGCCGATCTGGTGGTGCCATTGCCGCTTGATCCGTTGCATTCGGCCCGGGTGATTGCGGGCCTTGACCTTGACGTTTTGCATTATGTCGATCCGCAGGCGGATGCCTATACCATGTTGCTGGCAAGCTGGCGGTTGGCTCCGTTGCAGATTGCCGGTGGCGGAATTGCCGCGACGACCGGGCTTTCAAATATTGACTGTCACCTGATTGCCGAGGATTGGGAAACGGCGGGCGGTGAAACCCGCTTTAGCGAGGAATTGATCCGTCTGCCCGGATTGTTTGTCAATGCAACAAGACCGGATGAAATTAAGCTGTCGCCGGGCGATCTGCAGCGCCGCTGGCGCATTGACCAGGACCGGAATACGTATCTTTGTCCGCAGCCGCTTGATGTTCTGACGGCTGATTTTGATCCGCTGATTGCCGAAATTCTGCGTCTTGATGAAACTGCCGAACTTCTGTTGATCGCACCCGAACGTGATAGCTGGGACGCAGCATGGGGGCGGCGTTTTGCGGTCAATTATGCCGATGTTGCCGGACGTATGCGGTTTGTTTCGGTTCACAGCCGTGCCGATCTTCATTCGTTGCTATGTGCGGTGGATGTCGTTCTTGAAAGCCCGGCATGGAATGATGCGATGCTGGCATTTGATTGTCTTGGCCTTGGTGTGCCGCTGGTGACCTTGCCGGGCAAGGGGGCGCGATCACGGCGCAGCCATACCTGTTATCGCCAGATTTCTGTGTTTGATTGTGTTGCCTATCATTCAGCTGACTATGTTGAAACCGCGCTGACGCTGGCGATGGATAAACGACGGCGTTCGGTCGTTTCACAGGCCATCCGCAACCGCGCGCATGTCCTGTTCGGGCAGCGGTCTTCCTTTGATTCTTACATGAACTTCCTTGAAGATCGCACGGCGTAAGCCGGGTAGCATGCCAGATTGCAAAAATGCAAAAAGCCGGGTAACTGCCCGGCTTTAGTGTGTCTTATGCGTCTTTTGATCAGCTCAGCGCGTCGATATCGGCTTCTGACAGGGCGGCGGGGACGATGGTCAATGGCAGGCGCAACTGACCGACCACATCCCGATTGGTCAGTGCCGTGATCAGCGGGCCGGGGCCATCGCTGTTGGTGCCGGCTGCCAGAACCAGAATGGAAATCTGTTCTTCTTCGTCCAGAACCTTGAGTAGTTCGTCCTTGAGACGACCCTCGCGGATGAACAGAAGCGGCATGGATCCGGTTTGTTCATGCACATAGGCCGCAAGCTCGTTGATACGGTTTTCGGCGTCTTCGCGCGCTTCTTCCTGCATCAGATCGCCAACAGCCATCCAGTGCTGAAATTCGGCTGGCTGGATCACGCTTAGCAATGCGACGCGTCCGCCGGTGTGCTGTGCACGGCGGCAGGCATATCGAAGCGCCTTGGTCATTTCGTCACTGTCGTCGACCACAACAAGGAACGTGCGATCCGTGGTGGCAGCGCGCAGTTCTCGGTCGGCATCAAATGAATTCATGTCGTCCTGCCCTGAATGAAAACGGGTTCCGAATGTCTTGCGCCAACTTGCGGGGCGAGGCGCTGTCACACCGGATCAGCAAAGTTTGCCGTAACTTAAGGACCGTTTCCAAGTTATTTTTCAAGCATCCCGGCAAAGAAATTATCTTTACGCAACTGCAAAACATGATGGTGCATGTGCGAAAACATTGCCCGGACAAGGACGCTTCGCAATCGTTCAATCAACGATTGAAGGTCAGATTACCTTTTGCGGAACATGACGCTTGCTGTCCATCCGGCGGCGACGGCAATGATCACGGCGATGATACCGTAAAGCGCGGAATAGCGATGTGCGAAGTCATAAACTTCGGCGCTGACGCCGGTTTTGGATACGACCAGCGGCGTTGTCTTGACGCTGGCAATGCGACCGTCCCGGATCAGATAGACATTGATGGTGTATGTACCGGTCGGGGTATTGGCCGGAAAATGGATGTCGGTTCGAAACAGCTGATTGGACAGGAAGCTGATTTTTGCCGGTCGCTGGTTGAAAAGGCCCGCTGCACGCATGTTTCGCAACAGGGCATCACGGTAATCGCTGCTGTTGCGATCCTTGTCATCGATTTCGGTCACAAAGCGCTGATGTTCAAGCCCGATACGGTAATCATTGTAAAGCTGTGAATTGGCGATGATTTCCATCGGCCGGTTCGACGCGCTGGCATAATAGGCAGGCACATTGCGGAAAGTGGCACTTTCGCTGTTGACCCAGATGCCGACTTTGCGTTCCTTGCGCCGCACGACCATATCCTGATCGGGGCCCCTGACCGTGACGATCACATCGCCTTCGTTTTGCACCGCGCCAAACAAAAGCACGTCGGTTCCGGTGAAGCCGGTGGTGATGGCAACAAGATGGTTGGAAAGATCAACAACCAGCGCATCGGCGTGTGCCCGGTCCTGTCCGGCCACGGCAAGCACCGCCAAGGTGGCAAGCAGTGTGCGGATGATCGCGCCCGATTTGTGCATTACAAATTCTCCGGCGCGATGGAATAAAGTTCGGTTGGCGTGATTACGAGATCGAACAGAAGTTTCAGGCAAACCGAAAGAACCAGAAGCCCCAACATTGCCCGCAAATGTTCCGCCTTAAGGCGCGATCCGAATTGTGCGCCGAATTGTGCCCCGATGACGCCGCCGATCAACAGCAGGATGGCAAGGGCAACATCAACGGTTTGCGTCTGAATGGATTGCAGGAAAGTAACGTTGGCGGTCACGAAAATGATCTGGAACAGCGATGTCCCGATAACCACACTGGTCGGCATGCCAAGGATATAAATCATCGCCGGAACCATCACAAAGCCACCGCCAACCCCCATCAGAGCGGTCAGAAGCCCGACAAAGAAGCCGACAAGAAGCGGCAGCAAGGCGCTGATATAAAGCCCGGAGCGGTAAAACCGCATTTTAAGGGGCAGGCCATGGACAAAGCTGTGCTGGTGTTTCTTGGTGCGACGGAATGGCCCGCCGCGGCGCCGGGTGCGGAAAATGGCACGCGATGCCTCGATCAGCATCATGCCGCCGATGATCCCCAAAAAGATCACATAGCAAAGCGAAATGACCAGATCAATTTGTCCGAGGGAACGTAACCATGCGAAAACCCAGACGCCAATTGTGGACCCGGCTATACCACCCGCCAGAAGGACAAGGCCCATTTTCAGGTCGACGTTACCGCGTCGCCAATGGGCAAAAACGCCAGAAACCGAAGATGCAACAATCTGGTTCGCAGCAGTTGCAACCGATACAGCAGGGGGGATACCATAGAAAATCAAAAGCGGCGTGATCAAAAATCCGCCGCCAACCCCGAACAACCCGGACAAAAATCCGACGCCGCCGCCTAGCCCCAGTATCAGAAAAATGTTTACCGACATCTCGGCAATAGGCAAATAGATTTGCATCGCAGGCGGGCATCAGCGTTTGATTGATTCTGAGAAATCAGTCTAACATATTGTGCAAATGCAACAATCGCCAATTCACTGATTGGCCGGGATAATCCGATTTTTTGTAAGGTTTTTCATGTCGCTTACTCCAGAAGATCCCTTTGACCTTGTTCTTGATGCCCGTGGATTGATTTGTCCGATGCCGGTGCTGAAGGCAAAAAAGGCATTGCGCGATGTGCCTGCAGGCGGTGTGCTTAAGGTTTTGGCGACCGATCCAGGCTCGGTCGCAGATATGAAATCCTTTTGCGAAATGACCGGCAACCTCCTGTTGTCATCGACACAGGAAAATGATGTGTTTATCTATCATATTGAGCATCTGGCCGCGAAATAACCAGAACAAGCGCGTCCATCACGTCCGGAAATGAAAGTTGCCGCCATGTCTGCCTCATCCTCGACCCTGCAGTGGGTGCATTGCGCCTTTGACGAGATGACACCGCTTCAGGTCCATGACCTGTTGCGATTGCGGCAACAGATTTTCATCATCGAACAGGAATGCATTTTCCCCGAGATCGACGGGCTTGATCCGCTTTGTCAGCATGTTCTGGGATTGCTGGACGGCAAGGTTGTTGCCGCTGCGCGCATTGTGGCACCGGGTATCGATCCCGATCATTCCGCACAGGGGCAGCATCCAGCGATCGGCCGTGTCGTTGCCAGCCCCGATTTGCGTGGCCAGGGTATCGGCCGTAAACTGATGTTGCAGGCCATCGCGTCCTGCCACGATACCTTTGCGGGCAGGGGGATTTTCCTGAATGCCCAGCTTTATCTCAAAAACTTTTACGAGGCGCTGGGCTTCATGCAGTTCGGCGAAGCCTTCTATGAAGATGGTATCGCCCATATTTCAATGCTGCGCTCGCCCGATAGCAGGCAGGATCAACTGCACTGATCAGCGCAGCCCGACCGTTGCCATGCCGGTAAAGAATTCAAGCTGCCATTTCATGTCTTCTTCGCTGAGCGGATAGTCGTTGCCACGCGGATTAAGCGTCTGCCCGGGCGGGACATGCCCAAGCTTGACCTGAATCTTCACGGCTAGTTCGGCCGGAAGTCCGGCCTTCCATGCCAGCGATACGACACCTTTGGCCGAATGGGTGTTAAGGACTTTGGTTACGGCTTCTGGCGGAATACCGGCAAGGACTGCAAGGGCCGCACGCGCAAACTTGACATCGTTGGCTGCCAACGCCTTGGCAACTTCCTTATCGGTCAGTTTGCCTTTGCTATGCAGGGCCAATGCCTTTTCATAAGAAGATTCTTCTTCCTCGCTCGTCGCTGCGGCCTCGGCACCACCGGACTTGGCCGCCGCTTTCTGTTCTGCCTGCTTCTGCTTGGCCTTGCGGGTTTCAACCGGTGCATCTTCGCGTTTGTCGAACTCGCCAGATGAAATGCGTCGATTGACGACTTCGCGCACCGCGTCGAGCTGTTCCTTTTTCAGATCCTTGCGCCGTTCCAGCACGCCGATCAGGTTTTCAGCTACAAAACGTGCCAGTTTACCTGCTGCCGTTGGTGGCAGTTGCGGGCGTTCAACCAATGGCTTGTGCCATTCCGGATAATCCGGCGCACGATCAATAAGCTGATCAAGGGTTTCTTCGCGGATTTGTGCCGACTTGTTGCCCAGAAGATGCGAAATCGCATCCTTGTCGCTACTGGCGGCAATCGCATCGGCAAGTTTTTCACCAACATTGCGACGACGCGAGATAAAGCTAAGCGATCCCCTTCCCGAACTGCCCTCGATGATTTCCAGAAGATCGGTTTCCGTCAGAACCGGCGAATATTGCAGGACCGGTCCGCAGACGACACTTTCGGTATCGCGCGCCAGCTGCTGGATGATCGGCTGTGGCGCGTTGGCGATATCCTTGAGCGTTTCCGAAATAACCTGGCGGACATGGACGGCCTGATCGCGGGCAAGCTTGTCCAGCGCTTCATAGGTCATCCGGCGCAGTTTATCGGTTTCATTCGGTGTCAGCCCAGCCGAAAGATTGGCAATCTTTTCGGCAAGGCTTCCACGAACGCTGTCGTCCTTGTCATCGGTTAGCAGGACGTCGGCTTGCACAGGAGTGGCATGGTTTGCTGCAATATGGCGCCGCACCTGGGAATCTGCATCACTTGCAAGGTAATACAGAATTTCCGGTTTGGTATCATGACGTTGCGCCAGCACGCCGCGAACATTCGCATCCGGGCTGGCGGCCATGTCTTTGGCTTCATCATACGTGATCGGGGTTTCCCGACGTTTGGTGAAGACCCGCTGCAAAAAACCCTTCATAGGGGCGTCTCCTGATCTTCTATTCTTGCCGGACCGTTCGATCCGGGAGGGGCGGCGATGCCGAAACTGCCTTTGCCGTGTTTTTTGACCTGATACATGGTCTGATCGGCACGAAGCACAAGCTGTTCAAGCGGTTCTTTCGAGCCGGCATCACGCACGGCAATGCCCACTGAAATACCAAGCGGACGATCCTTGCTACCGGAAAACGACGACAAGGTGGCGCTCTTGTCAAGCAGGATGCGCGCGCGTTGCGATGCGGTTGCCATATCCGCCCCGTCGAGCCAGACCACGAATTCATCGCCGCCAAGGCGCGCGACAAGATCAATCGGGCGGGTATTGTCCAAAAGGATGCGGGCCAGCGCCAGAATGGCCTGATCCCCGGTCTGATGACCATGGACGTCATTGACCAGCTTGAAATTGTCCATGTCGACATACATCAGGGCCGCAGGCATGTCATCATGCACAAGGCGGGCGTGGCGGCGGCCCAATTCGTCGAAGAAGGCGCGCCGGTTCAAAAGCCCGGTAAGACCATCGGTTCGCGACAGGGTAACGATCCGGTCATGTTGGGCTGCCTGTTCAATCGCGATCCCGATCTGGTCCGATACTTCGGACATGATGGCGCGTTCGCCCTCGTTAGGTGCTGGGTGATCGGCATTGAAGATAAATATAACCGCGCCATTCACCTGTTGATGATAATGGCAACGCTGGGCCAGAACGCGATAATTCTCGATTTCGGCTTCAAATACCTCATCGGTGTTGCCAAGCTGATTCAATGCCTGTTTGGCAATCGGATCAAGGTCTTCGGGGCCGTGACATGCGACCACCTCGATCCTGTCGGTTTCCTCGTTGCGGCGAAAAATGGCGCAGCCAGCGCAGGCCAGGGCCCGGGCGCTGGCATCTGCCGCACCTTTAAGCACAAGGGTCGGGTCGATTTCATCGCGCATGGTGCGCACAATATAGGTCATCAACCGGTCGCGGTTTCGTGCCGTGGCGACTTCGCTTTCGCGCCGGCGCTGTTCGGTGATGTCATGGGCAAGGCCGCGCGTACCGGTCCAGCGACCGTCGCGCGTATATACCGGGGTCGATGAAACGGCGAGGCAGGCAGCATTGCCATTGGCCCGTCTGAGCCAGATCGGTACATCGCGAACGGCCTTCTGGCTGCGAAAAACAATTTCGCTGTCCTGATCCGCAGTATCCAAAAGGAAATCAAGTGGCGAGCGACCAACAAGTTCATCGGCCTTGTAACCGAGAGCACCACGCGGCGAGACAAAAATGAAATTGCCGGTATCGTCGGTTTCCCAGGCAAAGGCGGATGATACCTCGACGATGTCACGATAGCGCTGCCGCGAGTCAATCAGCGCATCGCGCAGATTGCGATCCATACTGACGTCGCGCGGTAAAAGCAGGACCCGGTCATCTGCCATCGGCAATGCCGTCAGTTCAAGCGTTGCCGTACCGCGCTGTACCTCGAAGGTCAGGAGTTCGACAACCCCGCCCGGCGTTGTGATGGCGCGCAAAACCAGCTTGTTTATTTCTGGAAACAGACCGTCACGAATGCCTTCGGCGAAGCTTCGGGCATTTTTATTGGCAAACAGGGGGGTGCCGTTCTTGTCCATGACCATGACTGGTGCCTCGGCATCGGCCATGGTCTGCGGATCAAGAATGAAACCCTGATCTGATGTCATATCGTTATATGCGGACATTTCCTTGTCGGCATCCTTGTGATGCTGTTTCATTGCCCGCCTCCGGTCGCGTTGGCGGTCTTCGCGTTACTTGATGATCCGGTGTTCACACTTGCAAGCGTTACCGGTGCGCCAAGATGATATCCCTGACCGAAATCAATGCCCAGATCACGAACCAGTTCAAAGCTGGCCTGATCATAGATCATTTCTGCAATGGTATGGATGCCAAGATCGCGGCAAAGCAGGGCTGTGGCTTTGATAAAAGCGCGGCCTTTGGGTTTGGCCAAAGCCGTGCGCATTGCACCGCCATCAAATTTGATGATGTCGACGTCAAGGGCGCTCAGATATTCGAAATTGGCGGCCCCGGCACCGAAATCATCAAGACAGACAAGGTGCCCGCGTGCACGTAGCCGTTGCAAACCGTCATTCACGTCCCGAAGGCCACGAATGCGCGATGTTTCGGTTACCTCGAACATGATTTTTGCCGGGTCAATGTCGTAACGATCAAGGATTTGTTCCAATGCCGGCAGGAAATCCTGCTGTTCCAGTGAATGGCCTGACAAATTAACCGCAACAGAATGAGTTACAAGTTCCGGTTCAAGCGTTACGTGATCAAGTACTTTCTGGCACATCGCCAGATCGAACTCGGTAATCAGGCCGGTACCCTCGGCAAAATGGATGATCTGATCAACGGCAAGTGCGCTGCTGCCATCGTGGAAGCGTGCCAGCGCCTCGTAATGGTGCATTTCAAGGCTGCCAAGATGCACGATCGGTTGCAGTGCCACGGCAAATGAGCCGTTCTGAACAATTTCGCGAAATGCGCGGACCGATTTCAGGGTTTCCTGAATCAGGTGGGGCAGGCTGGCCGAGAGCCGTTCGGCCGACACATCCGTATTTGCATCGCTGCGATGTTGCAGGCGGTTAAGCGCATAGGCCACAGCGCGTGTCAGGTTGGTTTCCTTTTCCCCGCCCGCCATTGGCTGGCGGACATTTTGTGTCAGGCGATGAAAACCGCTGGCAAGATCGTAATCACGTCCAAACAGATCGTTGGTGGACAATGTTGAGCCACCCGAAGTGCCCGAACTACCGGTGGCAAGGTTCAGGTTTTTGAAAGGATCAACGGTATTTTCCGCGTCGCTGCAATCGGGATCGTCGAGATCGGCGCGCAGGGCACTTGCATAAGCGACAATCCGCCGTTCCAGTTCGATCATCGGCTCGTCAACCAGATGATTGCTATTGGTGTCAAAGTCTTCAGTGTTCCTGCGGGAACCAATTCCGATCCCGATCAACCGGGCCAGTTCGTTGGTGGCGTCGGTTTCTGCCTGGCTGCGAAGGGCGGCAAGGTTTTCAAGCACAACAAGGGCCTCGCTATGGCTTGATGCCACGCGCGCCATTGTTTCGGAATGCTGTTCGGTTTTGCCGGATGAGGAATTTGCCGAGGACAGCGTGTTTTGCAGGATCAGCCGGTCAATCCCGGATCGCGCACGCGGGCGGATTGCTCGATGACGGGCGGCAATGAAATAGCGTCCGATCGGTTCGGAAATCATATAGCCGCTCAGTGACAGGGGAACCGGGTTGCCAAGGGCGGTGTCGTCATCCTCGATCAACTGAAAATCAAGGTCGAGCTCCTCAAGGCGCTTGATCCCGGAAGTGGCATGAAGATAGGCCCGCAAAAGGGGCCGTTCCGAACGGATAACCAGTTTATCAAGTGCTTCGCCAATCAACCGTTCCGGTGGACAGCCCAGAAGGCTTTCGGTCGCACCGGCCACAAACAGGATATATCCGTTCTCGTCGACTTCAAGCAACATGTCCGCCCAGCAGAAGGCCATGGCAGCCAGAAGATCCCTGTCGTTTGTTTCTGCTGAGTAGCCAATATTGTCTGTCATAAGAGAACCATCACCAGCCTGCCCCCAAAAACGCTTCGGATATGCTCCGAAGTCATTTTCCCCGTTTTTTATAAATAGCGATCTTGAGGGGCAATATGAAGGAAAAGCATTTAATAAACAAAAAATGCCTGCCGATATCCGATATGGGAAGTCGGTGGGATGGTTTTAGGCCCGATAAGCGTGTTCAGGCGGCGTTATGACTGTTTTGGGGAAGGGCGCGTTTTGCATGCTTGTTGGCATACATCGCATCATCGGCCTGTTTTAAAAGGTCGGTGACATCGCTGTTGGCGTGATAAATCGTATAACCGAAGCTGGCCCGGATCGGAAGAGCCGTGCCCTGCCAGATCAAGGGGAAGCGTAAGGTGGCTTTTTCAAGGTCTCTGATCCGGGGTTCGGCGACATCGGGGTTGCTGCCAACCATCAGGATGGCAAACTCGTCCCCGCCAAACCGGGCGACAAAATCGTCGGCACGTGTGTGCGTGCGAAGGTTCTGGCCAAAATGGCGCAGAATGGCATCGCCCGCCGCATGACCATGATGATCATTGATCATCTTGAAGCCGTCCAGATCGGCAATCACCAGAAGCCCGCTTTCTTTGTAGCGGGCGGCGCGTGCCATTGCCTCGCGGGTGCGGCGAAGGAAGCCGCGGCGATTGTAAAGGCCGGTCAGTTCGTCGGTCTCGACCATTTGTTCAAGCTGGCGGATACGGTTCTGCTGCTGATCAAGGCGGTTTTGCATGTCACGTGCAAGATCGACAAGTGTTGCAAACGCATCTGTGCTTTCGGTTTCAACGGTTGCACGGGTATTGGCATCCGTGCGCGGTTGAAATTCTTCAGCCAGTTGTTTCAGAAGTTCCAGATGCGAGTTGTTCATCTTTGATCTTGTTATCAATGACAATGCGAATTGAAACGCGTAAAACGTTTGCAGGATCCTTTTTAAAATCCAGTGCGTTACAACATCCTTAACGAGGGACATAAGGTTTTGTGACGATAAGAAACCGCACGAGCACAGGAGAACGATAATGAAAACCGGAATAGGCGCCGTTTCTGGCAAGTTTGCTGCGATCCTGGCCGCGGGAATGCTGCTGTCGGCATGCTCGGCATTTCAGAAAGAAAATATGACCCTGACCGGCGAAATCACCGATAATGGCCGGGAATGCGTTACATTCCGTGCTGATGACGGAACGCTTTATGCATTGGCAAACAAGGCAACCCGATTCCGTCCCGGTGACAAGGTCCGTGTGACTGGTCATGGCGCATTGATGACCACCTGTACCGAAGCCGAAACACTGATCGTCGACAAGATTGTGTTGTTGGGTGGTGAGTTAAACTAGAGCCAATTCCCGACTCTATTGATCCAGCGTTGCAAAGCAATCCGTGCCGTCAGCCAAAAGCTGGCGGCATTTTGTTTCGGCGCTGGTCATATCGGCAAAGCCGCCAAGGCGAAGCCGGTGAAAGATACCCTTGGCGCCCAGATCCGCCGTCGAAAGACTGCGTTGATGGGATTTTGCCAAATCCGGATAGCGGATCATGAAGCTTGCCCAATAGGTCTGTGCGCTGATGGTGTCGTTAAATGCGCCCAACTGAATCGCAAATGCATTATCCGTTGCAGCCGGAAATGTGCCTGAGTCCGCTATTGCCGCAGTTTGGGATGGACCGCTTTCGGGCATTGTTGCGGGTATCGCGGGCTGGGGTGTGTTTGCAGCCGAAACCGTTTTGGCGGATGCCGGTTGCAGGGCAGCAGTTGGCGCAAGACTGGTTTCAGGGGCGCGTTTCACAACGGTTGCCTGTGACGGCGCACGTTTGAAGCCCTGCCTTTCCATTCGATATTGTTCGGCAAGGCTTGGCCGTTCGGTATCTTCAAGCAAAACCGGTTCGGTTCGGATGGTGCCGGGTAAAAGGCTGAAGGGCTGATTGATGGGGGAAGGGCTGCTGGCATGAACCGGGATATCAGTGGGAATGGCGTCCAGACCTGATTTGATTTCTTCGGTTGCGGGGGCAGTTCTGTCGCTTACATTGCCGATATACTGCGCACGAACATTGTCCATCGTCATGATCAGAAAAAGACCTGCGGCAATGCACCCTGTTGCTGTGCCGGTCATGTCGAACCAGCAAAGGTTGCGAGCAGGGGGCATTGCCGCTTTCGTCATTTACTGCTCCGTCCATGCCGGAAAAGCATGGCGTTCACGCAGGATGCGATCATTCTGGCGCAGTCGTTCCATGGCCTTGCCATACACACTGTCGGCAGTGTATTGGCCTTCGGGATGGTCGCCGCACGGTTTGCCTGCCAGCAGTTCAATGGCATCGTTAATGTGTTCGACCGTCCAGATATTGAACTTGCCCTGGCGGATTGCCTGAACGACTTCTTCGCGCAGCACGACATTTTCCGCATTGGCCAGCGGGATGATCACCCCCTGATCGCCGGTAAAGCCCTGATCGGCGCAAATACGATAGAACCCTTCGATCTTATGCGAAATACCGCCGACCGGCTGGGCCTGTCCGAACTGGTTCATTGATCCGGTGACACCGATATTCTGGCGCATGGGGATGTTCGAGATTGCCGAGATGATCGCGCACAGCTCTGCCATGGAGGCAGAGTCACCTTCGATGCCGCCATAGTTCTGCTCGAAAGTGACATTGCAGGCAAAGGAGAGCGGGAATTCTTGCGCAAAGCGGGATTTAAGGAACCCTTCGATGGTCATGACCGACTTCTGTTGCAGGGGGCCGGACATGTCGACCATGCGTTCGATGTTCAAAACCCCGAGACTGCCGACATAGGAACGTGCCGAAACACGTGCGGGCAGGCCAAAGGCATGATCGCCATAATCCAGAACGGTCAGGGCGTTGACTTGCCCGACAACCGCACCATAGCTGTCGATCAGGATTTCGCGACGCTGAACCCGCTCATGGGACCGGTCTTCAAGGCGGCTGTTGCGGTGGCGGCGTTCTTCGATGGCACGGCGGACGTCGGCAGCCCGGATGCTGCTGCGTTTGTCGGTCTTGGCCAGTGCACCTGCTTCGATTGCGACATCTTCGACCCGTTCGATCTGGGCCGTCAGCTTGTCGCGTTCCCCTGCCCAGCGTGCCGCCTGACCCAGTAATTGACGGATTGCACCGTTATCAAGCGGGATACCGGTGCGCGCCAGGGCAGACTTGCGCAGTAACCCGGTATAAATCGAAATATTGCGACCCGCTGCGGGCATATCGGCGTCGATATCAGCCTTGACCCGGAAATGGTTGCGGAAATCAACATCCAGCGAGAAGAAGGTATAGTAATATTTCGGTGCGCCGACGATCACGACCTTGACGTCAAGCGGGATGGGGCGCGGTTCCGGTGCACCGGCAGTTGGCGGGCCGGATTTATGAGTTTCCTCGATGCGGATTTCGCCGTCGCGAAGGGCTGCCTTAAGAAACGCCCAGCTGTCTTCATGCTCGACCAGCGATTCGGCACGCAAAACAAGAACGCCACCATTGGCGCGATGCAGGGCACCTGGCTTGATCAGGCTGAAATGCGGGTGCATGCCACCGGCTACCGGGCGGTACTGGATTTGACCAAACAGGTTATCATAGCTTGGGCTTGGTTCCAGAACGACATCAGGATGCTTGTCGCGCGAATGGTCGATCAGAAGATTGACCGCATAACGGTCATCGACGGTTTCGGGCATTTTGCCATCGCCGCTGTCGATGGCGGGCTGGTCGCTGGCTTCTTCGAACGCGTCGATATTATCCAGAATGTCTTTTTCAAGTGCCTCGAACCAGGCCTTCATGCCCGGCGATGTGAACTTGTCGCGAATTTTGCGAATACGCGGTTTCAGAACAACTTTGGCTGCCCCGCGGCGAAGCGCATCAAGCGTATCGGCGATCTGTTCTTCAAGATCGCGGGTCGAAAGCAGCGTCTTGCGGGCTTCTTCGGCGACTTCTTCAAATGCGTCTTCGGCTTCGGCACGACGTTCCTTGGGGATTTCGTCAAGTGAAACCGGCTCGCCTTCTTCGTTCAGCGCGACGATCATTACGCCTTTTTCGTTTTCCTGAACGTCAAGGCCACGTTCGCGGGCATATTCACGCAGCGCATCAAACTTTTCGCGCAGCTGGGTGCGGGCTTCTTCCGTCTGGGTCTGGGTTTCGGTCAGATGAGCCGGGGCGTTGAAGGCGGATGCAAATGCCTCGCGCAGGTGAGATACCAGCGTTTCCATCGCATCGGCCAGCTTGCGGCCTTCACCGGCGGGAAGGGCATAGGGACGCGGGCGATTGGTACGCGAAAAGTTGTTCAGATATACCCAGTCCTGTGGAGCCGGGCGTTCTTCCATCGATTTCTTCAGATAATCGAGCGTTGCGGTCATGCGACCAGCACGATCAAGGCCCAGAACAAAGATGTTAAAGCCCGGCTCAGACATCGAAAGACCGAACTTCAATGCTTCTGCGGCGCGGTAATGTGATGAAAAATCGAAAATTTCAGGTGACTGGTCTTTATGTGGGCTGCGAATCCGGAAATGTGGGAAACCACAATCATCAGCGTCGAGGCGGGAAACTGGCATTTGCTGTCTTTCTGCTGCCCAAAAGGATGTGATCAGACAGGTGCGCCGATCACGAAATCTTATCTTGGAAGCAACGCGATAGGCCGGTCAAGTGCAGCTTGCTGATTTTGCATTTACCGATGACTGGCAGGGGTGGATCATCCTTCTGTCGACCTTGACGTTACGAACAGCTATCCCCATTGATTGAGTAATAAACTCAAAAAAAGCTTTGAAGGGGAATCGGGGACGGCATGGGGCATTTGTCTCGCATTCGAAGCGGTACAATCTTTGGCTTGTATCTGCTTGCCTCGATTGGCGGAGGAATTGGCGTTTCCGGCGCGCAGGAAACCATCATTACCTATCGTCCTCCGCCAGAAGCGGCAGAAAATCATGTTTATCCACAACGACTTCTGGCCGAAGCCCTTAACCGGACAGCGGATCGATACGGCGATGTGCGCATTATGCAGGCCTTTGCCACCGTTTCGCGCGACAGAAGCAAGGTTCTTCTTGAAGAAGGTCGGTATTTGCATGTCATGGCTGAAGTCCCGCGACCGAATTGGGAAACCGATCTGATCCCGATTTACATTCCGCTTCGCAAAGGGCTTCAGGGGTACCGGTTGTTCTTCATAAACCGCGAACTCCAGCCTTTGATGGACAAGGTTGAAACGCTAGACGATCTCAGACGGTTTTCGACCGGATCCGGTGCACAATGGTCGACTACCCTGATCCTTGAAAATGCGGGGTTTGATGTTGTAACCGGGCACGATTACGAAACAATGTTTGATATGTTCAGCTTGCGCCGTTTTCAGACATTCAGTCGGGGCATCAACGAAATATTCTTTGAACTCGACACCATGTCAGACAAATATCCTGACATGTATATCGAAACCGGACTGGCTCTTCATGTACCGTTGCCAGTGTATTTTTTCGTGACACCGACAAAACCGAAGCTGGCCGAACGTATCGAACTTGGCCTGCGCGAAATGATCGCCGATGGCAGTTTCGATAAATTGTTCATGGAATATCACGGCGATCTGATCCGGCGGGCAAATCTTGCAAATCGTAAGATATTCCGTCTCGAAAACCCGAACCTGAGCAACCGGGTCCCGCTTGAAAACCCTGATCTGTGGTATTGACTACCTGATCTGGCCTACATTACGACCGTATTGCCAAATTCGCTGGTTTGCAGAAGCCGTTCGACAATCTGAACGCCTTCACGTAGCCGTTCGGTCGATTTTTCCGCCCCAAAACAAAGTCGTAGCCCGCGTGGCGGGTGCCCAACGGAAAACTGTTGTGCCGCGGTCAAAAGAACACCGTTGTTGGCCGCATTCATCACCAGTTCACCGGGGTCAATATGATCAGGCAGGCCAAGCCAGATATGATAATTGGTGGGATGGAACCGCACGTCATATCCCTTGAGTGTGCCAAGAATGATCGAAAGACGTCTTGCGGCTTCTTCGCGATGCCAGGCTTCGTATCGTTTAAGGCTGCCATCCTCGATCAGCCGTGAAACCAGTTCAAGATTGATGGCTGACACCATCCAGCAGGTGGATCGGATGGCGCTTGCAAGTTTGGCGATCATTTCGCCCGGCGCATGGATATAACCGACCCGAAGGCCGCCACCGATGCTTTTGGATACGCCGTCCAGATAGATGCTGCGTTCAGGCGCAAAGCATGACAGCGGGGGTGGGGCGTCGGGATTGAGGAAATGATAAATTCCGTCTTCAATCAAAAGCAGATCGTATTTGCGCAGCAGTTCGGCGATTTCCATGCGGCGCTTCTGGCTCATGGTGCTGCAAAGCGGATTATGCAGTGTCGGCATCAGATAGATCGCGCGCGGGCTTTGCGTGCGGCACAGATTTTCCAGCGCTTCGGGAATAATGCCTTCTTCGTCCATAGAAACACCGCGCAGGCGGAATTGCAGAAGATTGGCCAGGCTGCGCAGGTTCGGATAGGTCAATTCCTCGCACAGGACCAGATCACCTGGCCGTACGGTTGCCAGCAATGAAACCGTCATGCCGTGTTGAACGCCTGCGGTTGGCAGGACGCGTTCGGGATTGTCATCCAGCCCAAGGGCACCTGCCATCGAAGCGAGAGCACGCCGATGGCCCGGCATGCCATATTCCGACTTGTAGGTGATCATGTCATTTAACGGCGTGCATTTGGCAACGTCGATCAGGACATTGCGAATATGGTCTTCACGCGGTGGCAGGGGGCAATTCATCCGGAAATTGACCGGGCCGATATCCTCGGCGTCGTCATTTGCCGTTTCCCGGGTCATCGCGCCGATATTGTTGCTGAAATGGCCCGGTGCAGGGACCGTTACCGCCATATCCAGTTCGCTTTGCAATCCGCCCAGCACATATGTGCCGCGCCCGACTTCGCCCGCGACAAGCCCCAGTCTTTCCGCCTCGCGATAGGACCGGGTGATTGTGCCGACGGTGACGCCAAGGTGATAGGCGAGATCGCGATGGGTGGGAAGGCGGTCGCCGGGTTTGAGTGACCCGTCATTAACCGCGCCGCGGATGGCGTGTGCGATCTGCCGATAAACAGGACCGCTGCCGCCTTCAATGTTTGGAAGCCATATTGTCATGGTGACAATGTTTAAATTGACACAGTGACAATGTCAATGACAAAACGAAATCGGTACAATTAATCGACAGGAGGAAGTGATGGTAAATTGTAACGATACAATCCGGTTTTCCGAAATCAATATCAAAGGAAATGCACAGTTGAACACCAAAGGCGCCGTCAAGGCGACTACCTGGCGTTCTGCTGTTGCCGGCATCGCTGTCTCCGTGTTGGAACGTGTTCGCGTATGGCAAGAAAGTGCACGCAATCGCAGAATGTTAGAGCAACTTGACGATCATCTTTTGAAAGATGTCGGAATGACGCGGTCTGATCTAGATCGTGAATTGTCAAGGCCGTTCTGGATAGGGTTCCCCCCGCGCAGCTAGGTGAAGTTGCGCCGAACGGAGGTTCACGCTCCCTCGTGCCTCCGTTCGAACCTTGTCTGGAATTGTACCAATAATTCACATTCGATTGTACTCATAAACTATCCTAAAGGGTGACAATGTCGTTGTTTACGGTAAACGAACTTCGCGAGGCTGCGGCTTATGTCCATGAATATGTGGCGCCGACGCCGACTATTCGCTGGCCGTTGCTGGATCGGGCGACGGGATTGTCCCTGTATGTGAAACATGAAAACCATACACGCCTTGGGGCGTTCAAAATTCGCGGCGGGCTGACATTTTGCCGTTATCTGAAAACCTCGCTTGGCGTATCGCGCGGTATCATAAGTGCCACACGCGGCAATCATGGGCAAAGTCTTGCGCATGCGGCCAGTCAGTCGGGTATTTCGGCAACCATTATCGTCCCGCATGGCAATTCGGTTGAAAAGAACGCAGCGATGCGGGCCTGGGGGGCCGAGGTCATCGAGCATGGCGATGACTTTCAGGACGCGGCCGAATATGCCGCCCAACATGCGGTGGCCGAGGATCTGGTCATGGTGCCGCCATTCCACCCGGAACTTGTGCGTGGTGTTGCATCATATGGGCTGGAACTGTTTGACGCGGTCAAAAAGCTTGACCGGATTTATGTGCCGATTGGCATGGGATCAGGGATCTGTTCGTTGATTACGGTGCGCGACGCACTGGGCCTTGATACTGAAATTATCGGTGTTGTCGCGGAGGGTGCAGATGCCGTCCTGCAATCCTTCCGGGCGGGCAAGGTAATTACAACGCCAACGGCGAATACGTTTGCAGATGGTGTTGCCTGTCGCAGTCCTGATCCGGCTGCGTTTGAAATCATCAAAGCCGGTGCATCCGATATCGTCGCTGTCAGTGACGATCAAATCCGTGATGCAATGCGCCTTTATTTCAGTTCCTGCCACACCCTTGCCGAAGGGGCCGGAGCCGTTTCGCTTGCGGCAGCCATTGCGGATCGTGAACGCAATATCGGCAAGAAGACGGCTGTCATTCTGAGCGGTGCCAATATTGATAGGGCCGACTATGCCCGCATCCTGAACGGAGATACCCAATGAGCCGCCCCTTAAATCGTGCCGAAAGCAGCCCCACTGCACCGACGGCGCGTCATCTGATGTTTGACGATCTTGAACAGCTTGACCAGATTCTGGCCGCAACCAGCGATATGGCACGCGCGTTTGTTCAGGGTGCCGATGACATGGATGTAACCTGCCGCGACTTTTCTGCCTTTGATCCCTCGCGCCTGATGCCGGGGCAGGGTCGCGGTACGCTTGATGCGTTGCGGGCAGCTAAGGAAGAAATTCTGCCGCTGCTCGCCGCATCAATCGGTCCCCGTTATCTTGGCTTTGTGACCGGTGGAACCACACCCGCCGCCCTTGCCGGTGACTGGCTGACTGCTGCAGTTGACCAGAACGCCACCGGACCGGAAGGCAGTGTTACGGCGGCGGTCGAGGAACAGGTGATCAGTTGGCTGTGCGACTTGGCCGGTTTGCCCAAGGGGCGGTTTGACGGTGTTTTGACCACCGGGGCGACGGTATCCAACCTTTTGGGGCTTGTTGCCGGTCGCCAGTGGTGCGGCCAGCAGATCGGTGTTGATGTTGACGCTGATGGGGCCGGTGTTCTTCCGAGTTTTGAAATCTTTGCGGCGAGCCCGCATGCCAGCATGATCAAGGATTTATCGGTCACCGGTATCGGTCGTAACAGCTTTACCAAGGTTGCGACCCAACCCGGGACCGAAGAAACCGATATTGCCGATCTTAAGACGAAGCTTGCGGCAAGCAAGGCCAAGGCCAAGATGGTCATTGCATCTGCCGGAACGGTGAACGCCACCGATTTCGACAATCTGGTCGCTATTGCCGATTTGTGTGCGGCGTTTGGGGCGTGGCTGCATGTGGATGCGGCGTTTGGCATGTTTGCTGCCCTTGATGATCGTCGTGCCCATTTGCTGGCGGGGCTTGACCGTGCGGATTCCATCACGTCCGACGGTCATAAATGGCTAAATGTTCCCTATGATTGCGGAATTTTCCTGACCCGGCATATCCGTGTACTTGAAACCTGCTGCCGGGCATTTGCGCCTTATCTGCAGACCGAGGCGGTCGGTAATATGTATATCAATCGCGGGGTGGAAAACTCCCGCCGGTTCCGGGCCTTGCCGCTTTGGTTGGCGATGGTGGCCTATGGTCGCGACGGATTTGCCGGGATTGTTCGGGTGAACTGTGATCAGGCTGCTGATCTGGCGCAGTGGGTGCGCGGTCATGAACGGCTTGAATTGCTGAGCGAACCCAAACTTAACGTGACCATGTTTACCGGTCCGGGAAGCGATGATGACAATCGCGCCTTGCTGACGCGAATCAATGCGACCGGCAAACTGTTTATGACGCCAACGATTTATGGTGGCCGGTTCGGGTTCCGTGCTGCGTTCAGCAACTGGCGCATGCAGGATCACGATATGGAGATTGTCAGGAACGCAATTGACAGTGTCCTGTAACAGCGTTGTTTTTCGACATATGTAGAGATCATTCAGGATAGACGATTTATGACCACACTTCCGATTTACCAGATTGACGCGTTCGCAGACCGGATGTTTGCCGGTAATCCGGCGGCGGTGGTGCCGCTTGATAGTTGGCTGTCTGATGCGGTAATGCAGAATATCGCCTTGGAAAACAATCTGTCGGAAACAGCCTTCGTGGTGAAGCTTGATCCGTCAAAGAATGACGGAGCTGATTTTCATATCCGATGGTTCACACCAACGGTCGAAGTGCCGCTTTGCGGCCATGCGACGCTGGCAAGTGCGTTTGTCATTTTCAATATGCTGGGCTTTGGCGGTGATTTGATTCGCCTGCAAAGTGCTAGCGGAATTCTGACTGCGCGCCGTGATGGTGATGCGATTGTGCTTAATTTCCCCAGGCAATCGATTGCTCCTGACGATGTTCCGGCGCACGTTCTTGCCGCCATATCCAACGCAAGGCCGACAAGAACATTCCGGGTTGCCAGCCGGGATACGGATTTTGTCGTGGTCTATGATGATGCATCGGTGGTGCGGAACATGACCCCCGATATGTCAGCATTGGGAAAACTGGCCAAACGCGGTGTGATCGTTACCGCACCGGGCGATCAGCCGGGCATCGATATGGTATCGCGGTATTTTCTGCCCGCCCTTGGCATTGATGAGGACCCAGTCACCGGTTACATGCATTGCGTTGTCTCGCCGTATTGGGCGGAACGCAACGGGAAATCCAATGTTGTCGGCTATCAGGCGTCCAAGCGCGGCGGGATTGTTGATTGTACGATTGATGGTGATCGTGTCCATCTGAAGGGCAATGCGCTTTTGTATCTCAAGGGCGAGATTTATTTGCCTGATTGACGTCGGACAGACTGTCGAAAAGCGATCATTGCAATGGCGGGCAGGGCACAACACTGCCCGCCATTTTTATGGAAAGTCGCTGGTTTTCTATGACCTTATGTGGCTGGCTGATCTACCCACTATCGCGCAGGGCCGCGATCACACGTTTGATTTTTATTGACCTCTTGCAGGGGCTTTCGTCTAAGTAAGGACAAAATACGACTTTCGGGGAATGGACAGACCTTCAAAATTGTCTGCCACAACCTCGTATCAAAGCGCTGTTGCAGGGGAAGATGGATCGTGATCGATAGTGTTGTCGCCAGTTCTGCGACGCCATTACAGATGTGGGTGGTTCTGGCACTGGTCGCCGGATCGCTGGTTCTGTACGGGCTGGAGCGCATATCGCTCGAACTGACCAGCATGGCGCTGATTGCCATATTGCTGTTGTTCTTCAATTTCTTCCCGCTGCCCGATGCCGAGGGCAACAACCTTCTGGATGCTGGCGCGTTGATGTCGGGGTTTGCCAACCCCGCCTTGTTGACCGTGTTATCCTTGCTTGTTGTTGGGCAGGGCATGGTTTTGACCGGTGGGGTCAGCTATATCGCCGGTCTGATTACCGAACATGGTGGCAAGAACGCATCCGTGGCGATTTTTATCGGTCTGTTTGTTGTGATGCTGATGTCGGCATTCCTGAACAACACCCCGGTTGTTGTTATCTTCATACCGATCATTCAGGCACTGGCTGAACGTATCCAGCGTTCACCAAGTGCTTTGATGATTCCGCTTTCTTACGTTGCGATTCTGGGCGGTATGACGACCCTGATCGGGTCTTCGACCAACCTTCTGGTATCAAGCTCCTTGATCGAACTTGGCATGCCTGCGCTTGAATTCTTCGAATTCACCGTGATTGGAAGCGTGCTTGCCCTGTCCGGGTTTATTTACGTCCTGTTTATTGCGCCGCGTCTTTTGCCCGCATTGGCATCGATGCGTAGCAAGCTTGCCAACCCCGACAGCAGCGGAAAACAGTTTATTGCCCAGATTACGGTTGGTCCGGCATCGCAGATGATCGGCAGCCGCCCGGTCGCGGGTTTCTTTAAGAACCTGCCCAACATCACGATCCAGATGATCGTTCGGCGCGAACATGCCGATCTGCCGCCGTTCGAAGAGGACATGGAAATCCAGGCTGGTGACGTTCTTGTCGTTGCCGCCACGCGCAAGGCCCTGACCGAGGCGCTTCAAAAAGACCCCGGGCTTTTGCATGCGGAGGCCGCCGCCGTTCACGAAGGTGGTGAGGAGATTCCGCAAAAGTCGACGCAGCTTCTGGCCGAAGTGATGCTGCCACCGGGGTCGCGCCTGATCGGGTTCAACCTTGAACAGATCGGTTTCAGATATCAGTACAAATGCCTTGTTCTTGGTATCCAGCGCCGTTCACGCATGATCCGCACGCAGATGACCGAAATTCGGCTTGAAGCCGGCGACGTTCTTCTGGTGCAGGGACGATCCGAGGATGTTGAAGCCCTTCGTACCATTCGCGATGTGGTTTTGCTGGAATGGTCGACGCGTACTTTGCCGCGCCCGTTCCATGCGCGCCGTGCCGCGACCATTTTCCTTGGCGTGATTGCGGTTGCCGCGACCGGCCTTGTGCCGATCATGGTTTCAAGTTTTATCGGTGCGGCACTGATGATCGCATCCGGGGCGCTTAATCTGCGTCAGGCATCGCGTGCAATTGATCGAAAGATCGTCTTGCTGGTGGCGGCTGCATTGGCATTGGGCAATGCGTTACAGCTAACCGGCGGGGCGGAATTCGTTGCCGATCAGTTGCTTGCGGCAACGCGCGGGGCACCGGCACCGATTATCCTGTCATTGTTCTTCCTGATCGTGGCGCTCTTTACCAATGTTCTGTCGAACAATGCCTGTGCTGTTCTGTTCACACCTATCGGCATTGGCATGGCCCAAAACCTTGGCGTGGAGCCCCATATCTTTGCTATTGCGGTGGTGATGGCAGCGAACTGTTCGTTTGCATCACCGGTCGGGTATCAGACCAACCTTCTGGTGATGGGGCCGGGGCACTATCGATTTGTCGACTTCCTGCGGGCCGGGACACCATTGATCATCATCTTGTGGCTGGTGTTCAGTCTGTTTGCCCCGTGGTATTACGACATCCCTTTCTGATCCGGATTTCGGATGAGAAATCGGCTGATCTGTCATGCAAATACGGGCAGTTATGATGCGCCAAAGGCGTTTGACTTTTGCGCGTGTCGCAATAGGATCGGGCTCCGATTTTGACGAAGAATTATGCGCCTGCATCGTTCGATTATCTCAGGAATATGCCGATGGCCCAGAACGCCAATGTAACCGCCAATTCCACTGATGCCTTTGCCAAACCAAACCAGCGCCCCGAAAGCCCGAATTTTTCGTCGGGTCCATGTAAAAAACGTCCGGGCTGGTCGGCGGATGCACTTGATACCCGTGTTCTTGGCCGGTCGCATCGTTCCAAGTTCGGCAAGGAGCGCATGGAAGAGGTTATTGACCGTTCGCGCGCGATCCTGAACCTGCCTGATGATTATCTGCTTGGCGTTGTTCCCGCATCCGATACTGGTGCGGTGGAAATGGCGATGTGGTCGCTTTTGGGGCCGCGCGGCGTTGATATGCTGGCATGGGAAAGTTTCGGTTCGCTTTGGGTGACCGATGTCCTGAAACAGCTTAACCTGCCAGATGTTCGTGTTATGGAAGCCGATTATGGCAAACTGCCTGATCTTGGCGCCGTTGATTTTGACCGGGATGTCGTTTTCACATGGAATGGAACGACCGCAGGCGTTCGGGTGCCCAATGGCGACTGGATCGCATCGGACCGCAAAGGTTTGACAATTTGCGATGCGACCTCGGCGATTTTTGCCATGGAGCTGCCTTGGGACAAGCTGGATGTTGTCACCTATAGCTGGCAGAAGGTTCTGGGCGGTGAAGGTGGCCATGGAATTATTATTCTGAGCCCGCGTGCGGTTGAGCGCCTTGAAAGCCACAATCCGGCCTGGCCGATGCCGAAAATCTTCCGCATGACCAAGGGCGGAAAGCTGATTGACGGCATTTTCCGCGGGGAAACCATCAATACCCCGTCGATGCTGGTTGTCGAAGATGCCATTGATGCCCTGAAATGGGCCGAAGACATCGGCGGTCTTGAAGGTTTGCTGAAACGTACCCGCCAGAATCGCGCCTATCTTGATGAATGGCTTGCCAAAAGTGACTGGGCGGCTGATTTGTCGGAAAAGCCGGAAACGGCATCCAATACATCGATGTGCATCAAGATTGTTGATCCGTGGGCATTGTCGTTGCCGACGGAAAAGCAGGCAGCATTGCCAAAACGCATTTCGCAAATCCTTGAAGCCGAAGAAATCGCGATGGATATCAATGGCTATCGTGATGCGCCTCCTGGGCTTCGGATTTGGGGCGGTGCGACTGTGGAACCCAGTGATGTCAAGGCGTTGCTGCCTTGGCTCGACTGGGCCTATGCGACGGTCAAAGCTGAAATTCAGGCTGGCTGAACGGCATTTCGTAAGTATTATTTGCGTCTTCGGGGGTTTTCCCGTTGCCCTGTCCGGCACAAAGCGGTAGTAACCGCTACCGGATATATAGATCAGGCACGACCTGAACCGATTTTGCGCGCCTTGTCCGGAAAGCACACATAATGACCGAACTTGCCAGGAAAGCTCTTTTGCCCGCCGGCCTTCAGGATGTTCTGCCTGGAACCGCCGCACGGGAAGCTGACATACGCGAAAAGCTGATGAGCAGTTTCGCACATGCGGGCTATGACCGGGTCAAGACGCCGCTGGTCGAATTCGAAGAAAGCCTTCTGGAAGGTGCTGCTCCCGAACTTGCCACCCAAACGTTCCGCCTGATGGATCCGGTGTCGCACCGGATGATGGGGGTTCGCTCAGATATGACCCCGCAGGTCGGCCGTATTGCCGCGACCCGTCTGGGGGATGCGCCGCGTCCGCTGCGTCTTTCCTATTCCGGCGATGTATTGCGCATCAAGGGCACACAGTTGCGTCCTGAACGTCAGTTTGCACAGGTCGGGGCGGAACTTATTGGCGTGTCCAGTGCGGCAGCGGATACCGAGATTGTGTTGCTGGCGCTTGAGGCGCTGGAGCATGTCGGTCTACCCGATGTTTCCGTCGATCTGAATTTGCCGACCCTGCCGGTGCGTCTGTTTGATGCGTTTGGCGTCGCGCCCGATGATCGCGAAACGCTGATCGCGGCCCTTGAACATCGCGATGTTGCCGCGGTCAAAGCGGTTAGTGGCAATGTAACCGATGTGCTTGTTGCCCTGCTTGAGGCGGCCGGTCCGGCGCAGGCGGCATTGCCGAAGCTTAGAAAGCTTGAATTGCCACTGGGCGCATCCGAAGAATTGCACCGTTTGATCGAGGTTGCCGAACGCATTCTGGCATCCGATCTTGATGCAGCCCTGACCATCGATCCGGTTGAAATGGCCGGTTTCCGCTATCAGACCGGTGTCAGCTTTACTCTGTTTGCCAAGCATGTACGCGGTGAGCTGGGGCGCGGTGGCCGTTATCGGGCGGGTGGTTCGGGCGGCGAGGCCGCAACCGGCATGTCGCTTTTCATGGATACGATTTTGCGCGGTCTTGCCGATGTGAAACCGGTCGAACGTGTGTATCTGCCGTTGGGCACGCCCCAGCGCGAAGCGCGCAAATTGCGCAAAGACGGCCATTATACCGTGGCAGCACTTGAAGGTGCGGCC
Source organism: Thalassospira lucentensis (assembly GCF_032921865.1). Classification (NCBI taxonomy): domain Bacteria; kingdom Pseudomonadati; phylum Pseudomonadota; class Alphaproteobacteria; order Rhodospirillales; family Thalassospiraceae; genus Thalassospira; species Thalassospira lucentensis. The sequence continues at coordinate 3,522,652 of NZ_CP136684.1, forward strand.
GAAGCCAAAACAGAAGATGCGGCGCGCAAGGAAGCACGTCGCATGGGATGCAGTTTTATTTATCTTGGCGGCCAGATTGTGCCGCTGGGTGTGTAACCCAGAACCATTTCTTATCGCGCAAGGAGTTTTGCGATGACCAATGTTGCCGTGATCGGTTCCCAATGGGGGGACGAGGGGAAAGGCAAGATCGTCGACTGGCTGTCCGAACGGGCAGACGTCGTTGTGCGTTTCCAGGGCGGTCATAACGCCGGTCATACTTTGGTGATCGACGGAACCACCTATAAGCTGAGCCTTCTGCCGTCGGGTATCGTTCGCAAGAACAAGCTGTCGGTGATTGGCAACGGCGTTGTCGTTGATCCGTGGGCACTTCTGACCGAGATCGACCGTCTCAAGGGGCAGGGCGTTGAAATTACGCCGGAAAACCTGCGCGTAGCCGAAAATGCCTGCCTGATCCTGCCGTTGCACGGCAATCTGGACAAGGCACGTGAAGCCGCGGCAACCGGCAACAACAAGATCGGTACGACCGGTCGTGGGATCGGCCCGGCATATGAAGACCGTGTTGGCCGCCGTGCAATCCGCGTTGGCGATCTGGCCGATGTCGAACTTCTTGAAGCCAAAGTCGAAAACCTTCTGACCCACCACAATGCGCTTTTGCGCGGTTTGGGCCAGCCGGAAGTTGATGGTGCCGAACTGTTGGCGCAGCTTAAGGAAATCGCACCGAAAATCCTGCCATTCTCGGACACTGTCTGGAAATCGTTGAACCAGTTCAAGGAAGCTGGTCAGCGTATCCTGTTTGAAGGTGCGCAGGGCACGATGCTTGATATCGATCATGGCACGTACCCGTTCGTGACCTCTTCCAACACGGTTTCGGGCCAGGCAGCGGCTGGTTCGGGTATGGGCCCGTCGGGTGTCGGTTATGTTCTGGGGATCACCAAGGCATACACCACACGCGTTGGTGAGGGACCGTTCCCGTCCGAGCTGTTTGATGCTGATGGCGATCGTCTTGGCGAACGTGGGCATGAATTTGGTGTGGTTACCGGGCGTAAACGTCGTTGCGGCTGGTTTGATGCGGCCCTTGTCCGTCAGTCGGTCAAGGTTAACGGCATTACCGGTATTGCATTGACCAAACTTGACGTTCTTGACGGGTTCAAGGAAATCAAGATCTGCACCGGCTATGACATTGATGGCAAAATCTATGACCATCTTCCGGCGAACCAGCGTCTTCAGGCCAAAGCCAAACCGGTTTATGAAACCATTGAAGGCTGGTCGGAAACCACGATGGGTGCGCGTAGCTGGGCCGATCTTCCTGCGGCGGCGATCAAATATGTTCGCCGGATCGAAGAGCTGATCGAGGCACCGGTTGCGTTGCTGTCGACCAGCCCGGAACGTGATGACACCATTCTGGTTCACGACCCGTTCAGCGCCTGATCGCGTGTTTGAATGAAAATGCAAAAGCCACCGGTTCTTCCGGTGGCTTTTTTCGTTTCAGGTGAATGATTTGGCCGATCCGGTCCTTGTTTGCAGCGCGGATAACGGCTTGCTCCGTTTTGTTATCGGCAGTATCGTTTCAGGGGACCAGAGGACACGACAAAACAGCTTTACAGGTAGGGGCTTTGAACGTGTTTCCTCCAACAAAGAAAAACCGGGGCTCATGGCACAAGAAGCGGAAATGCAGAAACAGGATGTTTCCGACGGCGCTGACGAACAGGATGGCGCCGGGGAGAAAAAGGATTCCCGGGCGCAGGCACCAGGCTTGGGCGGAGAGGAACCCGCTGCCAGTGGCGGTGGTGGACGCAGTGTCGAAATTGGCAATTTCCGTGTGTTCTCGGATCTTCGGCTTCCTGAATACGATATGGGTAATTGCAAGGCTTATGCCGCAGATAATCTGCGCCGCGAAGAGGGTGGTGCATTCGCACTTGTCACAGACCCGACTGTTCCAACGCGTCAAGACCTGATCAGGTTTCTGACGGGGGTACACATTGGTGGCCAAATTGATCTTCTGGACCATGAAATTGCCCACTGGCCGCTATTGGACCGCAAGACAATGGTGCTTTTCTATGAAAAGCCAGCAGGCGGTCGTGTTTTGGTGCCGGGCGAAAAACAGAGAAAGATAGACGAACACGATTTTGCCAAAGTTGTTATCGAACCGTTGATGCATGTGTTGCAGGCTGTGGCCGACAAAGGGCTGACGCATCGGAATGTTCGTGCAGACAATCTTTTCTTTGGCGATCCGATGGCTGAGAAGGTTGTCGTTGGGGATTGTTGTGCTGCCCCTGCCGGTTTCAATCAGCCACTGGTTTACGAGACCATATCCCGAATGACTGCCGACCCTGCCGGTCGCGGGTTGGGAACGCTGCTTGACGATCTTTATGCCCTGGGCATGACGATTGCCGCCCTTGGTATTGGGCATACGCCGCTTCAAAAGCTGCGCGAACAGGACATTATCGACGTTAAACTGTCCAAGGGGTCGTTCCAGGCAGTGGTCATGAATGAAAAACTGCCATTGGCATTGATTGAACCAGTGCGCGGACTTTTATGTGATGACACTGAAGAAAGATGGGGATTTGCCGAACTGAATGCCTGGATCGATGGCCGTCGGGCAAAACCGGTCCAGTCAAATACCGAGCGAAGAGCAGCCCGATCCCAGAACCTGGCGGGCAAGGATTATTATACTGCGCGATCACTTGCGCAGGGGATTGCAAAGAACTGGGTCAACTCGCTTGCACCGCTTCGCGATGGTACTGTTGAAATATGGTTGCGCCGCGGGCTTGCGGATAATGACCGCGCCAAACACATGTCTGAAGCAATACGGCAATTGCAGTGGGCTGGTGCGGATAAGCGCGCGGCCGAGGATATTCTGGTTGCCAAATCAATCATCATCCTTGATCCATCCGGAGCAATCCGGTTCAAGGGCTTTTCTGCGATGGTTGATGGTCTGGGCAGCATGCTGTCCTATGATGTCCAGCACGGCCGTGGGCCGCAGCGTTTTGCCGATGTTGTGGTCCGCGATATTCCGTCCTTCTGGTTTGGCCGTCAGGGCGGGTACAGCCCGGAAATTCAGAAGCTGCAGCAGGCGTACAAAAACCTGCGATACTATATCCAACAGCAAAGTGCCGGTTATGGCTATGAGCGGTGCCTTTATGCCATCGTGCGCAATCAGCACTGCCTGAGCCCGATGATCGAGAAAGATTATGTTGTCGATATAACGCAGCTTTTGCCAGCATTGGAAAAAGCTGCCGCAGATTTGCCTGACGATAGCTGGCCAGTGGACCGACATATCGCGGCCTTTATTGCGACCCGCCTTGAGGATGATGTCGAGGCACAGCTTCTTGCGCTGCAGAATCCTTCTGATGAAGTTGAATACAGTCGTGCGATTATCAGTATGCTGGCACTTGTTCAATGGCGACATGGCCCCGATAACCTCCAGAACCTGTCTCATTGGGTCGCACGTTTGATGGAGCCCGCGGTCAAGGTATTTCACAGCAAAGCCAGACGGGAGCGGGTCGAACACGAAATCCCGAAACTGGCCAAACGCGGCAATCTGGTTGAACTTTACAACCTGATCAATGACGAACAGGAACGCAGAAAGGACCAGACCGAATTCATCACCGCGGTCGAGGAATATTCCGAAGCGGAAAGCGAGGTCTTTGATCTTAAATCATCAGGTCCCGCACGGCTTGAACTGGCAGAAAAAGTGGGTCAGCAGGCGGCAGCTTTTGCGTCGACCATGATTGCATTGCTGACGGTGTCGGCACTGTTTCTGATGCATATCTGGTAGGGGACGGGGATGGCAAGACAGTCTGGCAGTAAAAAGAAAAGTGCCTTTTCCGGTTTGTCGGTGGTGGCATCCGCCGTGCTTTTGTTCATGGTAGCTCTGCCGACATTCATTACTTTAGCAGTCGGGCTTTTGCCTTCTATGGTCGCGTTCATGTTTGATCGCAGCCAGGGACGGACCATGTCGCGCTGCATTTTCGGTCTGAATTTTTCAGGGGTTGCGCCCTATATCATGGAAATCTGGCAACAGGGGGCGCAAACCGTTGGTGTTGCAACGCAGGAAATTTTCCAGCCCGTTGCCTTGTCGATCATGTATGGCGCAGCCGGTCTTGGCTGGCTTTTGTATCTGGCGATGCCACCGATTGTTGCCAATGTTCTGAACCTGTCGGCCCAGCGTCGGGTTTCCGAGTTGCGCAAGAAACAGCGCGGATTAATCAAAACTTGGGGTGACAGCCTGATCAAGGAAATTGATCGTTCCGGGAAGTGACCAGTTCATTGAATGATATATCTTAAGCACAAAAAAGCGGCGGACAAGTTGTCCGCCGCAGTCATATTCATTGACGAGGGTAAGGTTGGGACTCACATCGGCAAATCGGTGTGGATCGATTTGCGCACTTTTTCAAAGGCACGTACTTCTATCTGGCGAATGCGTTCACGAGAAATTCCATATGCCACGCTGAGATTTTCGAGCGTCACCGGAGAGTCCAGAAGGCGACGCTGGGTGAGAATGTCGCGTTCGCGTGCGTTAAGATGCGACATCGCACTTTTCAGCAGGTTCATCCTTTGAAGGAATTCCTCGCGCTTGCCATACAGGGTTTCCTGATCTTCGTCTTCGCTTTCGATCCAGTCGACCCATTCGCCGTCGCCGTCAATGCGTACCGGCGCATTCAGAGAATGATCCGGTCCGGCGAGGCGGCGGTTCATCATGATCACGTCATCTTCGGAAACGTTCAGCTTTGTCGCGATCAGTTCCACCTGCTCCGGTAGCAGATCGCCTTCATCGATTGCCTGCATCTGGCTTTTGAGTTTCCGCAGATTAAAGAAAAGCTTTTTCTGGGCGGCGGTCGTGCCCATTTTCACCAGCGACCAGGAATGCAGGATGTATTCCTGTATTGCGGCGCGGATCCACCACATTGCGTAAGTCGCAAGGCGGAACCCTTTGTCCGGGTCAAATCGCTTGACCGATTGAAGCAGGCCTACATTGCCTTCGGAGATCAATTCGTTTATCGGAAGTCCATAACCGCGATAGCTCATGGCTATCTTGGCAACCAGTCGCAAATGGCTGGTAATCAGCTTTTCTGCGGCAGTTGCATCATCATTGTCACGGTATTCACACGCAAACGTCGTTTCCTGTTCAGGTGTAAGCATGGGGTAACGGCGGATGCGCTGCAAATAGACTGTCAGACCATCTTGGGAGATGATTGGAAGTGCATTTCCCTGTTTCATTGAAGCCTCCCGTTACGCTTCGTATAAGGTGCGGTTTATCCCCTAGCACCTTAGACAGGGTATACGTGGGTATTAGAAGGCGTCAATAGATTTTCGACCAAAAAGGTTAGGTCAGACTATCCCAATGGGTAGGTCTAGGCAGGTGATGAGTTCTTGTAGGTCTTCCGGAAGGGGGGCTTTGGTAAGGACGTAATCGCCTGTTTTTGGGTGCAAAAATCCCAGTGTTCTGGCATGTAGCGCCTGTTTCTCAAAGCTGTTCAGAACCTCGTGCACCCGCGAGTTGAACTTCTGGGTAAGTTTGCTTCTACCATAGACAGGATCACAAATAAGTGAGTGACCAAGATGGGTCATATGGACGCGAATTTGATGTGTTCTACCCGTTGCAAGGCGGCACTCGACGAGTGAAGCCAACGAGTCGTCACGTTTTGCCAAAACTTTGTACCGGGTGAGGGCCGGTTTTCCGCCATTTCGCAGCACCGCCATCTTTTTACGGTTGCGTGGGCTTCTGCCAATATTGCCTTCTATTATGCCCTCGCGCTGGCGGGGGACACCCCAGACCACGGCGATATAGGCGCGTTCGATATTTTCCTTGTCCTCGGAAAACAGGGTCGAAAGTGCCCTATGGGTTGCGTCGTTCTTGGCAATCACCATGGCGCCGCTGGTGTCTTTGTCGAGCCGATGTACGATACCCGGGCGCTTTACGCCGCCAATGCCCGAAAGGCTGTCACCGCAATGGGCCAGCAATGCATTGACTAGTGTACCGCTTTCATTGCCCGCTGCGGGGTGCACCACCATCCCGGCCGGTTTGTTGATTACCAGCAGATCGTCGTCCTCATACAGGATATCGAGCGCGATTTTTTCGGCTACGGGATCGGCCGCAACAGCAGGTGGAATTTCGAGCGCAAATTGATCACCGGATTTGACCTTGTACGACATTTTGGCGACCGGATTGCCATTCAGCATCAGATGTCCGTCCTCGATCAGGCTTTTGATGCGTGAACGTGACTGTTCGGGCCATGCGGTTGCCAGAACCTTATCGAGCCTCGCACCTTCATCCGAGGGCAGGGCGATATATTCAAGATGTTCCGCGTTTGAGCCGCTATCCATATTCACATCTGCTGTTGTTCGGGGTCATTTGGGCCAGTGATATCTGTTGCAGGGCGGTTTTAATCGCTTGACGATGAAATGCAATCCCGCTTTGCAAACTTGCAATTGGTGTTTCTTGTCGGTATGGCCTTCAATGTTGTCTTGTTCTGCATGCTGTAATAGCAGCGTGGTGCAAGATCAGGCTGTTGATCAACTTATCAATCGGAAATGTGATGCGCGTTATCAAGATTCTGGTCGCTTTTATGGGAGTGCTGATCGTCGCGGGCGTCGCACTTGTGGTTTATGGGGTATCGCGTCAGGAAGATGGTGGCATTGTAACCGATGACGCAATGCCGTCTGTACCGGTTGCCGGGCAGGTTGACGCATCGTCCGGTCTTGATCCGAAACCGGTTGCGCAATTGGCACCGTTCGGAACAATCAATATCGATCTGGCGCCGGGTGAAACGCTGGTCGATTTTTCCCGGCAGGGAAGCGAGGCAACCGTGCGCCTTGAGGGCCGTCAGGGAAGCCGTCTGGTCGTTGTTTCCTTGCGGGATGGCACGATCCTTGGACAAATCCTGCTAGTGGAGCCGCAATAGACCGTTTTCTGCAAGGTGGTTCGATGACCGGATCCGGGTATGTTGTGACGTTGCCAGAAAGTCTGCGTGACGAGGTTTCGGCCTTGGCAGTCAATGCCTGGCCTGAGGAATGCTGCGGCCTTTTGGTTGCAAACGCAGACGATCCGACCACGATTACCCGATTTGTTGTTTCGAGCAATATTGCCGCCGATCCCCTGAAGACATTTGAAATCGATCCGCAAACCCTGATTGCAACGCATCGTTCGGTTCGTGATCGCGGCGAGGTGATTGCCGGGTGCTATCACTCGCACCCTAATCGCGATTGGCAGCCGTCGAAAACAGATCTGTCACGTGCCGAGGAAGCCGGTTTCCTGTGGCTGATCATCGCCACCGATAAAACGGGCCTTGCCGGATACGGGTTATATCGCCGGATGCCTGAACATTCCGGCGATGCAGGCCCGCGCCATTTCATGCGTTGCGAGATTTCCGAAACCTGATCACCGCTTTGCCATCCGTTCGATCAGACCTGTCTGTCTTTCAAGGCATTGCTGCAAGGCAAAGTTTTGTGTGATCGTACGGCGCGAAAGCTTGCGGATTTCGCGAAGACGTTCAGGGTGCGCCAATGCTTCCGCCATTGTTGCGGCAAGCTGATCCTCGTCCCAAAAAACGCACATCAATCCGTTCTTTCCATGACGAATGATATCCCGGCACGGTCCGGTATCCGATGCGATTACAGGTGTTCCGCATGCCATGGCTTCAAGCACCGACCATGACAAAACAAACGGATATGTCAGATAGACATGGGCCGAACTGATCTGGAACAAGCGGATCAGCTGGTCATGCGGAATTTGCCCAAGAAAGGCAATTCGGGACGGATCCATGCCGGTTTCTGACATCATGGCGTCACGCCATTTCTTTCCGTCACTGCGGGGGGATCCATAACTGATGCCGTCACCACCCGCGACGACAAAAGTAACCTCCGGGTTTTGACGGGACAGTTTTGCCGCAGCACGCATGAACTGCGGGAACCCGCGATAGGGTTCAAGGTCGCGCGCGACATAGGTGATTACCGGATCACCCTGCCGGACAACGCGGCCATCGGGCAGGATCAGTTCTGCTTTGTCATCCGGGCGGCAGCGATGGATATCAATACCATCATGGCAAATCCCGATCTTGTTGTGGAAGCTTTGCGGGAAGGCAGCTTTTTGCCAAGCCGTTGGACTGATCCCGGCATCAATGGTTTCCAGACTTGAAAGCTGCGCATTGTTGCGCAACCGAAGCTGGGTTCGCTTGGCCAATGTAACCGTTTCGGTTGGATCGAAACCGACATCGCGCCCCTCGGCATGATAGTAATGTTCGCAATAACCGATCAGTGGTGTCTTGCGCAGGACATCCCGTGCAAACATCATGCCGCCCCAGCCAATATGCCCGTAAACAATATCGGGTGGCCCCTCCTGTGCGACGAGTGAATCGAGTGTTGTGGCGGCCTGCATGCCGATTTGATGGTGATATTGGGGGAACGGGGTGGCAGGCGGGGGCGGGGTAGCCCGCTGACGCAGGACACGAATGCCGGGAAGTTGAACGTTCATTGCTTCGCAAAGGAAGGAAACCTGCCATCCGGCATTTGCCAGATGACAGGCCAGGTGAACAAATTGTCCCGGTCCATGGCGGTGGACAAAGACAATTTTCATCGGCGACTGCGAAGCTCCTGTGTCATGACAGCGCTTGTTACTGGCACACCGCCATAACGGAGGGTCTGTGTCCAGAATTCCTCCAGGCGCCGCAAGGTGCGAAGTGCTGTTTCCATTTCCTGCTGGTCTTGCAGGTCATTGGTCAGTGCGTTGTGATATTCCTCGTGGAATTCATGCAGGGATTCACACAGTTCATGCCCCTTACGGGTAAGTTTGATTCTGGCAGACCGTCGGTCACGGGCCATCACATGGCGTTCGACATAGCCCGATTCAGCCAATTGCTTCAGATTATAGGATGCATTCGATCCCATGTAATGGCCGCGATCAAGAAGATCCCGGACCGAAAGTTCATCGTCTCCGATGGTAAACAGCAACGCAACTTGTGCGGGGCTGATGTCATCTTTGCCGAGTTGAATAAGATCTACACGAAGCAGATCAGCAAAACGCCGATAAATACGCTCGACGGTATTTGCTAGTTCAAGATGAGTGACGGTCATGTTGTTTGATCCGTTATCTGGTCCCAAGCGAGAGTTGATGCCATGGTCTTTCGACCGTGGCAGGCCTTTCGTGTGGGGAAGATAACAGGACGTTGCTCTTGAACGGTTTTTCCGCACGCCCAATTCTTCCCTCAGTTTGCTCGTAATTTCGAAGTAATTTGAAAGTATTTTTATTTTTAAATTACTTCGTCTTCTTCTGTTTTTACATTGTCAGATCATGAACATGAGATCGACATATTTGATTTTATTGTAGATCATCATGACATCGCAACTATGTGATTAGATTGCGGAAAAACTATGACTTTTGGCTGATTGGATGAAAATCAATGCATTTTGGTCGTAAAAACACGCCAAAAACCGCAGAAAGCAAAGCTGTCAGACCATCGCTGGATGCGAAGTCCGTCATCCGCGAGGCAAGATACACTTTTGTTCGTGGCCTTGGATGGGCCGGGGTCCTGAGCGGCTTTATCAATGTTCTGCAACTGACCGTGCCGCTTTTCATGCTTCAGGTGCATGATCGCGTCATAAACAGTCAAAGCACCGATACGCTGAAATTGCTGCTGGCAATTGCGGTCGGCGCTATCATTCTATACGGCATCCTTGATTTCATTCGGGCCCTGATCTTTCAGGAAATGGCCAAATCATTACTGCGTCGCCTGAACTTGCCTGCGATTTCGGCAGCAATGAGCGTCGCGCTTGAAAAAGGGTCGGTACAGGGGACGCAGGTTCTGCGCGACCTGTCCGATCTGCGTAATTTTATCAATGGCAATACCATTGGTGCACCGCTTGAAGCGATCTGGTCGCCCATTTTCCTCGGTGTGATGTTTGCCCTGCATCCGTATTACGGGATTGCCGGCCTTGTGGCGGTGCTGATCCTGATCGGGCTTAGTCTGTTGGGGGATTTGCTGGTACGCCAGATCACCAAGGAGGGTTCTGACGCCAATCTGCGCAATATCGGCGATATCGGGTCAACCGTATCAAACGCCGAAGCCATCGAGGCGATGGGTATGTTGCCGGCTCTTGCAATGCGTTGGCGTCAATCGCAAATCCATGCCAGCGAGCTACTTGATATCGGTAATGCCCGTAGCAAGGGGATGTATTCTGTCTCGCGTTCCGCCCGTTTCGGCATGCAGATTTGTGTGCTGGCGATGGGCGCATATCTTGTCATTCAGGGTGAAACAACACCTGGCGCGATGATTGGCGGTACGGTCATTATGGGGCGTCTTCTGTTGCCGTTCGATAATGTCACCCGCGATTGGCGGGCTTGGGTTTCAGCCCTGTCGTCATGGAAGCGTATTCGAAATATCCTTGAAGAACGTCAGTCCGAGCGTGAGATCGAACCAACGCCGCGTTCCGAAGGCCCGCTTGTTGTCGACAATCTGGTTTATGCGGTGCCGGGATCTAATGTTCCGGTTTTGCGCGGTGTGAATTTTGACCTTAATCCCGGCGAAATCCTCGGGGTGGTCGGGCCATCCGCAGCGGGTAAGTCAACCCTGTCACGTGTTCTGGTGGGGGCTGCAAAGCCGACGGCAGGCGGTGTGTTCCTTGACGGGCACAGTACCTATCTTTGGGAACGCGGATCGTTTGGCAACATGGTCGGTTATCTTCCTCAATCCGTGTCACTTCTGAACGGAACCATCCGTGAAAACATCGGTCGCATGCGCGAGGCAAATCCGCGCAAGGTGATTGATGCAGCCCGTGCGGCTGGCGTTCATGAAATGATCGGTCGTTTGCCGTTGGGCTATGACACGCCGATCGGGGCCGGGCGGCATACATTGTCCGGCGGGCAGCAGCAGCGCATCGCGCTTGCACGTGCATTGTATGGCTGGCCCCGTCTTCTGGTACTGGATGAACCTAATGCCAATCTTGATGCCGAAGGCGAGGCGTCTCTGATACGGGCGGTACGTCAGGCTGCGGATGCGGGGGCGATGGTGGTGCTGATCGCGCACCGCCAAAGCATCATGCAATACGCCCACAAGCTGCTTGTCATGCAGGATGGTCGGGTCAAGCAATTTGGTGAACGCACCGATGTGATCCGTTCGATGACGCAGGATGACAATGACATCAAAAGCCTGCCGTCGATCAAACGCAATCAGCAAAACGGGGGTGCGGCATGAACCGTGTAATCAATGTCGATGATCGTGGCGAGGTCATGATCCCGGAAGATCCGCAACCTGCATGGTATCAGGTGCTTGATGAAGAGAGGACGGCGTCTCGCCAAAGTCTGCGCAAGCCGATCATGGCAGGTATTATTGTGATCGCTGTTGGGTTTGGCGGTTTCTTTTCCTGGGCTTTTACAGCTGAACTTGATAGCGCTGCGGTTGCGTCAGGTTCGGTAATCGTGGATTCCCGCAAAAAGGTCGTGAACCATTTCGAGGGCGGCATTTTGAAAAAGCTGCTGGTCGAGGAAGGGGAACGCGTAAAGCAGGGCCAGGTTTTGATGCTGCTTGACGGGACGCGAAGCGAGTCCGAACTCGGGCAGTTGCGCGGCGAAAGATATGGACTTCTTGCAAAACTTGCACGCCTTCGTGCGGAGCAGGAAGGTCGCGACCAAATCAACTT